>NZ_JAALEU010000008.1:0-133017 GCF_011800685.1 Pantoea sp. EKM10T
CGGAGACGCTGATATCAATCCTGCGAGTGCCCACACAGATTGTCTGATAAATTGTTAAAGAGCAGTGCGAACAGTGCGTTAGCGTCCTGTCGCGAGGTGGCGTATATTACGCTTTCCTCCTGCAGAGTCAACCTCTTTCTCAGAAGTTTTTCTCCGGCGGCGCAGTCTCCTGTGCCTCTCAACCCGTTTTCCGTTGCCGGTGTGCCGTGTCGATGGAGGCGCATTATAGGGAGTTCGCGCGGGCTGACAAGTGTTTATTACGAAAAGATTATCGTTCGCAGTAATTTTCATCAAATCGCGCTATTTCGCTACGATTTGCCTGGTAACTGTGCAAAATCATTGGCAAAAGTGCTTACCTGCTGCCAGTCCGTGTACTCCACTTCTTTCGTCGAATCTGTCTCACCACCGGTCATGCGCATAATCAACTGGATCATGACGCGATCGAACCAGCGATAGCGCGGATAATAGAGCGCGCCTGCGAACACGGCACAGCAATCAGGCTGCCACGGCGAGTGTGCCAGGAACTTCTGCGTATAGGCATTGGTTTCAGGAGAGCGCTTCTCAGGTTTGCGCGCCGTCAGGTTCACCGAAAAGAAACCGCTGGTACGCTGCTGCAACTCATGAAGGTGTTTTTTAACGAACTTATCGACGACCGGCTGAAAATGGCCATAGCGGATAGATGCGCCAATTAACACGCGATCATACTGTGCCCAGTCAGGCAGAGTGGCATCCTGAATGTTCAGTACATCACACTGCTGCTGCTGACGGATCACATCAGCAATAGAAGAGGCAATCTTCTTGGTTTGTCCGTCGCGAGTGGAATAGAGAATTAGCGCTTTCATGTCAGCATCCTTATTAATTATTCACGCCAGAAAGTAGGCGTGAACAGCACCAGCAAGGTGAATACCTCGAGACGCCCGAACAACATGGTGGAAATAAGAATCCATTTCGCCACGTCATTCATTGAAGTGAAGTTATCAGCTACGACCCCTAAGCCAGGGCCGAGGTTATTGAGCGTCGCGGCAACGGCAGCAAAAGCCGAGAAGTCATCAACACCGGTAGCGATGATCGCCAGCATGCTGATCAGGAACACCAGCGCATAAGCCGAGAAGAATCCCCATACGGCTTCAAGAATACGTTCCGGCAGCGCCCGGTTGCCCAGCTTAATGGTGTAGACCGCATTGGGGTGAACCAGACGCTTAAGCTCACGGTTACCCTGCTTGCATAACAGCAGTATGCGAATCACCTTCAGACCACCGCCGGTTGAACCGGCACAGCCGCCGATAAAGGCGGAGCACAACAGCAGTACCGGCAGGAACAATGGCCAGCGTGCGATGCTGTCGGTCGTGAATCCCGCCGTCGTCGCCATGGAGACCACCTGGAAAAAGGCCTGGTTCAGCGTCTGCCAGCCACTTTCATAGACATTATGGAACCAGAGCACCAGGGTACAGATCAACACCAGCGTCAGTTGAACGCCAATAAACATGCGGAACTCAGGGTCGCGCCAGTACACACGCAGATTGCGTCCGCTTAACATGGCAAAGTGCAGGCCGTAGTTGCAGCCGGAGATCAGCAGAAACACCGCCACGATGGTATTGATAGTGCCACTGTTAAAATAGCCGATACTGGCATCATGGGTTGAGAAGCCGCCAATGGCGATAGTCGAGAAACTGTGGCCAATAGCATCAAACGCTGGCATTCCCGCCAGCCACAATGCCAGCGCACAGGCTATCGTCAGCAGGACGTAGATCAGCCAGAGTGTTTTAGCCGTCTCGGCGATACGCGGTCGCATTTTATTATCTTTCAGCGGCCCCGGCATTTCAGCGCGATAGAGCTGCATGCCCCCGACGCCCAGAATTGGCAGTATCGCCACGGCTAATACGATGATCCCCATACCGCCCAGCCACTGCAGCATCTGCCGATAGAAGAGAATCGCCTTAGGCAACGAGTCCAGCCCCACCAGAGTGGTGGCACCGGTGGTTGTCAGGCCAGAGAAAGATTCAAAGAACGCATCCGTCACCGAAAGATGCGGCTGTTCGGCAAAGATAAAGGGCATCGCCCCTACGCTGCCCAGCACCGTCCAGAACAGGACTACAATCAGAAACCCTTCCCGCGGTTTGAGTTCGGTTTTCTTTTTGCGATTCGGCCACCACAGCAGCGAGCCGATCACCAGCGCCATCATAAAGGTCTGGCTAAACGCCCGCCCTGCGCCATCGCGATAAATTAAGGCGACCAGGCCGGGCAAAATCATCGTCACTGAAAAGAGGATCACCAGCAGACCGACTATGCGGGTAATGGCGCGAAAGTGCATTCAGCCGTTCCTTTAAATAAAAGAGATGAACATCATGGTGTGAGCGGGATCAGCGATAACGCGCCCCGACTAAAGTCTGACAGATTTTTTTTGAACCCGTCGATCTGTCCGTAAGGTACAGCCAGCGTCAACGCAATACGATCCTGAAACTGGCTGTCGGTCACCTTACCTTCAAAACGCTGTACCAGCCGTTCAATATCACTGAGCTGCGCATAGTCACATTGCAAAGTGAACAGCTTCATCGGCACTTTGCGCTGCCTTGGCAACTGCTTAAGCCCCTGCTGGACGCCACCACCATACGCTTTCACTAAGCCGCCGGTTCCCAGCATGATGCCACCGTAATAACGCACCACCACAGCGGTAATCTCGCCAATATCCGCGCCCATCAGTTGCGCCAGCATCGGTTTCCCTGCCGTACCCGAAGGTTCACCATCATCAGAGAAACCGAGTTGCTGAGAATCATTCGGCGCGCCCGCTACCCAGGCCCAGCAGTGATGCCGGGCAGTGGGATGCTCGCTTTTAACCTGCTGGACAAACGCGCGCGCCGCCTCTGCACCCTCGGTGTGCGCCAGTAGCGTAATGAAGCGACTCTTTTTGATTGTCTCCTCACTGCTGCTTACTGGCACAGCGGGAATATCAAAGGCCTCCATCAGGCCAGATGCAGATCGCGGGTCATGTTCTCAACGCGATGCGCATGGATCACCACGTTATCCTCGATACGAATCCCGCCATAAGGCCGAAGCGCATCAATGGCCTGCCAGTTAAAGTGCTGACTGAAACGGCCTTCACGCAGCGGCTTGAGTAACGAATCAATAATATAGAAGCCCGGCTCAATGGTTAATACCATGCCCGGTTGCAGCACGCGGGTGCAGCGAAGATAAGGATATTGCGCTGGCGCGGCGAGATGGGTGCCCTGCTCATCCTGCATAAAACCGGCAACGTCATGGACCTGCAGACCCAGCGGATGCCCCAGGCCATGTGGCATAAACGGACCGGTCAGATCTTCAGCCACCAGCGCTTCTTCGCTGATTCCCTGAACCAGCTCAAACTTCAGCAACATCTTCGCAATACGCTGATGCATCTGAAGGTGGTAATCGGTGTAGCGTACGCCCGGTTTCAGCGTGGCTATCAGGGCCAGCTCTTCAGTGTTCATCGCCTCAACCATTCTGGCATAGAGCGAACTGCTCTGCGCCGCATAGCTGCGGGTCAAATCAGCGGCATAGCCAAGATACTCGGCACCCGCATCAATCAAAAAGCTATGGCGTTTCGCCGGTGGCTGATGATCCAGCCGGGTGTAGTGCAGCACCGCAGCGTGCTCATTCAGCGCAATGATATTGCCGTAAGGTACATCGGTGTCGCGATGACCGGTAGCGGTCAGATACGCCTGATTGATATCGAACTCGCTTAAGCCCGCCGAGAACGCCTCTTTAGCCGCGCGATGACCGGCAACCGCCAGCTTCTGCGCCTGGCGCAGACAGGCGAGTTCATAATCAGTTTTGATGCTGCGATGGAAGTGCAGGAAGTCGATTACCGCTTTGGGATTAATATTGCCAGAGGCGATGCCGAGCTGAGATGCACGCGCGTTAACCGGGCCGATATAGGCGACGTTATCACGCTGTGCAGGCAGCAACTGCGCTATCTCATCCGCATTTTTCAGGCCGATAACGTCGACATCCCCGGTCCAGAAGCTATCCGGCAACGGTTCAACGTTATGCCAGTAATCCACCGGAGAGTAGAACCACAGTTTCGGTTTGTTCACCCCATCAATCCAGAGCCAGCAGTTGGGCACCTGCGTCACCGGCACCCAGGCCTTGAACTGCGGATTCACCTTAAACGGATAAGTGTGATCATCCAGAAACACCGTCAACAACTCACCGGAATGGATCAACATCGCATCCAGTTTATTGCGTGCCAGCACCTGCTGCGCCCGTTGTTGCAACGTGGCGATGTGCGCGTGATACAAGGTCTTCAGTGAATCCATTGACGTCTCTCCAGTGTCGCGAAATGGCCGCAGTTTAGCATACCCCTTGCGCAGATGCCGAAGTCGGCGCAGCTGTGATCTTGTTAGCAAATAAGCAAAGACCAGTTTGCAAAAAATTAACATCGCTCCCACACTCACGATCATCTGGTATGACCAGATCACCTTTCGCGGTTTCAGGAGACGCACATGCTCTACCAAGGCGCTAACCTTACTCTTCACTGGCTGGACGATGGCATCGCCGAGCTGGTTTTTGACGCTACGGGCTCGGTCAACAAGCTCGATACGCAAACTGTCGCCAGCCTGGGCGAGGCAATAGCTGTGCTGGAGCAGCAGCCAGAACTGCGCGGCCTGCTGCTGAGCTCCGCTAAACCTGCCTTTATTGTAGGGGCAGATATCACCGAGTTCCTTTCACTGTTTGATGCACCCACCGAAAAACTGAGCCAGTGGCTGAGTTACGCCAACAGCATCTTCAATCGTCTGGAAGATTTGCCGGTACCGACTCTGGCCGCCATTGACGGCTATGCACTGGGCGGCGGATGTGAATGCGTACTGGCAACCGATCTGCGTATCGCTACTGCGGACGCCCGTATTGGCCTGCCGGAAACCAAACTCGGCATCATGCCGGGATTTGGCGGCAGCGTGCGATTGCCGCGCCTGCTGGGCGCCGACAGTGCGCTGGAAATTATTGCGGCGGGAAAAGATGTCGATGGCAATGCCGCTCTTAAACTCGGTCTGGTCGATGCCGTGGTGTCTCGCGAGAAACTGCGTGAGGCGGGAATCACCATGCTTAAGGCCGCTGCCACTGATGGCAGCTGGCGCGCCCGCCGGGCCCCTAAGCTGGCTCCGCTGAAACTCAGCCCGATTGAAGCGGCCATGAGCTTCACTATCGCGAAAGCCATGGTGCTGCAAACCGCAGGCAAGCATTATCCCGCTCCGCTGATGGCGGTAAAAACCATTGAAGCTGCAGCCAGCCTTGGCCGCGATGACGCGCTGAAGCTTGAAACCGCAGCGTTTGTGCCGCTGGCCCAGTCTGATGAAGCACGCGCGCTGGTCGGCATCTTCCTCAACGACCAGTACGTGAAAGGTCTGGCGAAAAAGCGCGGCAGCGAAAGCGGCGCACCCGCTCAGGCAGCGGTACTGGGCGCAGGCATCATGGGTGGCGGCATCAGCTACCAGTCTGCGTGGAAAGGCGTGCCGGTCAGAATGAAAGATATTAATCCACAGGCGTTAACGCTGGGGATGAACGAAGCCAGCAAGCTGCTCAATAAGCTGCTGGAACGCGGCAAAATCGACGGCAACAAACTCGCCAGTGTGATCGCCACTATCCAGCCCACGCTGGATTACGCCGGTTTTGAACAGGCTGATGTGGTGGTTGAAGCGGTGGTAGAGAACCCGCTGATCAAGGCAAAAGTGCTGGCGGAAACCGAACAGCATCTGCGTGAGGATGCGATTCTGGCCTCCAATACCTCGACCATTCCCATCAGCCAGCTGGCGCAGGCGCTTCAGCGTCCGGAAAACTTCTGCGGCATGCACTTCTTCAATCCGGTACCGCGTATGCCGCTGGTAGAGGTGGTTCGTGGCGAGAAAACCAGTGAAGCGACCCTGAGCAAAGTGGTGGCCTGGGCCAGCAAAATGGGCAAAACCCCGATCGTAGTGAATGACTGTCCGGGCTTCTTTGTTAACCGGGTGCTGTTCCCTTACTTCGCCGCTTTCAGCCTGCTGCTGCGCGACGGCGCCGATTTCCGTCAGATTGATAAAGTGATGGAAAAACAGTTTGGCTGGCCGATGGGCCCCTCATGGCTGCTGGATGTGGTCGGCATCGATACCGCGCACCACGCGCAAAGCGTCATGGCTGACGGTTTCCCGGATCGTATGAAGCATGACTATCGTGATGCGATCGATCTGCTGTTTGATGCCGGTCGTTTTGGCCAGAAAAATGGCAAAGGCTTCTGGCGCTGGGAAGAAGATAAAAAGGGCAAGCTGACAAAAGTGGCTGATACCGAAGTGGATACGCTGCTGGAGCAGGTCTGCCAGCCTAAGCGTGTCTTCAGCGACGAAGAGATCCTGAATCGCATGATGCTGCCAATGCTGAATGAAGTAGTGCGCTGCCTGGAAGAGAAGATTATCGCCTCGCCAGCGGAAGCGGATATGGCGCTGGTCTATGGTCTCGGCTTCCCGCCTTTCCGTGGCGGCGCTTTCCGCTATCTCGATACCCTGGGCAACAGCAATGTGGTGGATCAGGCCCGGCGTTATAGCGCGCTCGGTGGCTTATATGCCCTGCCTGCGCTGCTGGTGCAGAAAGCCCATCAGCATGAAAGCTGGTATCCCGCCGCCAAACCGATTGATGAAGCCGCGCTGAAAAGCGCCTGAGGGCAAAAAGATGGAAAATGTGGTGATTATTGATGCGGTGCGCACGCCAATGGGACGTTCAAAAGGCGGCGCCTTTCGTCACGTGCGCGCTGAAGATCTCTCTGCGCACCTGATGCGCGAACTCCTGAGCCGCAACCCGGCGGTGAACCCGACATCACTGGACGATATCGTCTGGGGCTGCGTACAGCAGACGCTGGAACAGGGATTTAATATCGCGCGTAACGCCGCGCTGCTGGCCGAAATCCCGCATTCAGTGCCGGCCACCACCGTCAACCGACTGTGTGGCTCTTCAATGCAGGCGCTGCATGATGCGGCCCGCGCCATTATGGTCGGTGATGCGCAATGCTGTCTGATCGGTGGCGTGGAGCATATGGGACATGTGCCGATGAATCACGGCGTCGACTTTCATCCCGGTCTGGGCCGAACCGTGGCAAAAGCAGCAGGCATGATGGGCTTAACGGCTGAAATGCTGGCGCGAATGCATCATATCAGCCGTGAGCAGCAGGATGCATTTGCCCTGCGTTCACACCAGCGGGCCTGGCAGGCCACCCAGCGTGGGGACTTTGCAACAGAGATTGTCGCCACCTATGGTCACGACAGCGACGGCATTCTTAAACGCTATGACTTCGATGAGGTGATTCGCGAGGAGACCAGCGCCGAAGGACTGGCGGCACTCAAACCCGCCTTCGATCCGGTTAACGGCACCGTCACGGCGGGTACGTCGTCGGCGTTGTCAGATGGCGCGGCCGCCATGCTGGTCATGAGTGAATCACGCGCCCGTGAACTGGGGCTGACACCGCGCGCGCGCATCCGCAGCATGGCGGTGGTGGGCTGTGATCCTTCGATTATGGGCTATGGACCGGTACCGGCCAGCAAACTGGCATTAAAACGGGCGGGACTGAGCGTCAGTGATATCGATGTGTTTGAGCTGAATGAAGCCTTTGCCGCGCAGACGCTGCCCTGCATCAAGGACTTAGGTTTGCTGGAACGGATGGATGATAAGGTCAATCTGAATGGCGGCGCGATTGCGTTAGGCCATCCGCTGGGCTGCTCCGGCGCACGCATCAGCACGACATTGCTGAATATTATGGAGCGACGCGATGCCCGTTTTGGCCTCGCCACCATGTGCATCGGACTGGGTCAGGGCATTGCGACCGTATTCGAGCGTCTGTAATACGTTGAGTCTTACTTTGTCAGATTTACCCGCCGTAAACCGGCGGGTTTTTTCTGTCTGCTACAGGCTGCTACAGGGAATCAGATAAAGGCAAACGCATCGCCGTACATCTGTGACTCCACCGCGCCACGCTCGGCACAGAAACGATCGCGGGCAATCTTCGCCATCTCAAAACGTCCGGCGATGTAGATCTCATGCTCGCTCAGCGTACTGAAATCCTGCATTACTGCCGTCAGTACCGTGCCTGAACGGCCCTGCCAGCCCGCTTCAGGTTGCTCGACAACCGGGATCACCTTCAGATTCGGGTGCTTCACCGCCAGCGCATCCAGCTCTTCCAGATCGTACAGATGCTTGAGCTCACGTCCGCCCCAGTAAATGGCGATATCGCGCTCTGGCTGTTCCGCCAGTGCAGTGAGCAGAATCGAACGGGCATAGGAGAAACCGGTGCCGCCTGCAATCAGAATCAGCGGCTTGCTGCTCTCTTCACGCAGCCAGGCATCGCCGTGCGGCATATCAACCGTAATCTGGCGATCGTTACGGATGCGATCCATGACGGCCATGGCATAGAGGTTCAGATCGGACGCGCCGATATGCAGCTCAATGATATCTTTTTCCATCGGCGTTGAGGCCAGTGAGAACGGACGCTTGTCACGCTCGTCCATCACCACCATCAGATACTGTCCCGCGCGAAAACTGAATTCCGCTTCAGGGATCAGGCGAACGCGATAGACCGTGTCGGTAATCGCCTCAACCGAAGTTACTTTACAGCTTAACGTTGTCATGCGTTCCCTCTGTCGGGTCGTCTTTATGGTTGTGCTCGCCATCAACGCTGTGGCGGCTGATCAAAAATACCTAGCTCATCCCAGATAGCATCAATGCGCGCGGTGACCGCAGGATCTTTGACGATAGGTGTACCCCATTCGCGCTGCGTTTCACCTGGCCACTTATTGGTCGCATCCATCCCCATCTTCGATCCCAGCCCGGAAACGGGCGAAGCGAAATCGAGATAATCGATTGGGGTATTTTCCACTAATACCGTATCGCGGGCCGGATCCATACGCGTGGTGATCGCCCAGATCACGTCGTTCCAGTCACGCGCATTAACGTCATCGTCACACACAATAACAAATTTGGTGTACATGAACTGCCGCAGAAACGACCAGACGCCAAACATGACACGTTTGGCATGCCCCGCGTACTGCTTTTTAATCGTCACGACCGCCAGCCGGTATGAACATCCTTCTGGCGGCAGATAGAAGTCCACGATCTCCGGGAACTGCTTCACCAGAATCGGCACCAGCACTTCATTCAGCGCCACACCCAGCACCGCAGGTTCATCTGGCGGACGGCCGGTATAGGTGGAGTGATAGATAGGCTTATGGCGCTGCGTAATATGCGTAACGGTAAACACCGGGAAGCTATCTACTTCATTGTAGTAGCCGGTGTGGTCGCCGTAAGGTCCTTCCGGCGCCATATCGCCCGCTTCGATATACCCTTCCAGCACGATTTCCGCGCTGGCAGGAACTTCGAGATCGTTCGAGAGGCATTTCACTACTTCGGTTTTATTGCCGCGCAGTAAACCGGCGAACGCATATTCTGACAGCGTATCAGGCACCGGCGTTACGGCCCCAAGGATAGTGGCAGGATCGGCACCCAGCGCCACCGAGACCGGAAAACGCTCACCCGGATGCGCTTTCGTCCACTCCAGATAGTCGAGCGCGCCGCCACGGTGCGACAGCCAGCGCATGATCAGCCGATTTTTGCCGATCACCTGCTGCCGGTAGATCCCAAGATTCTGCCGCTCTTTGTGCGGGCCGCGCGTCACGGTCAGCCCCCAGGTAATCAGCGGTGCCGCATCGCCCGGCCAGCACTTCATCACCGGAATCCGCGTCAGATCGACTTCATCGCCGCTGAACACCTCTTCCTGACAGGGTGCATTGCGCAGGCGTTTGGTCGGCATGTTCAGGACCTGCTTAAACTGCGGCATCTTATCGAACAGATCGCGGAAGCCTTTTGGCGGCTCCGGCTCTTTCAGGAAGGCCAGCAGTTTACCCACTTCACGCAGTGCGCTGACCTCTTCCTGGCCCATGCCCATTGCCACACGCTTTGGTGTGCCGAACAGATTGCACAGCACCGGCATGTCGTACCCTTTCGGGTTTTCAAACAGCAGAGCCGGGCCACCGGCACGCAGAGTGCGGTCGGCGATTTCGGTCATTTCCAGTTCAGGATCGATCGACTGGGTAATGCGCTTTAGCTCACCGCGCTGTTCGAGCAGCGCGAGAAAGTCTCTTAAATCGTGATATTTCATGCGGCTTTAGCTTTCCGGCCAGAGTGAATCGGCCATTATAGGTCTGATTAAGCGGTTATGCTGAGGTTTATATGGCAGCGTCATACGCACTGAAAGGGAACCAGCGGTTGTAACGCGCGGGCATCGTGATACCCCTGAATCGGCTCGCCGTGGCGAAACAGTTTAAAATCTTCGTTTCGCACGCTGTGATAGCGCAGCTGATTGTCGTGAACGTGCAGAAAACTGCCTTCACGCAGTGCAATCACCGACTCAGTCGGATTAACTGCACAGAACTCTGCCAGCCGTTCGTCACGGGTTTCGCCCATATGACTGCTGACGCTGGCATCCAGATAGTGGGGATTAATCTGCACCGGAAAGAGTCCCAGCGCAGGCAGCACCACGCTGCTGCGCACCGGCATATCGTTCGTGGTACGGATTGAGGGCGTCGCCACGTTGCAGCCTGCGCTCCAGCCGACATAAGGTACCTGCCGCTCCCGCACCGCGCGCTGAATCGCCCCGATCAGACCCTGCTCATGCAGCATCTGATTCAGGAACCAGGTGTTGCCGCCGCTGACTAAAATCAGCTCTGCCTGCGCAATCGCTTCAGCCGGTGAGGCGAATGCCTGAACCCGCTCAACCTGAATGCCCAGTGAGGCACTGAGTTCGGCGGCGCGTTGCTGCTGATCGCCACGAATAATCGCGTAGGGGATCAGTACCGCCGAGCGGATAGCGCGTCGGGCAGTCATGGCGTGCAGCTGCGGCTGCGCATAGCCCAGCAGCGGCGCATCATCCGCCAGCTTGCCGTTGCTCAACAGAAAGAGTTCCATCAGAGGATCCTTTTGCAGATGTGATGGTCATTGAGTCTGATACAGAGCAATAGCAGACGTCAATTTTCAGTCACCTTTTCTGCTGCCATCGGGCATCTTAAGAAAAGTCTCAGTTTATTTTCTTTGCGGGACGCTTTACCCTGCCCCTGCGCTATAACTCTGGCAGCAGGTTTGCTATTCTTAGCGTCCATTCAATGGGAGCAGTTATGGAATCCTGGTACTTACTCTATTGCAAACGTGGACAGCTACTGCGCGCGAAGGAGCATCTGGAGCGGCAGGAAGTGCATTGCCTCAGCCCGATGATCGCTCTGGAAAAGATCGTGCGCGGTAAACGCACCACCGTGAGTGAGCCACTGTTCCCGAATTATCTGTTTATCGAGTTTGATCCGGAAGCCATTCACACCACGACGATCAGCAGCACCCGTGGCGTCAGCCACTTCGTGCGCTTTGGCACGACGCCCGCGACAGTGCCTTCAGCCGTGATTGAAGCGCTGGAAACAGACGTCCCGCAAATCCTGCTTGACCCTGAAACGCCGCAAAGCGGTGATGAAGTGGTCATCACCGACGGGACGTTTGAAGGGCTGCGCGCTATCTTTGCCGAGCCGGATGGTGAAACGCGCTCAATTCTGTTGCTTAATTTGCTGAACAAGCAGGTAATGCGCAGCGTCGACAACAAGCAGTTCCGCAAGATTTAAGCCAGTCTGAATAACGTCCGCGCATTATGGTCGATGCGGGTCGCCAGTTCCTCAGCACTCTCACCACGCCATGTCGCCACCTGGTGCACAATATGCGGTAAAAAGCAGGGTTCATTACGGCGCGAAGTCGGGCGTGGACGCATGTCGCGCGGCAGCAGATATGGGGCATCCGTTTCCAGCAGCAGGCGATCGGCCGGAATCAGTGGCAGCAGCTCGCGCAACTCCAGACCACGGCGCTCATCGCATACCCAGCCCGTAATCCCTACCGATAATCCCATGCCCAGACAGGCTTCCAGTTCGTCACGCGTGCCGGTAAAGCAGTGGATTACCGCGCCAGGCAGTTTTGGCAGCCAGGGCGCCAGCACTGCAGCGAAACGCGCATGGGCTTCGCGGCAGTGCAGAAAGACCGGCATATTGAGTTCTGCCGCCAGAGCCAGCTGCGCATCAAACGCATACTCCTGCTGCTCATGAGCCGACAGATTGCGATTGAAATCGAGTCCGCATTCACCGATGGCAACCACTTCCGGTTTTTCAGCCAGGCGACGCAGGGTGCTGGCAATTTCCGTTGACCATTCGCTGGCATGATGAGGATGAACGCCCGCGGTAGACCAACAGAAGCCCGCTTGATCTTCAGCCAGTCGCTGAGCCTGCTGGCTCTCCAGCGCGTTAGTGCCGGTAATAAGCATGCCGGTGACGCCCGCATCACGCGCGCGTTTAACCACCTTTTGCCGGTCGGAGGCGAATTGCGTGCTGGTCAGGTTTACACCGATATCAAACATAATTTTTCCCACAGTTTATAAACAAAAACCGCCCATCAGGGCGGTTTGGAGTGATCGCTTCCCGCCAGTGCGGGTAAAACTGTCCGCATCAGGAGTCGGTATTCTCTTCTTCATCCTGTAACCGGCGGCCTTTACCCACATAGTAACGGGAAAAGAATACGCCGACTTCAAACAGGCAGTACATCGGAATAGCGAGCAAAGTTTGGGAAAAAACATCCGGCGGTGTGAGCAACATCCCGACCACGAAGGCGCCCACCAGAATATAGGGACGTTTCTTCTTCAACTCTTCCGGGCTGGTGATACCGGTCCAGCACAGCAACACAATCGCCACCGGCACTTCAAACGCCACGCCAAATGCCATAAACAGCGTCATGACAAAATCGAGGTATTTGGAGATATCCGTTGCTACAGTCACGCCGATCGGCGCTGTCTTGGTGAAAAAACCAAATGCCAGCGGGAAGACCACGAAATAGGCAAAGGCCACGCCGAAGTAGAACAGGAAGGTGCTGGAAAACAGCAGCGGCATAACCAGCCTGCGCTCATGACGGTAAAGCGCCGGGGCGACAAATGCCCAGATCTGATAGAGGATCACCGGCACCGCAAGAAACACCGACACTATAATGGTCAGCTTAATCGGGGTGAAAAACGGTGAGGCCACATCGGTCGCGATCATGCTGGAGCCCACCGGCATCTGGCTGATTAGCGGTGCCGCGACCAGCTGGTAGATGTCGTTGGCGAAATAAACCAGCACCAGGAAAATCGCTAATACGGCGACGATGCAGTTCAGTAGTCGCTTACGCAGCTCAATCAGATGACTGATGAGCGGTTGGGTATCTTCAACGGCCATTATCGTTCATCACTTGCAGAAGAGGGGGTAGCGGAATGACGCGCAGGATCTGCCGGCCTGGCAACGTCGCCAGCGGGCGCCTGTGCCGGTGCGCTGGCCACAGCGGTTGGTGCGGCAGAGGACTGCACCGCCGGACCTGATGAAACCGCTGAAGAAGCCGGTGCAGGAGCATTGGCGACGGCAGAAGGTGCGGCAGAGGGCTGCACCGCCGGGCCTGATTCTGAAACCGCAGACGGTGTCTGTGCCGGGGCACTGGCCTGATGTTCTGCTGTAGCCGGTGTCGCCGAAGGCTCAGCCGGAGCAGGCGCGGGCCTGTGCTGAGCCGAATGGATGGTGTTTGCCTCGTCTTCCTCTTTTTCAATGTCGATGCTCTGACTGACCGAGCGTTTCATTGAATCCGCAGTTTTACGCAGCTCTTCCATCGACTCTTTCAGCTCGGGTGAGAGCGTGCCACGGCCCGCTTCTTCCACCTTTTTCAGGCTCTCCTGCAACTCCTGCAGCTTGAGCTCCTGCGCCAGTTCATGTTGTACATTGGCTGCCAGCGAACGAATCGCCCTGATCCAGCCGACCACGGTTTTCACCGCAACCGGTAAACGTTGCGGGCCGAGTACAATCAGCCCGATCACGAACACCAATACCAGTTCACTAAAACCAATATCAAACACGGTTTACACCTGCTTGTCGTTCTTGGCTTCTTCTTTGTTAGCCGAAGTTTGCTGTTTGTCCGCCAGCGTTTTGGCAGCGAAGTCAGCGTCCTGCTCTTTCGGTTGATCCTTTTTGTCGTCCTCGTCACCCATGGCTTTTTTGAAGCCACGAATCGAAGAACCCAAATCTGAACCCAGATTACGTAATTTGTTGGTACCGAACAGAAGTACAACAATCACGGCAATGATTAACAATTGCCAGATACTGATACCGCCCATGAGATAGCCTCTAATATTCTGTGAAAACGATGAGGTAATGCACCACAGAGTGCCCTTTTCAACCGGGCCTGAGCCAGCGACATTACCTTTTTTTAGACGGACGTGACAATCAGTTTGTCTTACGCCAGCCGATTAACCAGGAGACAATTCCTGCTGCCATCAACACCGCCGGGAAAAAGTCCCAATCCGGTCGGGTGAGCAGCACAGCCGTTCCGCTTAACAGCAACGTTGCACCGACGCCGAACAGGTAACGCGCCTGATGGTGCCGGACGCGTTGCGCATTCATATCGCCCACTAATTTATCGACGCTGTGCCGCAAAAGTTTGTGCTGGCGCATGCTGTCGTAAAACAGCTCCGGCAGCTCAGGGAGCTTCTCAGCCCAGAATGGCGCTTTCTCTTTTACCGCACGGATAATAGCCGGTAATCCCACCTGATCTTTGATCCACTCTTCCAGGAAGGGCTTGGCTGTCTTCCACAGGTCGAGCTGCGGATAGAGCTGACGGCCGATGCCTTCAACATAGAGCAGCGTTTTTTGCAGCAGGACCAGCTGCGGCTGCACTTCCATATTAAAGCGGCGTGCGGTGTTGAACAGGTTCAGCAGCACATGCCCGAAGGAGATTTCAGCCAGCGGTTTTTCAAAAATCGGCTCGCAGACCGTACGAATCGCAAACTCGAAATCTTCTACGTTGGTATCGGGCGGCACCCAGCCTGAGTCAACGTGCAACTCCGCGACCTTACGGTAGTCACGGTTGAAGAAGGCGATAAAGTTTTCAGCCAGATAGCGCTTATCTTCTTTGTTCAGTGAACCCACGATACCGCAATCGATGCCGATATATTGTGGATCTTCCGGATGTTCATAGCTGACAAAAATATTGCCAGGATGCATATCCGCATGGAAGAAGCTGTCGCGGAAGACCTGGGTGAAGAAGACCTGCACGCCACGTTCTGCCAGCAGCTTCATATTAACGCCATGACGCTCCAGCGTGGCAACATCTGAAATCGGAATGCCGTAGATGCGCTCCATCACCATCATGGTTTCGCTGCAGTAGTCGGAATAGACTTCCGGCACATAGAGCATGCGGCTATCTTCAAAATTCCGGCGCAGCTGAATGGCGTTGGCCGCTTCACGTAACAGATTCAGCTCATCAAGCAGGGTTTTCTCATAATCGCGCACCACTTCAACCGGACGCAGACGACGGCCATCCGGCAACAGGCGCGGGACCCAGCGGGCCAGGCGATAGATCAGTTTCATGTCCGCCCGAATCACCGGCAAAATATCGGGGCGAATCACTTTGATCACCACTTTCTTGCCAGTTGATTTCAGCGTGGCGGTGTGCACCTGCGCAATGGATGCCGAAGCCAGTGGCTTGATATCAAAATCATCAAACCAGGTTTCAATCGGCGCGCCCATTGAAGCTTCAATCTGCGCTTTGGCTTTGACGCCATCGAACGGCGCAACACGGTCCTGCAGGATCGCCAGTTGATCGGCAATCAGCGGCGGGAAGAGATCACGACGGGTCGACAGCATCTGGCCAAACTTGATCCAGACCGGACCCAGCTGCTCCATCGCCATGCGCATACGTGCGCCGATCGGTTCATGCTGATGCAGATTAGGGATCCAGAAAACAGAGCGACGCCACAGGCGAAACAGGAAAGTGAGGCGTGTCTGAGGAATCAGTTCATCAAGGCCATAGGTCAGAAACACCTTCATGATCAGATATAAGCGGCGGATCTCTCCAAAACTCATTTTGCCTCCAGCTGCGCCAGACGCGCATCAAGCGCCTCAAGCGAACGTTCCATCGCGTCGACCTCCTCAGAAAACCAGGCTAATTCCAGCGAGCCAGGCGCAACACGCCACTCTTCGGTTATGGCCTGTCCGAGATAATCCTGGCGACGCTGCACTTCACCTTTGAAAAAGCGTAATGCCTGTTGTGAGCGCTGGCTGATCCCCTGTGCGGCGATATCGCCGACCCAGGGAGCCAGATATTCTGCCGGATCCAGCTCAGCCAGATCCATCAGCGCAGAGAACTGCTGCACCACCTGCAGATCACCTTCAACCTGCAGTTCACCGCTACGGATCAGCGGCGTCAGCTGCTGGCGATCGCGCAGCTTCGGCAGGGTTTTCAGCGAGGTGATCACCGTGCAGTCACTGCGATCCTGCCAGTCAGCTAACACATCGACCTGCTGTTCACTGAAGACCAGCACCAGCGGATGAGAGAACTCATTCAGGCGCAGCGTCAACACTTTGCCATTCAGGCGTTGCCGCGCCGGTTTCAGGCCACGATCGCGATAGAGAATACGGTTCAGCGCCGTTTCCAGGCCCGCGGTAATCAAGGGCGTCAGGTTCATTACCATCTCACTCAGAACTTAAATCCACGATGCAGCGCCACAATGCCGCCGGTCATATTGGAGTAAGTGGTATTTTCAAAACCAACATCGTTCATCATCGCTTTCAGGGTCTCCTGATCGGGATGCATGCGGATCGATTCGGCCAGATAGCGATAGCTCTCTGCATCCTGCGCCACCAGCTGTCCGATACGCGGCAGAATATGGAACGAGTAGGCGTCATACGCTTTGCTCAGCGGATCCAGAACGGGTTTAGAGAACTCCAGCACCAGCAGGCGTCCGCCCGGCTTGAGTACCCGGAACATAGAGGCCAGCGCCTTCTCTTTTTCCGTAACGTTACGCAGGCCAAAAGAGATGGTAATGCAGTCGAAATAGTTATCGGGGAAAGGCAGGGCTTCGGCGTTGGCCTGTACGTAACTCACGTTGCCGACCACGCCCTGATTGCGCAGCTTTTCGCGGCCCATCTTCAGCATGGAACTGTTGATATCGGCCAGTACAACCTGACCCGTTTCGCCCACCAGGCGAGAAAATTTAGCCGTCAGATCGCCGGTACCACCCGCCAGATCCAACACGCGCTGACCGCGACGTACGCCGCTGCTGTCAATGGTAAAACGCTTCCAGATACGATGGACGCCAAAAGACATCAAATCGTTCATCAGGTCATATTTTGCCGCTACGGAGTGAAACACGTCCGCGACTTTGTCAGCTTTTTCGCTTTTGGCGACCGTCTGAAAGCCAAAATGGGTAGTTTCCTGCTGTGATTCATCTGCCATCGGTTTTACCTGCTCCACAAACAATACTTCCCGAAGTGTATCAGAGTCACGGAAGTCAGGCACGCTGCGCCCATACTATTCGTGGAGGCGCCTCACATGCATCTCACTCTCATCCGCATCACTGTCATCATCTGCGTCATCAGCCGCCCGATTTTCCGGCATGGCTCGTTCGGCCAGCTGAGGATTAATTGGCCGTTTGATCTCCACGCCAAGCGCACGAAATCCTTCAGTCTGCGCAATCAGGTTGCCGCGCCCTTCTGACAGCTTTTTCATCGCCTCGCGATAGCTGTTCTGTGCTTTATCCAGGCTGTGACCAATGCCGCTCATGTCATCGACAAACAGCCGCATCTTGTCATAGAGCCGCGTTGCCCGATCGGCAATACTCTGCGCATTGCGACTCTGATGCTCATAGCGCCACAGATTATTAATGGTACGCAACGCCACCAGCAGCGTGGTAGGGCTGACCAGCATGATGTTCTGCTGCAGCGCCTCACCAATCAGCTCAGGCTGGCGGTCAATGGCCAGCAAAAAGGCGGGCTCCACCGGGATAAACATCAGCACATAATCCAGCGATCGTAACCCGGGCAATTGTTGATAATCTTTTCGTCCCAGCAGGCGGATGTGCGCCCGCATGGCAGCGACATGTTCCTGAATAGCCTGCTCTCGTTCGATCTCATCATCCGCATTGAAGTAGCGCTCATAGGCCACCAGCGTCATTTTGGCGTCCACTACCACATCTTTGCCCTGCGGCAGGCGCACAATCACATCCGGCTGCATCCTGCCCTGCTGTTCTGACTGAATGCTCACCTGGGTTTCATATTCGTAGCCTTCACGCAGTCCGGAAGCTTCCAGTACCCGGCTCAGCACCACTTCACCCCAGTTACCCTGGATTTTATTATCGCCCTTCAGCGCTTTGGTCAGGTTAAGCGCCTCCTGCGCCATCTGCGCATTCAGCTGCTGTAACTGCCGGATTTCATGGGTCAGGGTATGTCGCTCACGCGCTTCTGCGCCAAAGCTTTCATGAACCTGACGACGGAAGCCATCAAGCTGTTCACGCAACGGACCAATCAGCCCGTCCAGACTTTGCCGGTTCTGTTCATCGACGCGACGGCCGCTGTTTTCGAAAATACGGTTGGCGAGGTTTTCAAACTGGGCGCTAAGGCGTTGTTCGCTGTTGGTCAGCAGGCGCTGTTTCTCTTCTGCGGCGAAACGGGTCTCTTCAAGGCGAATGGTCACCTCGCGCAGCTCCGCTTCCTGTGCGCTGTTGACCTCCAGCTGATTGCGCAGTTCACGATTAAGCTGCTCACTTTCATTACGCCAGTAATCAAGCTGTTGCAGCCGCTCATTGGCGCCGCTCAGCGCGCCGTGCAGCTGACGAAGCTCCTGCTCACGCTGCTGCGTCTGCTGCTGAAGCTGTTCGATCTGCTGCTGCTGACGCTGTTGCGCCTCTTCCTGCAGACGGCGCTCGGTCTGGAAACTGGCGACCTGATGGCCGGCACGTAACTGTGCCAGCATCCAGCCAATCCCTAACCCGGCAAGCGCCAGACAGGCGCTGATAATGATGTGCTGATCCATGATTTCCCCCGCGACTCAGGCTGCTGAGGGAAAGGTAGAGTCGCACTGTATGAATGTCCAGATAATTTTAGCAGGATTCAGCGCCTTACAGCGCCGCCACCGTGAGCTTGCCAGCCTGCCACTCATCAATCAGGAAAAACGGCATGGGCAATAGCCATTCACCCTTTTTAACCTGCGCCAGATAGTGCCAGGTTGTCCCGCCCGAGGTAATCGCGACGCGCTGTCTGCTTCCCTCAGCGGCGCTGGATTTGCCGGTCATACTGGCAAAACCGGCATTGCTGCCCACATGGAAATGCGGCGTCTGCCAGCGCACGGGGGCATGGTCAGGCCACGGCTGGGCCTGATGAAAATGAAACAACTCATCGTGGCTCAGGAGGCTTTCACGCACCGTCGGCCACAACGCCACCTTGAGGAAATATTGATCGGTGAAGCGCTGGCTGCCCTGATACTGCGCAATGAAATCGCGCATCGCCTGTTCCACATCCCGGAAGACGCCGTGACAGCCGCCCCACATCCCTGCCAGCAGCAGCTCAGTATGGGAGAAGTAGTCACGCATATGGTGGAACCAGTAAGGCGACGCCAGCCAGGCGTTTACCGCTGCCGCTTCGCGCTCCGAGAGCAGCGAGTCGGCATCACGCACGATAAAACGCTTCACGCCCGGATCGTCCATTACCAGGAAACGCCACAGGGTCGGAAACAGCGTTTTCTCGTGGGACATATCGATCAGCTGGACGTGCGGCTGGTCAAGGCGCTGCCAGACATGCTGCGGCACGCTGTCATCGAGATAGATGCGGCAAACCCAGCCGGGATAGAGTTCAGGCGCCACTTCAACGTTTTTGATTAAGGTTTCACAGTAGCGCGGCTGATCGCCATAGAGGCAGAAAGCGATGACATTCTGGTGCGGATGAGTGAGATCGACAGGCTCCGGTTGCGGAGCGGGAAACGCGGCGCGCTGCCCCTGACTGAAACGCGCATCAGAGCGCATCAGCGAGGCCAGCCCATGACGCGCCACCTCGTCCTTTTTATCCAGCCAGCCACACACTTCGGTCAGGCCATCCAGCCAGGTTTCAGAGGCGGTAGCCTGTACAGCGGGCGGTGACTGATAAATCTTCTGGTAGATTTTGTACGATTTATTGTACTGACCCAGACGCAGCAGGCAGAGCGCGTAGTCGCTCAGCACCTGCATCTGATTGGGCATCGTGCGCAATACCTCTTCACAGCATTGAGCGGCCAGCGCATAGTCGCCCTGTTGCATGGCGGCACGGAAACGTTCGGCACTGCGTTCCAGCATGGCTTTGAGTGCGGCCGGATTAGCACCAGGGGCAGGACGTCGGAC
The DNA here is from genome assembly GCF_011800685.1 of Pantoea sp. EKM10T. Lineage (NCBI taxonomy): Bacteria > Pseudomonadati > Pseudomonadota > Gammaproteobacteria > Enterobacterales > Erwiniaceae > Pantoea > Pantoea sp. EKM10T. The sequence continues at coordinate 20,225 of NZ_JAALEU010000008.1, forward strand.
GGGAATAGTATTGCGCATAAAAACTCTCAGGTTTCACTGATATTACGCGCCGTTAACTACCGGCAGCAGGTTTTGAGTCTGGACAAAAAACCTGCTGCCAGACGCGGTCGTTATAGTAAGCGACGCGCCGCTTCGACCACAATCTTCACTGCGTCACTTTCTGTCTGTTTCATGGTGACCGCATCCGGGATCTCTTTCTGAGTGCGGTTCACAATCACGCCCGCCACCATGCCGGCTCGCAGACCCTGGCTGGCGCACATGGTTAACAGTGTAGCGGATTCCATCTCATAGTTGAGAACGCCCATCTCCTGCCACTCTTTCATCGATCCCCTGAAGCGACTGACTACGCGGCCCGAGACGGTGTCGTAGCGCTCCTGACCCGGATAGAAGGTGTCAGAAGAGGCGGTGATGCCGATATGCGTTTTCGCGCCACAGGCTTCTGCGGCGGCAACCAGCGCGGTGGTGCAGGCGAAATCAGCCACTGCCGGAAACTCCATCGGCGCAAAATGCAGGCTGGCCCCGTCCAGGCGAACGGATGCGGTGGTCACCAGCACATCGCCGACATTGATATGCGGCTGGATAGCGCCCGTGGTACCGACACGCAGGAAGGTACGTACGCCAAGCTGTGCCAGCTCTTCGACCGCAATCGAGGTCGACGGACCGCCAATGCCGGTTGAGCAGACCACGACCGGCTTACCATCAATTTTTGCCAGCCAGGAGGTAAATTCACGGTGTGAGGCGAGATGCGTGGCATCTTCCATCAGTCCGGCAATTTTCTTCACGCGCTCCGGATCGCCCGGCACAATCGCCAGGGTGGCGCCCTGCAGATCGGCTTTGGTCAGGCCAAGATGGAAAACGTCAGACTGTGTCATTTTCAGACTCCTGTTAAGGGAAGGTAGCGCGCCACTCTACGCCAGCACGCCCAATAAATATGTGACAACATTCACTTAAGAAAATGAAAGTTACATTTCCCGAAAGATAAATTGTGACAGCAATCACACAATAGCATCTTCCGGGTGCGGATAGCTCTCAGTGGGGCTGTGTCAGGGTCAGCGCAATGTTAAAGAGGAGGATGATTTTATTCGCTGCTGATTCTGTGACCCGACACCTGGCGCATACGCTTTCCGGCCAGGCTATAGTTACGTGATTGCGCAAATGCTTGCACGGAGAGAATAATGAAACCCAGTGATAATATGGCACAAAAACCGGCGACGGGCGGCTTTGCCCCTGCCGTGCAGCCCACCGCCTCCACCACCATCATTACCGACAGCCCGGCGATTCACGCGGGTGAAACCTCAGTGCCCAGCCAGGGCGAAAATATGCCGGCATTCTTTGCAAAACCCCAGTCAGCGGAAGGCCCGTGGCCAGTCGTACTGGTCGTGCAGGAGATCTTTGGTGTGCATGAACACATCCGGGATATCTGCCGCCGCCTGGCGCTGGAAGGCTATCTGGCGATTGCGCCTGAGCTCTATTTCCGCGAGGGCGATCCCGCTGAGTATAATGATATCCCGACGCTGTTCAGCGAGCTGGTCAGCAAAGTGCCTGACAGCCAGGTGCTGGCCGATCTCGATCATGCCGCCAACTGGGCCGCACGCAACGGCGGCGATATTCGTCGCATGGGCATCACCGGTTTTTGCTGGGGTGGCCGAATCAGCTGGCTCTATGCCGCGCATAACCCGCAACTGCGCGCCGCCGTGGCGTGGTATGGACGACTGACCGGTGAGCGCACGCTGAAGCAGCAGAAGCATCCTATTGATATTGCGGTCGATCTGAATGCGCCAGTATTAGGTTTGTATGGCGGCCAGGATGAGGGTATCCCGCTGGAGAGCGTCGAGCAGATGCGTCAGGCACTGCATGCCGCCAATGCGACCGCAGAGATCATCGTCTATCCCGAAGCGGGTCATGCCTTTAATGCTGACTATCGTGCAAGCTACCATGCTGAATCTGCCAATGATGGCTGGCAGCGGATGCTGGCCTGGTTCAGGCAGTATGGTGTTGCATCGCAGTAAATGAAAAAGGGGCGCTTATGCGCCCTTGGTTTTTTCGCCCCACCAGACCCGATTCCCTACGCCGTTTCTCCACGCAATTTCTTCGCTGCCGTCACCATATTCGCCAGCGCCTGACGCGTTTCCGTCCAGCCACGTGTTTTCAAACCGCAGTCCGGGTTCACCCACAGACGCGCTTCCGGAATACGTTTCGCCGCCTTAAGCAACAGTGCTTCTATCCACTCCACGCTGGGGACGTTAGGCGAATGGATGTCGTAGACGCCGGGGCCGATTTCATTCGGGTAGTCGAAGTTTTCAAACGCCTCCAGCAGGTCCATGTCAGATCGCGAGGTTTCGATGGTGATCACATCGGCATCCAGCGCCGCGATAGCGTCCATAATGTCGTTAAATTCGCAGTAACACATATGGGTGTGAATCTGGGTTTCATCCCGCGCCATCGCCGCATTCAGTCGGAAGGCCTCCACCGCCCAGTTCAGGTAGGCGGCCCATTCAGACTGGTGCAGTGGCAGACCTTCACGCAGCGCAGGCTCATCAATCTGGATAATCCCGATGCCCGCCTTCTCCAGGTCTTCGACTTCATCACGCAGCGCCAGCGCGATCTGTTTCGCGATGGTTTCGCGTGACACATCTTCACGCGGGAATGACCAGCAGAGGATGGTTACCGGACCGGTCAGCATCCCTTTTACCGGCTTGTTGGTCAGCGACTGGGCATATCTGGCCCACTCAACGGTGATCGCCTCCGGACGACTGACATCGCCAATAATGACAGGCGGTTTCACACAGCGTGAACCGTAGCTCTGAACCCAGCCATTCTGTGTGAAGACAAACCCCTCCAGATGTTCGCCGAAGTACTCAACCATGTCGTTACGTTCCGCTTCACCGTGAACCAGCACATCCAGCCCCAGCCGCTCCTGTTCGAGAATCGCCTGCTTAATGTGCTCCGCGATGCCGGTGCGGTAATGGTTGCTGTCGAGCCGGCCCTGTTTAAAGTCGAGGCGCAGGCCGCGAATTTCAGTGGTCTGCGGAAAAGAGCCGATGGTGGTGGTAGGCCAGGCTGGCAGATTAAAACGCTGACGCTGCAGGACAGCCCGCACCGGATAAGCGCTCTGGCGTTCACTGTGCTGTGAGGTAATGGCCTGCAGACGCTGGCCCACCGCCGCATTATGCACGCGGCGGGAGTGAGCGCGGGCGTGTACCGGTGCGCTCCAGGCTTCCAGCGCCGTCGCATCGTTGTTGTTGAGTGCCTGACTCAGCAGCGAGAGCTCGGCACATTTCTGCAGCGCAAAGGCGAACCAGCTTTTGACTTCATCATCCACACGGGTCTCGACGCTCAGGTCGATAGGGCTATGCAGCAGCGAGCAGGAGGAGCCGATCCACACCTGTTCACGCGCTCTTGTCAGCGGTTGCAAGCGGCTGAACCAGCGGCTCAGATCGGCGCGCCAGACGTTGCGTCCGTTGATCACGCCGAGCGACAGCAGCCAGCTGGCGGGCAGTTGCTGATTCAGTTGTTGAATATCATCACTGCCATGGACCAGATCGACATGCAGCCCCTGCACCGGCAGCGAACGAATCACATCAATGTTCTGGCCGATGCTGTCAAAATAGGTGGTCAGCAGCAGTTTGCTGTGACCCTGCAGTGCGTCATACGCCGGCTGGAAGGCTTCGCGCCACGTCTGCGGCAGCTCCAGTGCCAGAGCAGGTTCATCAATCTGTACCCATTCGATGCCGCGCTTAGCCAGTTCCGCCAGCACCTGCTGATAGACCGGCAGAATTCCCTCCAGCAGCGACAGACGTTCAAACGGCTCACCCTTCACTTTACCCAGCCACAGATACGTCACCGGCCCCAGCAGCACTGGCTTGATGTTGTGTCCCTGCGCCAGTGCCTCATCCACCTCATCCAGCAGTTGGGTCCAGGTCAGTTTAAACGTCTGACCCTGGGTAAATTCTGGCACCATGTAGTGATAGTTGGTGTTAAACCATTTGGTCATTTCTGCCGCCGCCGCAGGCTCGCCGGTCGGCGCACGACCGCGTCCCAGGCGGAACAGGGTGTCGAGGTCTACGGTGCCGGCTTTGTTCTGATGACGCGCGGGCACGTTGCCCAGCATCAGGCTGGTGGTCAGCACATGGTCATACCAGGCGAAATCGCCGACCGGCAGCAGATCGACACCCGCCTCTTTCTGTTGTTGCCAGTGTCGCGCACGCAGCTCACGGCCCGTCGCCAGTAACGCCTGCTGCGTGCTGTCGCCAGCCCAGTAACTCTCCAGCGCTTTTTTCAGTTCACGGCGCAGGCCAATACGGGGAAAGCCCAGGGTATGGTTCAGGATAGTCATGTGCTGTTCTCCAGATAATCTTTCACTTTGGCTGAAATGGGCAGCCAAAGATGTTTAGCCGTCCAGATGTTTACACTGCTATACTCTGCGGGTACTGTATATTGCTCAAGCGCAATATGTTCATTTTCGATGTGAAGGACTCTCATGATCGAACTCAAGCACCTGCGGACGCTTCAGGCTCTGCGCAATACGGGCTCGCTGGCGGCGGCGGCGGCCCAGCTTCATCAGACGCAATCGGCGTTGTCTCATCAGTTCAGCGATCTGGAGCAGCGGCTGGGATTCCGCCTGTTCGTGCGTAAAAGTCAGCCGCTGCGCTTTACGCCGCAGGGCGATATTCTGCTGCAGCTGGCAGAGCAGGTGCTGCCGCAGATTCAGCAGGCATTGCAGGCCTGCCATGAGCCACATCAGACCACGCTGCGGGTGGCAATAGAGTGCCATAGCTGCATTCAGTGGCTGACCCCCGCGCTGGATAAATTCCGTCAGAGCTGGCCGCAGGTGGTGATGGATTTCAAATCGGGCGTGACCTTTGATCCTCAACCCGCCCTGCAACAGGGTGAGCTGGATGTGGTGCTGACCTCCGATATCCTGGCGCGCTCGGGTCTGTTCTACTCCCCGATGTTTGATTATGAAGTGCGGCTGGTGCTGGCAACGGATCACCCGCTGGCGCAGGTTGAGCAGATTTCGCCGGAAGATCTAGCCGATGAGGTGTTGATGATCTATCCGGTGCAGCGTCAGCGTCTGGATATCTGGCGTCACTTCCTGCAGCCCGCAGGCGTCAGTCCGGCACTGAAAAGTGTGGATAATACCCTGCTGATGATTCAGATGGTCTCGGCACGTATGGGGATTGCCGCGCTGCCGCACTGGGTGGTGGAGAGTTTTGAGAAGCAGGGTCTGGTGGTCACCCGCACGCTGGGCGATGGCCTGTGGAGCCGTCTTTATGCGGCCGTGCGCGAAGGGGAGCAACGTCAGCCGGTGCTGGAAGCGTTTATCCGCTTTGCCCGTCAGCACGCCTGTGAGCATCTGCCTTTTGTGCGCGACGCCGCGCTGCCCGGTGCGGTGTTGCAGCGATAATCTGGCGGGCACAAACCTGCGCGAAGGCGGGCAAAATCCCCTATAATGCGCAGCCTGTCGACTGACCACGAGAAGATTTCACCATGACTAACAATGATATTCTGCGCAGCGTGCGCTATATGCTCAACCTGAGCGATGCCAAAATGGTGGAGATTTTTGCGCTGGCGCAATGTGACGTGCCGCTGGCGGATATTCAGGCGTGGCTGAAAAAAGATGACGATGCTGCGTTCCGTCCCTGCCCCGATGTGCTGATGGGTTATTTCCTGAATGGCCTGATCTTCTACCGTCGCGGCAAAAGTGAAGATGCGCCCGCGCCGTCGATTGAGCGCAAGATGACCAATAACATCTTCATGAGAAAGCTGCGTATCGCTTTTGATCTGAAAACCACCGACATTCCTGATGTACTGAAACGCGTGAATTTTACCGTTTCACAGGCTGAGATTGGTGCGATTTTCCGCAAACCTGATCATAAGAACTATCGCGAATGCGGCGATCAGATTCTGCGTAACTTCTTGAAAGGGCTGGCGATGATTCAGCGTCCTAAGAGTGAAAAGCCTGCTTAACGTCTGTGGCTGATCGCTTCGGGTACCTGCGTGGTCAGAAGTGGCGCATCTGATCGCAAAGAAAGCCTGCATCCATGCAGCACGGCCTCGCCATCCCTGGCTCGGACGCTTTGCTCCTCAGTTGCGCCACCTCTTCCCTTAAGCTTCTTCATGGCTTTTTAATTAGCAACACCAGGCCAGCCCTGGGGAGTGAAAGCGGGTCATCGGTGGAGCGTTCGTCGCAGGGGGAAAAAGCGCCGGGCGCGTTTCTGAACCATCCTGTAAGATTCCTTCACGATCGCACACGCCAACTCCATTGCGAATGCTCTACGTTTCAGCGCGCCATCCCCTCCTTCATATTCGCTCTGAGCCCCTGGTTCTACTGCGATGATGCTGTTAAGTCTCCAGGGCTGGCGCGTCTGAAGAGCGAAGCGTCCGGGCCAGGGATGGCCCGGCCGATCCACAGGGATGTGAGATTCCTTCGCGATCGGACGCGCCAGCCCGGGAGGCCGCACCCCTGTTGCAGCCCTGTTTATGATCGGTCACCGCGCCCCACCACCCAGCGCTTATGCACCCACAGCGAGGCGAGGATCACCATTGCGCCCGCAATAAAGCTTGGCCAGTGCGGTTTCTCCTGCCAGATAGCCAGATTCACCAGCAGCCCGGCAGGAACGTGCATGTTATTCATAATGCCCAGCGTGCCGGCATCGACCTGGGTCGCACCATAATTCCACATAAAATAGCCGAGACCGGAAGCCGCAATGCCCAGCCAGACCAGAATGCCCCACTGCAATGAGGTGGTCGGCAACTTCTGTGGATTGCCCCAGGCACACCAGGCGATCACCGCAATCAACACCGCACCCAGATAGAACCAGGAGAAGGCGGTGTGCTGCGGCATCGGGCGGGTCTCCTGCAGACGCTTATAGCCCACCATTCCCGCCGCAAAGCAGATATTTGCCAGTTGCACTAACAGCAGACCAAACCAGAAATGATCGCTGACTTTGTCATAGCGAATAATGGCCGCACCTGCCACAGCCAGCAGTGCACTGAAGATATAACCCATGCGCAGTGGACGACGGCTGATCAGATCGTAAATCAGCGTCACATAAAGCGGCGTCATCACCGTAAACAGCAGGAATTCCGACACGCTAAGATAGAGATAGGCTTCGAAACTCAGCAGATACATCACGCCCAGCTGCAGCATCCCGACCAGCATGTAAAGCAACAGCGTTGAAGGGCGATGACCACGCCAGCGCAGGAAAGGTAAAAATACCAGCGCAGCCAGCGCCAGTCGCATCAGTACAGAGAACCAGCTGTCCACCTGCCCGGCAAGGTATTCGCCAATCAGACTGAACGAAAAGGCCCACAGAATGGTGGTAATAATCAATAAAAACACGGTGACGACCCCGAAATTAACAGGCCGTCAGTGTAAACAATGTGCTGCCATCAGGCTGTGAAATCTGGTTGACATCTGATTACAAACCAGGCGATCAGAATAGCCATCGGAAAGGGCTTTCGCTTCCTGACATAACTGTCTGCATAAAGATCTTTCAGCCAGATAAAATGCGCGAAATGATCCATCGCATGATCACTTCCGCTCCAGAATGTAATAAAAGTGTAACAAATGTGTCATTCATCACAGTAACGTTGCGCAACTAACACTATTCTTTGCGCGAAATGGAACATTCTGCGTCCATTTTCTTCTGCTCTTTTCCTGCCCCAACCTGCTGGGAATTAAAAACCATAATGTGCCCTGGAGGGCCTCACTGATGCTGAGCATTTTTAAACCTGCACCACGTCAGCCGCAGGTGGCGGAGGATCACGTTGATCCGCTCTACCGTCGTCTGCGCTGGCAAATTTTCATCGGGATCTTCTTTGGTTACGCCGCCTACTATCTGGTCAGAAAAAACTTCGCACTCGCCATGCCCTACCTGGTAGAGCAGGGTTTTTCACGTGGCGATCTCGGTTTTGCCTTATCCGGCATATCCATCGCCTACGGCTTTTCAAAATTCATCATGGGATCGGTCTCTGACCGCTCAAACCCGCGCGTCTTCTTACCGGCAGGCCTGATTCTGGCTGCGACAGTGATGCTGATCATGGGATTCGTTCCCTGGGCCACCTCCAGCATTATGGTGATGTTCGTGCTGCTGTTTATCTGCGGCTGGTTCCAGGGCATGGGCTGGCCACCTTGTGGACGTACCATGGTTCACTGGTGGTCGCAGAAAGAGCGCGGCAGGATCGTTTCGGTCTGGAACTGCGCCCATAATGTCGGCGGCGGTATTCCGCCTCTGCTGTTCCTGCTCGGTATGGCGTGGTTCAACGACTGGAAAGCGGCACTCTATATGCCGGCGTTTGGCGCCATCGCCATTGCGATTCTGGCCTTTGCGCTGATGCGTGATACGCCGCAATCCTGTGGTCTGCCACCGATTGAAGAGTACAAAAACGACTATCCGCCCGACTATGATGCCAGCCACGAAGAGGAGCTGACGGCTAAACAGATCTTCATGAAATATGTGCTGCCGAACAAGCTGCTGTGGTACATCGCGCTGGCCAACGTGTTTGTTTATCTGCTGCGCTACGGCATTCTCGACTGGTCGCCGACCTATCTCAGAGAAGTAAAACACTTCACGCTGGATAAATCGTCGTGGGCTTACTTCCTGTATGAGTATGCGGGGATCCCCGGAACGCTGCTGTGCGGCTGGATGTCGGACAAAGTGTTCCGCGGTAATCGCGGTGCGACCGGGGTGTTCTTTATGACGCTGGTAACCATCGCGACCGTGATCTACTGGCTTAACCCGGCGGGCAATCCTGGCGTCGATATGGCCTGTATGATTGTGATTGGCTTCCTGATCTACGGTCCGGTGATGCTGATTGGTCTGCACGCGCTGGAGCTGGCCCCGAAAAAAGCGGCGGGGACAGCGGCGGGCTTCACCGGCCTGTTCGGCTATCTGGGTGGATCGGTGGCGGCCAGCGCCATTGTCGGTTACACCGTCGATTACTTCGGCTGGGACGGCGGCTTCATGGTGATGATTGCTGGCTGTGTGCTGGCGGTTATCCTGCTGTTACTGACCATGGTCAGCGAACACAAACACAAAAAGACCCCTGCCTGACGGCAATAAAAAAGGGCCGGATATCCGGCCCTTTTTTTGCGCTGACGGCTTAAGCAAGATAGAGCGTGCGCAGCGTCTGCGGCACGGCATCATCGGCATTTGAACCGATCACATCCAGCTCCGGCAGCGTATCTTTCAACCGCTGATGGGCGTTCTGCATGATAAAGCCCTTACCCGCCATGCTCAGCATCTCCACATCGTTCATGCCGTCGCCAAAGGCGATACAGCTTTCCAGTGAATGGCCCAGCGTTTTCGCGACCGCTTCCAGCGCATGCCCTTTCGACACGCCGCCCGCCATCACTTCCAGACAGGTAGGCAGTGAGAAACTGACGTTAACCCGATCGCCCCAGCGCGCTTCAATCGCCTGTTCCATCGGGATCAGATGCTCGGGATTTTCGCAGGTGAAAAAGACCTTGCTGATATTATCGGTTGGCAGCAGACCCGGCTCATAGACCTGATAGTTGAACACCGACTCGCGGAAATAGTCCTGCTCAGCCGGGCTTGAGCGGCTGACAAACCACTCATCGTCGCGGTAAACGTGGGTCAGGATATCGCTGTGATGATATTGCAGGCCAAACAGATCGCTGGCGATATCCTCATCCAGATTATGACTGAACACCAGTTCGCCCTCTGCGTTGTGCACGCGCGCGCCGTTTGAGGTGATCATATAGGCCGGAATCGCCAGGCTGTCGCGCATCTGTCCGACATCGATATGATGACGGCCGGTGGCGAATATAAAGTGAATATCTTTCGCGACCAGCTGCTGCAGCGTTTCACGCGCAAAAGGGGTCAGACGATGTTCGGGAGAAAGCAGCGTGCCATCCAGATCGGATGCAACGATGTGATACATGAAAACCTCGGGTATCTGGTTCTGCCGGCCTTAACCGGTCGGATAAATAACGTCAGTGGTGCGAGGAAAAGAAGTCGACCACTGCATTGAGTGCTTCGGCGCGCATCTCATCCTTTTCAAACAGGATCTCATGACGCGCACCGTCGATCACCCGTGGCTTATTGCCCTCACACGGATGACCCGCCGCCGCCATCGCGGCACAAAAAAGGTCCTGCGAACGATTGTCGACCACCCGATCATCGCTGGCCTGTAACAGTAACAGTGGCGTGGTGATTTTATCGACCTGACTGATGATGTTGCGACCTGCATGGATGCCTTCACGTACCCAATGGTAGGTTGGCCCGCCAACGCGAATCGCCGGATCGTCCGCATAAAAGCGCAGATTTCGCCGGTAACGCTCGGTGCTGTGCGTCAGCCGGTTAATGCCAAACGGATGCGCACGCCAGCGGCCGGTGCCGAGCGCATAGCCATCGCGCATGGCCGGACGCTTCTCCGCCCAGTCCAGGATCCGATGGGCCAGAAAAGAGGGCAACGGTAAAGCAATGCCAAACATCGGCGCCACCAGCGCGACCGCATGAAACGCCTGCGGCTGACGCGCCAGAAACAGCGTTAAGATTGCGCCGCCCATGGAGTGAGCCAGCGCATAGCGCTGCTGGTAGTGACCGCTGATAATCTCTTTCAGATAGAGCGTTTCAAGGTCGTCGACATAATGGGTAAATTCCGCCACGTGACCGCGGTGTGAATCTTCCAGCAGGCGATCGGAACGCCCCTGGCCGCGATGGTCAAGGATCACCACATCAAATCCGCAGTGAAACAGATCGTACGCCAGCTCAGGATATTTTATGTAACTCTCGATGCGTCCCGGCACAATCAGGATCACACGCTTGTGTTGCGGTGATGTGAAGCGGACGTAGCGCAGCGTCAGATTACCCACGCCGGTAAACTCAAGCTCTTCGCGGCTGTGCCAGAAATCGAGCAGTGGCCCGGTAGCGAAGGCAGCAAAGGCTTTTTCTCGTCGCAGCCAGCTGGCTTTGTGTTGATTCATTCGCCCTCCTGATGACCGGATACAGAGTCCTGAATGCCATGCGCAGGCCGTAGCGCCGCGCTTATTTCTGGCGTATTGTGTCACAATTCCGCTACTAAAGAGAGCCTGACCCATGACCATCGAATGGTGGCTGACCTATCTGCTTACCACTACAATTCTCAGCCTGTCGCCCGGTTCCGGCGCAATCAACACCATGAGTACCGGTATCAGCCACGGCTATCGCGGCACGGTGGCCTCTATCTCCGGTTTGCAGGTCGGCCTGGCGCTGCATATCGTGCTGGTCGGCATCGGTCTGGGCGCGCTGTTTTCTCAGTCGCTGCTGGCGTTTGAGATTCTGAAATGGGCCGGTGCGGCCTATCTGGTCTGGCTGGGTATTCAGCAGTGGCGCTCAGCGGGTGGCATTGATCTGGATGCAGTCGCCAGAGCGATGCCGCGTCGTCGCCTGTTCAAACGCGCCGTGCTGGTTAACCTGACCAACCCGAAAAGTATCGTCTTTCTCGCCGCCCTGTTCCCGCAATTTATTCAGCCGCATCAGCCGCTATTTATGCAGTATCTGGTGCTCGGCGTCACCACCGTTGTGGTCGATATCATCGTGATGATTGGCTACGCCACGCTGGCAACGCGGATTGCGGGCTGGATTAAGGGACCAAAACAGATGAAGTTAATGAACCGCATTTTTGGCGGGCTGTTTATGGCGGTAGGCGCACTGCTGGCCAGCGCCAGAAAAATCGCTTAACGTCTTTCGCGCCGAATTCGGCGCGGAAGATTATCCCTTATTCCCTGGCCCCGCTACGGCGCTGCCAGTGGAACCGCACGCAACACAATGATGCCCGGCTTCGAACGCATATATTCCCTGAACGGCGCATCGACAACTTTTCGATTAACGGCCAGCGAAGAGGCGTTCCTGAACCACAAGCGGCCATCATGCCGGACAGCAATCCCCACATGCGTAACATCCAGGCTCTGACTGGTGGCGTAAACCCCCACGTAATCGCCGGTCTGAATTTGCTTCAGCACCTGCGGTGTGATCGCCCGGGCCGGAATGTAAGTGACAGGACGTGCAATCACACCCAGACCGGGCACCTGTTCTGCTCCGCTGGCCTGACGATTCAGGTGCTTCACCACCGTCACCGTATCCGGGCTAAGAGTGCGGGTCACGTCATCGGCATTGCGCGGGCTATCGGCAAACCAGTCGGAGAAAAAGTGGCGACGATTCCGGTAGCTTACCTCACCGCCAGCGTAGCGGGTCCGAATCAGGTTAGCCTCAAAGCTGGCACGATCGTGGCTGCGGCTCAGCGCCTGCACGTAATCAAGCAGCGTGTAACAATCCACACCGTTGAAATTGATCACCAGCGCTTCCGGACGCGTGGGAGAACCGATCAGCGTATCCGCTTCATAGGGTGTCCCGAGAAACGTCGCAGAGATCCGGCTAATCCTTTCGCCCTGCGTCTGATCGACATCGGACAGCGTCTGCATCAGGATCGAGGTGACCTCATCGGTCTGGCCCGGCGCTGGCAAAGGGTTGCGGGCGGCATCAGGCGAGGCGCAGGCGCTGATACAGGCCGTCATCAACACCAGTAATATGAACTTCACTCTCATCATCCTCTCCATAAACGTTGCGCCTGCTTCCCGACTTTAATGGAGATATGGATATGAATGATTAATAAAGAGTGACGATTTATCTGCGGTTGCAACAGCAAAACTCCCTGAGCCCTGGGATGTGACATCCGTCACACAAGCGAACTCTCTGGAGGAAGCGACAGCAAGGGAGGTTTCTGCCGGAGGCGCAACGCGCACGCCGGCATAAGGGCTGAAACAGAGTTTAACGCGAAAGAATCAGGTGGATACCAAAACCGGCAAACAGTACGCCGGCCATGCCATCGACCCATTTCGCCAGTCGCTGATACTTAGCGCGGATCCACGGCAGCGCAAAAATCGCCGCCACCAGGGTAAACCAGGCAAAAGTTTCACCGACAATCAGCAGGAACAGACCCCAGCGCTCCGCCGAACCGACATCGTCGCCAACAAATAGCGAGAAGACGCTGCCGAAGTAGATAATGGCTTTAGGATTCGACAGATTCGTCAGCAGGCCTTTGAGAAAGCTCATGCCGCGTTTCGGCAACGCAACCACCGGCTCATCCTGCTGCGGCTGTTTGTGACGCTGACGTGCCGAGCACATCAGCTGCCAGCCCATCCACAACAGATAAAGTCCACCGCCGACCATGATGATCTGATGCAGCCAGGCCATTTTTTCCAGAATCAGATGCAGCCCCATCAGCGCCACACCCGCCCAGACCACAATGCCCAGCGTAATGCCCAGTACACCCATCATCGCCTCTTTGCGCGAGCGGCTGGCGGCAGTCTGTGACACGAAAAAGAAATCGGGGCCGGGGCTCATCAGCGCCACCAGATGCACCAGCGCCACAGTGGCGAATAACATCAGCATAATCAGTGTCCTTTACTCTTCATCATCAAGATGCTCTTTGATCATCACCAGGAAAGGTTTGCCAAAGCGCTCCAGTTTGCGGTGACCCACGCCGTTGACGCTGAGCATCTCGGACGCGCTGACCGGCATCTGTTCTGCCATCTCTATCAGTGTGGCGTCATTGAACACCACGTAAGGCGGAATATTCTCTTCATCGGCGATCGCTTTTCGCAGCTTACGCAGCTTGGCGAACAGTTTGCGATCGTAGTTGCCACCGTGAAACTTCGCCGGACTGCTGCTTTTTGTTTTTGCGGTGATCAAACGCGGCACCGCCAGCATCAGTGGCACTTCACCGCGCAGCACCGGGCGCGCCGCTTCGGTGAGCTGCAGAGCCGAATGCATAGCGATGTTCTGCGTCACCAGCCCCAGATGGATTAGCTGACGTAACACGCTCACCCAATGTTCGTGGCTCTGATCTTTGCCCAGTCCATAGACCGGCAGCTTGTCATGACCCTGCTCACGGATACGCTGATTGTTGGACCCGCGCAGCACCTCAACGATATAGCCCATACCAAAACGCTGACCCACGCGGTAGATACCGGAGAGCGCTTTTTGCGCTTCAACCAGGCCGTCATAACGTTTGGGTGGGTCGAGACAGATATCGCAGTTATCGCACGGCTGCTGGCGGCCCTCGCCAAAATAGTTCAGCAGCACCAGACGGCGGCAGGTCTGCGCTTCAGCAAACGCGCCCATGGCGTTGAGTTTGTGACGCTCAATATCCTGCAGCGGCCCGGGCACTTTCTCTTCCAGACATTTACGCAGCCAGGCCATATCGGCCGGGTCGTAAAGCATCATCGCTTCGGCAGGCAGACCATCACGTCCGGCTCGCCCGGTTTCCTGATAATAGGACTCGATGTTGCGCGGAATATCGAAGTGGACCACAAAACGGACGTTGGGCTTGTTGATGCCCATGCCAAAGGCCACCGTCGCCACCACGATTTGCAGATCGTCACGCTGAAACGCTTCCTGCACCCGGCCACGCTGCTCGCTGTCGATACCGGCGTGGTATGCCCCGACGCTGAAGCCCCGGCTTTGCAGTCGCGCGGCGGTGTCTTCCACCTTCGCCCGGCTGTTGCAGTAGATAATGCCGCACTTGCCGCGCTGATCCTGAACGTAACGCAGCAGCTGATCGGTGGGTTTAAATTTCTCCACCAGCGTGTAGCGAATATTGGGGCGGTCAAAGCTGCTGATCTGGATCAGCGGATCCTGCATATGCAGCAGGTTAACGATGTCGTTGCGGGTGGTTTCATCCGCGGTCGCGGTCAGCGCCATTACCGGTAATTCCGGGAAGCGCTGACGCATCTTGCCGAGTGCGCCATATTCCGGACGGAAATCGTGGCCCCACTGGGAAATACAGTGCGCTTCATCCACCGCCAGCATCGCCGGTTGCCAGTGCGCCAGACTGTCCAGGAAGTTATCCATCATCAGGCGTTCCGGGGCGATGTAGAGCAGCTTAACCCGACCGGTTCGGCAGTCGGCCATCACCGTCTGCTGCTGATCGCGCGTCATGGTGGAGTTGAGATACGCCGCCGCCACGCCGTTCGCCAGCAGCTGATCGACCTGATCTTTCATCAGCGAGATCAGCGGCGACACCACCAGCGTCAGCCCCTCGCGCACCAGCGCAGGGATCTGATAACAGAGCGATTTACCACCGCCGGTGGGCATCACCACCAGACAATCGCGCCCGCTCAGCGCCTCATTGATGATCGTCTGCTGACCGGGACGAAAATGCTGGTAGCCGAAGGTATCCTGCAATACCTGCTGCGCCAGCGCTTCCTGATTAAGAACTGCCGAGGTTGCCACGCGATTCCTGTCTTTCGTTATGGATTAGAACAAGTCGTTAAGTGTTACACCCACACCCAGACGCGTCTGGCGATGGTTGTAATCGATCAGTGATTCACCGTAACCGCTAAACACCTGAGTATAGAAGCGAACGTGCTCAGTGATAGGGTAGCTCCAGCCCAGGGTCGCGCCGCCATAACCGCTGTTCCAGTTATAGTTGCCCTCTACGCTGAAGATATTGTCGCCGAGCTTATAGCCCAGACGGGTGCGGTAGTAACCCATATATTTGGTGATATCAGGATTATCATCGCTGTTCGCCCCTTCAGGGATGCGATACCAGGGTTTGATTTCCGCCAGGAAGTTACCATTCTCTGCCATCAGACGCGCATAGACGCGGTTCCAGCTGCGCGAGGTGGGATCGCTTCGTCCATTGGATTGGTGATTCAGACCCACTTCGACATCACGCAGTGTCCAGCCCGCCAGCGAATAGTCGGTCGCCCAGCCCAGGAAAATCTGCGGCTCATAGTTGGTCTCACGGAATGGCGATGACTCAGCGCTATTCGACAGCTGCCACCAGGAACGCTGGGTGTAAGAGGCTGCCAGCACCGAGTTGTCGCCCAGAATACCGCGCCACAGCGGAAACGCCAGGCTGAGCTGGAATTTCACTTCATCTTTGCGGGCATTCTCTCCCCAGTTATAGGAGGAGATCGCCTCTTTATTGAGGTCGCTGGTATAGGTATAAAGCAGATAGTTGTTCTCGTAAGGATAGAGAACAAACGGGTTATCATGCTTCTCCAGCAGGTTAGCAATAATGCTGCCCTGAACCTGTGGCGCGTCATGAACCTCTTTAATATGGGCTTCATCCGCCTGCGCCAGCGCAGGAAATATCAACATTGCCGCCAGCAAGGCGCGATGCTTACGCATAAAATTCTCCGGTGAGCAGCTGCGTATCAAAGTAACTGAAAGGGTGTCGTAAAAAGCAGGCCATTCTACACGCAAATGGCAGTGAGCATGAGTGCTGATTTCTTAAACTGGAAACACCCTCGCAGGCGGCATAGAATACACAACTCATTCATATTCCGCGCCCCTCTGGCCCGATTTTTTCAGGACACATCATCATGTCATCACCCGTGCTGACACAGCAGGACGCTCGCCAGCTGGTCGGCGAAATTTTCGTTTATCACATGCCGTTTAATCAGGCGCTGGGCCTGGAACTGATGCGCCTTGACGCAGACTACGCAGAGATCAGCTTCAATAACAAAACCATGCTGGTGGGCAACCAGGCGCAGCAGATTCTGCACGGCGGCGTTATCGCGTCGGTACTGGATGTGGCGGCGGGCATGGTCTGCGTCAGTAATGCGTTAACCCGTCAGGAAAGCATCAGCGAAGCGGATCTGCGCCAGCGTCTGTCACGCATGGGTACCATTGATATGCGCGTCGACTATCTGCGTCCCGGACGCGGCGAACGCTTCACCGCCACCAGCAGCCTGCTGCGCGCCGGTAACAAAGTCGCCGTGGCGCGCGTGGAACTGCACAATCAACAGGGCGATTATATCGCCACGGCTACCGCCACCTATCTTATCGGCTAACCACGCCATTGAATGGAACGCATATGGATACGCAACAAACCCGCCAGGGCGTTGGCTTTGCACTGGGCGCTTACTTTATCTGGGGCATTGCGCCCGCTTATTTCAAACTGGTAAAGCAGGTTCCCGCCACGGAAATCATGACGCACCGGGTGATCTGGTCTGCACTGTTTATGCTGTTACTGATTACCCTGAGCCGCAGCTGGCCCGGCGTTCGCAGCGTGTTGCGCCAGCCTAAAAAAGTGCTGCTGCTGGCGCTGACGGCCGTGACTATCGGCGGCAACTGGCTGCTGTTTATCTGGGCAGTCAACAATCAGCATATGCTGGAAGCCAGCCTGGGCTACTTTATTAACCCGCTGATCAACGTGGTGTTCGGCATGCTGTTTTTGCGCGAACGGTTTCGCCGCTTGCAGTGGCTCGCCGTGCTGCTGGCCACCGTCGGTGTGCTGGTGCAGCTGTGGCAGTTTGGGTCGTTACCGATTATCGCGCTGGGCCTGGCGCTGAGCTTCGCCCTGTATGGCCTGGTGCGCAAAAAGATTCAGGTCGATGCGCAGAGCGGCATGCTGATTGAAACTCTGTGGCTGTTTCCGCTGGCGGCGATTTACCTGTTTGGCTTTGCCGACAGCGCCACCAGCCACTTATCCGCCAACCCACTGAGTCTCAACCTGAAGCTGATAGCGGCGGGCATTGTGACCACCATTCCGCTGATGCTGTTTGCGGCAGCCTGCAGTCGTCTGCGACTTTCCACCGTAGGCTTCTTTCAGTATCTCGGCCCGACGCTGATGTTTGTGCTGGCGGTCGCGTTTTACGGTGAGACCATCACGCCAGACAAGATGGTGACCTTTGGCTTCATCTGGCTGGCGCTGCTGGTATTTGTCTGCGATGCGGTGGCGTTTTCATTCCGTTCCCGTTCGCGCATAGCGTGAAATAAAGCGCGCTAAAGCCGGGCCGGTCAGCAGGATGGTAAACAGACGCAACGTCTGCAACGCCATCACAAACGCCATGTTGACCTGGGTTCCTGCCGCAATGATCGCCACCGTGTCCAGCCCGCCTGGACTGGTGGCGAGATAGGCCGTCATCAGATCGATATCCAGCATTCGCGTCAGCATCCACGCCAGCCCGCCACACAACAGCATCAGCCCGAAGATCGAGGCCAGCATCTGCGGCAGCGTGCGCAGTGCCAGCAGAAAAATCGGGCGGGTGAAACGTAATCCCACGCTCCAGCCAATCAGTGCATAGGCCACGGCCAGCAGCCATTCCGGCACCTGTAACACCGCGATGTCGCTACTGTGCAGTGCTGCGCCCGCCAGCGCAGGCAGCAGCAGCGCGCCAGAAGGAATGCGCAGTCGGGTGCCCAGCCACGCGCCCGTCAGCATCACCACCAGGGTGATAACAAAGCCATGATTCAGCGGTGGAAACCAGAGCAGCGAGACGCTGTGCGCCTCATCGCCCAGTCCGATGCGCGCCACCAGCGCGGCCGCCGAGGCGACAAACAGCACCCGCAGATACTGCATGAATGCGACCAGCCGCACGTCAGCGCCAAAGTCACCCGCCATCGCCACCATGGCCGTTGCACCGCCCGGCGACGATCCCCATGCGCCGGTCGGGCCAGGCAGATGACTGAAGCGCACCAGCAGAAAACCTGACAGGCCGCTGGCCGCCAGCGTCAGCAGCAGCACCGCCAGCACGATCGGCCAGTCCTGAATCAGCGGGGCCAGAATCGAAGGCGACAGACTCTGCGCAATCATGCAGCCCAGTACGGCCTGAGCGAGCAGGAACAGCCGTTTATCAATTCGCAGCGTGGCACCCGACAGCCCCATCACTACACCCACAATCATCGGTCCCAGTAACAGCGCAGCGGGCACATGAAAATAGTGCAGCACCGCGCCCAGCAATACTGAGATCAGCAGCAGCAGCGTCCACTGCGCGCGCAACGAAAAAGCGTCCATAAGAAGTTAATAATTTGTAAAAACAGGAGGGTAAGATTACGCAGAAATGGGGACAGGAGCCAGCAGAACGGGCCATCTCAGATGGCCCGTTCTTATTTTAAAGCCAGTTTTTACGTTTGAAATAGAGATAAGGCGCCAGTCCGGCCAGAATCATCAGGCCGATCGCCGCCGGATAACCGAAGCTCCACTTCAGTTCCGGCATAAACTCAAAGTTCATCCCGTAACTGGAGGCCACCAGCGTCGGCGGCAGAAACACCACGGAGACCACCGAGAAGATCTTGATGATGCGGTTCTGCTCGATGTTGATGAAACCCATCGCCGCCTGCATCAGGAAGTTGACCTTCTGAAACAGTGATTCGTTATGCGGCAGCAGCGATTCGATATCGCGCAGAATTTCACGCGCCTGCTCCAGCTGATTGCCCGGCAAACGTGCTTTGCGTACCAGGAAGTTCAGGGCGCGCTGGGTATCCATCAGACAGAGACGCACCTTCCAGCCGATATCTTCCAGTTCCGCTAGTCGCGACAGCGCCTGATCGTACTCTTCGCCCTGCTGACCTTCCATGATCACCCGGCTGAGTTTCTCCAGTGCGCTGTAGATGTTCTCGATTTCGTCCGCCAGCTGCTCGATTTTGGTTTCAAACAGGTCGAGCAGCAGCTCAAAGGCATTGCCGTCGATCAGGGTCTGATTACGGGCGCGCATGCGATAGAGACGGAACGCAGGCAGCTCACGTTCGCGCAGCGTGTAGAGACGGCCTTCACGGATGGTGAACGCCACGGTGGAGTTACCGGCGTGATCGTCAGCATCTTCATAGAAGAAGAAGGAGTGGATATGCAGACCATCTTCATCTTCGAAGAAGCGTGCCGAGGCCTCGATATCCTCCAGCTCAGGCCGTGTTGCCAGACTCTGGCCTAGCTCAGATTGCACGCGATCACGTTCGCCCTCTTCCGGCTCGATCAGATCGACCCAGACAGAGGTCGTCAGTTTGTCGTTTTCGTCTTCCAGCTCCAGTCGCGTCAGGCGGCTGTGATCCAGTTTAAATGCGCTCAGCATAGCAATACTCCCCATTGCAGACTAAATGGGACAAGGCAGTCCGCCGTTCCTCAACATGGAACGGGCAGCCTGAACACGGAAACAGAGTTTCAGAGATAAATCAGTGCTGACTCGCGACGGAATCAAAAAGGGAGGTCGCTGATAACCGCTAAGGCTACCCGCGTAAAGAGGTAGCCTTAGATGTTATTCCTGGAATCCAGGTCATTGAGCCAGCATCGACTGGGCGTGTCCAAGGCATTGTCCTCTCATGATAATAGTGGGCGCATGTTACGCTGAGACGAAAAAGCCGTCAACCGCACGCTAAAGCGTTTCAAGCTTCGCGTAAGCCGCCACCAGCCACTTGATTCCCTGCCCCTGAAACGCCACCTGAAGACGGCTATGCTCGCCGCTGCCTTCCAGATTAATGATGGTGCCTTCGCCAAATTTTGCGTGATGAACACGCTGACCCAGCGCGAATCCACTGTCATTTTTGGTCACCGGGGCACCCATCCGCTGATGGTTTACCGGACGGCTGACGCTGGCGCGCAGACGCACTTCTTCTATGCACGCTTCGGGCAGTTCGCCGATAAAACGGGACGGCCGGTGATACACTTCCTTACCATAGAGTCGGCGGGTTTCGGCGTAGGTCAGCGTCAGCTTGAGCATCGCACGGGTCACGCCGACATAAGCCAGACGACGTTCCTCCTCCAGCCGGCCACCTTCATCCAGTGACATCTGGCTCGGGAACATGCCCTCTTCCATGCCGACGATAAACACCTGGCTGAACTCCAGCCCTTTTGCCGAGTGGAGCGTCATCAGCTGAACCGCATCCTGCCATTTGTCTGCCTGGCCTTCGCCCGCTTCCAGCGCGGCGTGGGATAAAAAGGCCTGCAGTGGCATCAGATCTTCATCTTCATCCTGATAGCTGAACTGCCGCGTAGCGGTCACCAGCTCCTCAAGGTTTTCGATACGCGCCTGACCCTTCTCACCTTTTTCCTGCTCATACATCAGCCACAGGCCAGAGTCTTTGATGACCCGGTCAGTCTGAACATGCAGCGGTAACTCGGCGGTTTCGGTTGCCAGAGAATCAACCAGTTCACAGAAGCGTTGCAGCGCAGACGCGGCCCGGCCAGCCAGCGCACGGCTTTGCAGCAGTTCACGCGTTGCCTGCCACAGCGTCATCTGACGTTCACGGGCCGTCTGACGCACCACGTCGAGCGTGCGATCGCCCACGCCGCGCGTCGGGGTATTCACCACGCGTTCAAATGCCGCGTCGTCATTGCGGTTCGCCATCAGACGCAGATAGGAGAGCGCATCTTTGATCTCCTGACGTTCGAAGAAGCGCATGCCGCCATAAATACGGTACGGCATGCTGCTCTGCAGCAATGCCTCTTCCAGCACACGCGACTGGGCGTTGCTGCGATAGAGAATGGCGCAGTCGTTAAGCGCGCCGCCGTTCTCCATCCAGACTTTGATGCGGTTAACCACGAAGCGTGCTTCATCCAGCTCATTAAAGGCGCAGTAGATCGAGATCGGTTCGCCATCGCTGCCTTCGGTCCACAGCTCTTTACCCAGGCGACCATTGTTGTTAGCGATCAGGGCGTTGGCGGCTTTCAGGATGTTATTGGTTGAGCGGTAGTTCTGCTCCAGACGGATCGTTTCCGCGCCGGGGAAATCCTGCAGAAAGCGCTGAATATTCTCGACCTGTGCGCCGCGCCAGCCGTAGATCGACTGGTCATCATCGCCCACGATGATCACCCGGCCACTGTCGCCCGCCAGCATCCGAATCCAGGCATACTGAATGTTGTTGGTATCCTGGAACTCATCCACCAGCACGTTGGTAAAGCGTTCGCGGTAGTGATTAAGAATGTGTGGCTTGTTGAGCCATAACTCATGGGCGCGCAGCAACAGCTCGGCAAAGTCGACTAAACCGGCGCGATCACAGGCTTCCTGATAGGCCTGATAGATGCGCAGCCATGTCTGCTCAATCGGATTGCCGTAGCTTTCGATATGCTTTGGTCGCAGGCCTTCATCTTTTTTGCCATTGATGTACCACATGCCCTGACGCGCAGGCCACTGTTTGTCATCAAGGTTCATTGATTTGATCAGGCGCTTGAGCAGACGTAGCTGATCTTCGCTGTCGAGGATCTGAAAATCCTGTGGCAGACCGGCGTCAAGATGGTGGGCGCGCAGTAAGCGGTGCGCCAGACCGTGAAAGGTTCCGATCCACATCCCGCCCTGACTGGTGCCGATCAGATGCTCGATACGGTGACGCATCTCCGCTGCCGCTTTGTTGGTAAAGGTCACCGCCATAATCGAATAGGGCGAGCAGTTCTCCACCGACATCAGCCAGGCAATGCGATGCACCAGCACCCGCGTTTTACCACTGCCCGCGCCTGCCAGCACCAGCAGGTTACTGCGCGGTGCCGCAACGGCAGCGCGCTGATTGTCATTCAAACCATCGAGCAGTTCAGAAACGTCCATAAGCACCGATTACCAAAGAAAAAAACGCCGTCGTCACACTGATTATTCCGCCTGCCGCAAGGCATTATCGCTGCCAGTCAGGCGGCGATACAGGTGCCGGATAAGGGACGGCGGCAAAACAAAAAGTGGAGACGACTGGATAAATTTACAGCCATTATAGCAGTGAGGTGAGTGATGCCAACCGCGAAATTTCGACATGTGGCAACAGGCGCGCATCCGGGATATGCATCAGGTTACCCTGCCGCAGGTTAATCCAGCAGGCCTGCAGCCCGCAGCGCAGTGAGCCCGCCACGTCGGTGGTCAGGTCATCACCCACGTGCAGAATATGGTGTGGCGCGATATCAAGGCGTTGCGCGGCAAGCTGATACATATCCTGCCATGGCTTGGCGCGCCCGTCTGGCCCGGCCCGCAGCGTGAAGCGGAAGTATTCGGCAATGCCCATTTTTTCCGGGCAGGCGTTGCCGTTGGTGACCGCCACCAGCGGGATTTTCTCCGCCAGGGTTTTCAGCGTCTGGTGCGTCTCATCCGGCATCTCGACCTGACTCCGCCACTGATGGAAGACCGCCATCACTTCTGCCGCACCCGCAGTGGCTTCAGCGGCAGAGAGGCCGATATTCAGCATCGCCAGCTCAACCGAACGGCGTCGCCACTCCGAAACATCATGATAGATATCAGGTTCGCGCTGCAGCAGCTCATCGCGCAACTGCTGATAATCCTGCGGCGTGAAGTCACGCAGCGCCGGATGAAAAGCCTGCAACGCGGCATGGGACTCCAGGGTGGTACGACGGATGACCGGGTAGTTATCGTAGAGAGTGTCATCAAGGTCGAAGGTCATGGCTTTTATGGCCGACAGCGGACGATAAAACTTCATTCGTTCTTTCCTCGTTTGGCGCGGGGATGCGCAGCGTCATACACCGAAGCCAGATGCTGGAAATCGAGATGGGTATAGATCTGGGTCGTCGACAGGTTTGCGTGACCCAGCAACTCCTGCACGGCGCGCAGGTCACCGCTGGATTCCAGCAGATGCGTGGCAAATGAGTGTCGTAGCTTATGCGGATGGATATGGCTGGCCACGCCCTGTCTGATGCCCCATTCGGCAAAGCGTTTCTGCACGTTGCGTGGCGAGATGCGGTTGCCGCGCGTCGAAAGAAACAGCGCATCATCCTGGCCGCCAAAGGTTTCACGCAGCGGCAGCCAGTGCTGGATCCAGGCGACCGCCGTGCGACCAATCGGTATCCGGCGCTCTTTGCTGCCCTTACCGACTACCCACACTTCGCCTGAATCGAGATCGACGTGGCGACAATCCATATTCACCAGTTCAGAGAGACGCAAACCGCCGCCATACATCACTTCCAGCATCGACCGGTCGCGCACCGCCAGCGGATCGCTAAGGTCGATCTCCAGCAGCTGGTTTACTTCATCAACATCAATGTTTTTAGGCAGATGGCGCGCTTTACGCGGCGTCATCACCCCTTTGGCCGGGTTGGCAGAAAGCAAACCCTGGCTCACCTGCCAGTCGAGAAAACTGCGCAGGGCGGAGAGCCGCAACGCGAGGCTGCTGGCGGCCAGTCCGGCGCGACGGCTACGCGCCGCCATGCTGCGCACCTGCGCCGGTTCCAGCTGCGCCCAGCTGCTGAGCTTCATCTCATCAGCAATCGCCACCAGCGCGGCAAGCTGTCGCGCATAGCTGCTCTGGGTTAACGGACTGAGCTGGCGCTCCACTTTCAGGTAGCGCAGAAATCCGTCGACGGCCTCCTGCAGCGCGCTACTCATGCGCGTTCAACCCAGCGGGAGAGCAGATCAGGCATCATCTGCGACAGATGCTGCAACAGCAGTGTCCCCATGCCCGATTGATAGTGCTGGCTGTCACGACTGCTGAACACCAGCACGCCGAGATCGCCCTCCTCACCCATCAGCGACATGGCAACCGACCCGATCGCTTTGGCCTGCGGCAACAGCAGCAGCAGTTCCGGCCCGTTAATGTTGCCAAGATAGTGATGCTGGTTACCGAAGCGCTGAATACGCAGCGGTTCAAACGCCTGACGCGAGAGGCTCAGCTGAAAGAAATCGGAGGGCGCGCCCAGCAGCCATTTATCACTGAACAGCCGCACATTGGCACCCGCCAGGCCCAGCTCACGCGCCCAGCGATGCAGACGGTTGAGCATATCCTGCAGCGAGTCAGCCGCGGCCAGATGGCTCTCCAGCGACAGCAGACGGTCAAACAGTTCGTGGTTAGCGCTGGCCTGCTCCATCAGCAGCGTGATCTCTTCTTCCAGCCGCTGAATATGGTTGCGTTGCCGCGCCATATGCCATTCGACCAGAGAGACGCTGCCACGCACCGGATGCGGCACGGCCATCTGTTCAACTGCACGGGCATTGCGGATAAAGAAATCGGGATTCTGCCGCAGATAATCACTGACGGCCTGATCGTCCAGCAGAACCGAACTGTCAGCCTGCTCTTCGATATTTTTCATAGATGAATAAACCCATCGTAGACGTGTGTCGCAGGCCCGGTCATATAGAGCGGCTGACCGGCGCCTTTCCAGGTGATGTGCAGCGTTCCGCCAGGCAGGTCGACACGCACTTTGGGTGCCAGAATGCCCTGCTGAATGCCACATGCAACGGCAGCACAGGCGCCGCTGCCGCACGCCTGCGTTTCACCCGCACCGCGTTCGTAGACGCGCAGGCGGATATGTTCGGGATTGATGATCTCCATAAAACCGACATTGACGCGATCCGGGAAGCGTTCATGACTCTCCAGAATCGGACCCAGCAGTTCAACCTGCGCGGTTTTGACACTTTCGACCTGGATAACGCAGTGCGGGTTGCCCATCGACACCGCACCCAGCATCACCGTCTGTTCGGCCACGCGCAGCAGATAGAGATTTTCGGCCTTGTTGGCGCGGAACGGCACCTGCTGAGGCTCAAAGTTTGGCTCGCCCATGTTGACGCGCACCTGGTCGTCAGGCGTGACGGTCAACACCATGCGGCCATTCTGCGTACTGACCCGGATGTCACTTTTGTTGGTCAGCCCTTTCAGCTGAACAAAGCGGGCAAAGCAGCGCGCACCGTTGCCGCACTGTGCGACTTCACTGCCGTCAGCGTTGAAAATGCGATAGTGGAAATCGAGATCGGGATCGTAAGGCGGTTCAACAATCAGCAGTTGATCGAAACCGATCCCCAGATGACGATCGGCCAGCCGGCGGATCAATTCCGGCGAAAAGAAGACGTTTTGTGTCACCGCATCCACAACCATAAAATCGTTGCCGAGACCGTGCATTTTGGAGAACTGCATTTTTTGCTCCGCCGGATAAGCCATCAGATTAGTTCGCTTTTACGCCTGAATTGCCGGTAACCAGCCCGCCGACATCGGCTTTAGAGGCATCCGCTTTCTGGCGGTCGGTTGGGGCTTGTTGTTTCTTCGGCTGATCCTTCGGCGGGAAGTAGAGCGGTCCTTTCAGACCACAACCTGCAAGGCTGATTACTGCCAGTGTCATGGCCAACAGGCTTATTACTTTCTTCATTCTTTATGCTCTTCATGTCCTTTACCTGGATGCTTATCATCGCAGTTGAAGGTGGAAAAGCAACAGGAAATGCCCGCAAATAGCGTGAAGCGGGTGACAAGCCGGGAAGATAGCGGCCACCTGCAGAGCGCAGGCAGCCCGTCAGCATCAGTGCACCTGATAGCGTGGCTGATAGTCGCTGTTGTCGTTGTCAGGCTGCGAGGTACACAGCTGCGTCAGCGTCTGGCTACGGAACGGAATCACCTGGAATCGCTCACCGGTGTTCACAATCTGGTAGAACTGCGGCAGGTTGAAGTTGATAAAGCTTGAACCATAGGTAAAGCGATCGTGCGATGAGGAGTAGAACCGGCTGACATCGCGCACCAGCTCCTCTTTACTGCCTTCACAGTGATGATAAACCTCAACCCGATTGGTCTCATCGAGGATGTAGATATTGAAGCCGCGCTCATCGGTGGTGTTTTCAAAGAAGAACTGAATAATGCCTTCGCTGGCATAACCGTTGACCACGGGTGGCAGCGGCGTCTGATTCGTTTCGACTTTGATCGACAGTCCGTGCAGCTTGTTGTTGGAGATCGCGCCATAAAACTCAACCGCGTTTTCCAGCTTCTGCACCGAAACGCTCATGCGTTCAAAGAACAGGCCCCAGGTCTCGCCCGCCATACGCAGCGCTTTAAAGCGACCCGGCTCCTGACGTGTGCTGGAGAGGCGCAACTCAATGCATTCTGAGACCAGTTGCTGTACCCGCGTCCGAATCAGACCGCGCAGATGCTGGCTGTAGCAGAACACTTCCACCGTATCGGGCGGTGCAGCATCCTGATGCATCTTGCCGAGAATGGTTTTCAGCCCTTCGATCATCGCCTGTTCGCCGCTGAAGTGCAGCGTACGCACCTCATTCCAGGAGTTGCGATAGAGCAGATCGATGCTGCCAATCAGGCACTGCTGCTGCTGACCAAAACTAAAGACATCCAGCTTACGGAAGTCGAAGTGCACCACCTGATTGCGGAAGGCCGCCGTCGGATCGTGTTCAAGGTTAACAATAATCGCAAGGTGCCGGATTTCACATGGACTGTAGAGCGCTTTTGGCGTCGGCGAAGGCAGACGCAGCGGGAAGTGGCTGGAAACATCGTTAACCAGCTCCTGCAGACGCGCCAGATCGCAAACCTCATTGCCTTTAATATGCAGCCGGGTTTTACGGGTCAGCAGTCCATTGAACCACGCCCACGCTACCAGCTTGTTCAGGTAGCGGTTATATTCCAGCGGCTGATGGCTGATAATCGAATCCATGTCCGGCGCCTGGTTATAGAGATACCAGCCGGAACGGTTGGCACGGCCAGGCGGCACATGAATAAAGGTCAGATTGGGTTCGGAGAGATCGGGCGAAATCTGCGGATTCACCAGCGTCACTTTGCCCGGCAGCGCTTCAAACGCAGCATACAGTTTACGGGTCAACACACCGATATCCTGCGGGCTGGCGCTGACGCTTAAGTTATTGCGACGGGCAAAGCGGATCAGGTTGCGATAACTCTGCATCATCGCATCCAGCAATTCATTGTGGGCTTCGCGCACCCGCTCGATTTTCCACTCAGCGCGGTTATCCAGAATGGCAATCTTCTCTTCGTTCCAGCCCCACTCTTTGACCAGCTGCGATAAAATTTCGCGACGCCAGCCGGTGCGATGCTGATGATCTTCGGTGCTGAGCTTTTCACACACTTTGAGGTAGAAGCAGCGACGCACCAGGTCAAGACGCGGCTGATCGTCAACGCTGGTCAGATAGTGCGTAACGCGCTCCAGCATCATGCAGTAAGGATCAAGCCCGAAGCAGATGATTTCACCGTCATGCAGGCGCTGTTTAATATCCATCGCCAGCAGTTGCGTATTCGGGTATTCCCAGCTGTACGCTTCCAGCAGCAGCGTTTTCAGTACGGCTTTATACGGGGAGTCGATGCTTTTATAGAGCTGCCACAGGCTGGCACCGAAATACTCTTCCGCCGACAGCGTGCCGAGGCCGCCAAGATCGAGCCACTCATTAGGGGTCAGCACGCCTTTGGCGTAGAGCGACATTACGTAGTCGTCGTAATTGTGCTCTTCTTCGCCCGGCACCATATTCCACAGGATGCGTTTACCCGCCATACGAACCGCGGTACGGTAAAACTCATCCAGCAGTAAAATGTGTTGTGTTGAACCGCAATCTTCACCGCCCAGACTGCCGCTTTCGTTGTGGCGGAAGCGGTTCTCATCAATCAGAAAGAAACTCACCTCTACGCCCATTGAAACGCACCACTTCTGCAGCAGCGTACATTTGCGCTGCAGATTCAGACGCTCTTCATTATCAAGCCAGGATTGATGGCAGACCCAGATATCGAGATCCGAGACGCTGTTCTGGCCGACAGATGAGGTGCTGCCCATAGAATAGATAGCCGTGATCGGCATTTCGCCTTTCGGCGCATCGGCATGACGCAGATCGCTGTCGCCGGTGAGATCGGCCAGCAGCTGACGCTGATTTTCATCAGGCGTGAAGAAGCTGATGCCATGTGGAACGCTACCTTCAAGGTAACCCGGCATCTGCGGATGTTGATAATGTAATAAGGTTGGCAGCAGACTGTAGACGCGCTGAAAAGCGGGTCCCATAGCAGCCAGCGCACGATCAACGCGCAGCTGGTTGATTGCATCCAGTCTCTGTTTCAGTGTCTCAATGTAGAGGTACAAGACGTTTCGCCTGATTGTCCCAGTGTTTAAGCACCCTGTTTCCACACTCTGCCGCTTATAAAGTAAAAAAGTGGGCAGATAATTGCTGGAAACGTGATCAATCTAACACCCTGCAGATTGACCGTAAAGAAAGTTGCGCTACCTGACAGTTTAGCACGTTCTTACCAGCTTCCCGCCTTTTCAGCTCTGGTTCCCACGTTATGGCTTAATAAACCGGCCTGAAACCGCACGCAGGCCGTTTTCAATCCGTTGAAACTGACAGTCTTCACCCAGAGATGATAGGATATTCAGTGAACGATAAAAATGGTTAACAGCATGTTAGACAAAATTTTCAGAATTGCTACAAGACAAAGCCCGCTCGCATTATGGCAGGCACATTATGTACAGCAACGACTCATGAGTGCCCATCCGGGACTGCGCGTTGAGCTGGTGCCTATGGTCACGAAAGGTGACATCATCCTTGATACGCCGCTGGCAAAAGTGGGTGGCAAAGGGCTGTTTGTCAAAGAGCTTGAGCTGGCGATGCAGGATGGCCGTGCCGATATGGCGGTGCACTCGATGAAGGATGTGCCGGTCAATTTCCCGGAAGGTCTGGGCCTGGTAACCATCTGCGAGCGCGACGATCCGCGCGATGCGTTCGTTTCTCATCATTATGACTCCATCGACGCGCTGCCACAGGGTGCCATTGTCGGCACGTCCAGCCTGCGCCGTCAGTGCCAGATTAGTGCGCGCCGTCCGGACCTGGTTATCCGCTCGCTGCGGGGCAATGTCGGCACCCGCCTCGGCAAGCTTGATGCCGGAGAGTATGACGCGATTATTCTTGCTGTCGCCGGGCTGAAACGCCTGGGACTGGAAGATCGCATTCGTCAGGCGATGCCTGCCGAAGTTTCCCTGCCCGCCGTGGGTCAGGGTGCGGTCGGCATTGAATGCCGTCTGGACGACACCACCTTAATTGGCCTGTTGCAGGCGCTGAATCACGATGACACCGAAGTCTGTGTCCGAGCGGAGCGCGCCATGAATACCCGTTTAGAGGGTGGCTGCCAGGTGCCAATCGGCAGTTTCGCGGTGCTGGAAGGCGATGACCTCTGGCTGCGCGGCATGGTCGGCGCACCGGATGGCCGGGTCATGGTCAGCGGCGAACGCCGGGGTCCCCGCGCTCAGGCTGAACAGATGGGCATTTCACTGGCCGATGAACTGCTCAATGGCGGCGCGCGTGAAATCCTGAAAGAAGTTTACCAGGGGCAGCCGCCGGCATGACCATTCTGGTGACGCGCCCGGAACCCG
This sequence comes from Pantoea sp. EKM10T, assembly GCF_011800685.1. Taxonomy (NCBI): domain Bacteria; kingdom Pseudomonadati; phylum Pseudomonadota; class Gammaproteobacteria; order Enterobacterales; family Erwiniaceae; genus Pantoea; species Pantoea sp. EKM10T. Next base: position 50,009 of record NZ_JAALEU010000008.1, read on the forward strand.
CAGCGGCAGAGCTGGTGTCACGCCTGCATGCCCTTGGCAAACAGGCGTGGAGCCTGCCGCTGATCGAATTTGCGCCGGGCGCTGATCTCACCTCTCTGCCACAAAAGCTCGCCGCACTTCGCCCTGGCGACCTGGTTTTTATCCTTTCTCAGCAGGTTATACATTACGCACAACACACCGTCACAGCATGGCCCGCTGAGCTGGACTATTATGCAATTGGTCGCAGCACCGCCCTGGCGTTTCATACCGCCAGCGGACAGCAGGTAACCTGGCCTCATGCACATGAAACCAGTGAAGAATTGATCCGGCTGAATACCCTTCAGCAGGTTGCGGGTAAACGTGCGCTGATCCTGCGTGGCGATCCCGGACGCGAGTTGCTGGCTCAGACGTTAACCCGGCGAGGTGCTGAGGTGTCGTTTGCAGCCTGTTATCAGCGCTGCCAGAAGTATTATGATGGACCCGTTGAAGGACGCCGCTGGCGCGATCGCGGTGTCTCCGTGCTGGTGGTGACCAGCGGTGAAATGTTACAACAGCTTTTTTCGCTGTTCCCCGCAGTTGATCGCGAGGAATGGCTGCTCAACTGCCGACTGGTTGTCGTCAGTGAACGTTTGGCTACCCTGGCCGCAGGATTGGGTTGGCAGGATATTCAGGTAGCCGATGGTGCCGATAACGATGCGCTGCTGCGCGCGTTACGCTGAACTTTAACAATGGGATGTGCCACATATGACGGAACAAAAAGACTCCTCCGCCATGGTTGAAGAAACCACCCCAGCGGTCGACCGCTCTCCTTCCAGCAACAGCACACCACCGCGTAATGCGAAAAATGGTGGCATGGTGCTGGGTGCAGTTGCGATTGTCATTGCGCTGGCGATTGGTGCGGGTTTATACCTTAACGGGAAACATCAGGCTGATTTACAGGCACAAACCAATCAGAAGCTGAGCGAACAATTAAGCGCGTTGCAACAGCAGGCCAGCAGCGACAAACAGCAGCTGACTCAGCAACTGAGCGGCGCCGAAACCGCGTTGCAGACAGCCCAGACACAGCAAAACGCGTCAGCAAAAGAGCTGGAAACCCTGCGTGAAAAAGTGGCCGTGATTTCTGGCAACGACGTGCGCAGCTGGTTGCTGGCACAGGCGGACTATCTGGTGAAACTGGCTGGCCGCAAACTCTGGAGCGACCAGGATGTCACCACCGCCGCTGCACTGCTGAAAAGCGCCGATGCCAGCCTGGCCGACATGAATGATCCCAGCGTCATGAATGTGCGTCGTGCGCTGACCCAGGATATCAGTAACCTCTCTTCGGTTACGCAGGTCGATTATGACGGCGTGATCCTCAAACTGAACCAGCTGTCGAACAACGTTGATAATCTGCGTCTGGCCGATAATGACAGCGATGATGCGCCGATGGACAGCGATGGCGGTGAACTGTCAGGTTCCGTGCGCGAATGGCGTCAGAATCTGGTGAAAAGCTGGCATAACTTTATGGATGATTTTATTACCATCCGCCGCCGCGATAACACCGCCCAGCCGCTGCTGGCACCTAATCAGGATGTTTACCTGCGTGAGAATATCCGCTCGCGTCTGCTGATTGCTGCTCAGGCGGTACCGCGTCATCAGGATGAGATTTATAAACAATCTATCGACACCGTGTCCGCATGGGTTCGCGCCTGGTACGACACCAATGATGCCGCTACCAAAGCCTTCCTTGCCCAGCTGGATGAGCTGAGCCAGCAGAACATCAATATGGACCTGCCGGATAACCTGGAAAGTCAGCCGTTGCTGGAACAGCTGATGCAGACCCGCGTCCGGAACCTGTTAGCGCAACCTTCTGCCGCTGCTAATCAGCAGGGAGGCTAAGCATGCTTAAGGTATTTATCCTCTTTATCCTTCTGATTGCTGGCGTGGTGCTGGGGCCGATGATTGCCGGTCATCAGGGTTATGTGCTGATTCAGACCGATAACTGGAACATCGAAACCAGCGTCACCGGCCTGGTCATTATCCTCATCCTCAGCCTGCTGGTGATTCTGGCCGTGGAATGGCTGCTGCGCCGCGTGCTGCACACCGGCGCGCGTACCCGTGGCTGGTTTACCGGACGTAAACGCCGTCGCGCCCAGCGTCATACTCAGTCGGCACTGATGAAGCTGGCAGAAGGCGATCACCGTCAGGTGGAAAAACTGCTTTCTAAAGATGCCGATCACGCTGATGTGCCAGTGGCGAACTACCTGCTGGCAGCAGAAGCTGCGCAACAGCGTGGTGATGAAATCCGTGCCAATCAGCATCTTGAACGTGCTGCAGAGCTGTCGGAGAGCAACACCATTCCGGTAGAAATTGCCCGCGCACGTATTCAGCTGGCACGTAACGAAGATCATGCTGCGCGTCATAGCATTGACCGTCTGCTGGAAGTGGCACCGCGTCATCCTGAAGTGCTGCGCCTGGCCGAACAGGCGTATGGCCGTACTGGTGCCTGGAGTGCATTGCTGGATATTCTGCCCGCCATGCAGAAGGCGCAGGTCGGCGATGAGCTGCATCGTGATGCATTACAGCAGCAGGCCTGGCTGGGTCTGATGAATCAGGCGATGGCCGACCAGGGCAGCGATGGGCTGAAGCGCTGGTGGAACGATCTGAGCCGCAAAACCCGTCAGGAAACGACGCTGCAGGTGGCCATGGCGGATCATTTGATTGAATGCAACGATCACGACACCGCGCAATCGATCGTGCTGGAGGGCCTCAAGCGTCATTATGACGATCGTCTGGTACTGTTGATGCCTCGCATCAAAAGCGGTAATCCGGAAGCGCTGGAGAAAGTATTGCGCCAGCAAATCAAACAACACGGCGCAACACCGCTGCTGCACAGTACGCTGGGGCAGTTGCTGATGCGTCATGGTGAATGGCAGCAGGCTGCTGAGGCACTGCAGCAGGCGCTGGCACAGCGTCCTGACGCATTTGATTATGCATGGCTGGCGGATGTTTATGATCGTCTGCGTCGCCCGGAAGAAGCGGCGAAGATGCGTCGTGAAGGGTTGTTGCTCACCTTGAAGAACAATCCCAACGCCTGATCCTCTTTTCATACCTGATAAAGCCGGGCTTGCCCGGCTTTTTTGTGCCCGCAATCTGCCAGCACGCTTTCGCAGGCAAAAAAAAACACCTGCCAGTGGCAGGTGTAAGATCAGGTCGGTAAGACAACCGGGAGGTACCTGACTCAACGTGGTGTCTGTTAACCCTGTAAGGCTTTCGCGATACAGGCAGGCAGACAACAGGTACCTAAAATTGGCTCTGCATCATTCCCAGGTTTATGTAGCATCAGCAGACATAAGAGGTGGAATGAGCATCTACAGCAGAAGTATTGCACAAGCCATGCCAGGTTTATGATTATTTTTAAAATCACAATAAATCAGCATGTTAAAGAATTAGCTCAAAGCTTCATTCAACAGGCCTGTCGGGAAATGTCGGTATCCAGCGACAGCTGGCATTTTCTCTGTCTCTGAATGGAGACAGCAAGGCAAATCTCTCTGTGAAATCAACAATAACAATGACTTATTTGTCGGCAATTCACGACGCTGTTGCTACTGCTTATATTGCGAGCGGAATCAAAGCATAGTAACTCTGGTTGCAACGGATAAGCGCACACGCTGGCCGCTCTCACCGCTGTGCGGGCTAGGGTTTACAGCAATGAAGATGCTCAATGCGCAGGGAATGCGGTCAGAGGAGGAAAGCGTCCCACGCCAGGGACAAAAACGCCGGGAGCGTTTTTGAACAACGCAAAGCGTTGGCCCGTTTACGGGCGCACCTCAGGGATGAGGTGCGTAATCGTGTGGGCCGAGCGGCCATGGATGGCTTAAGCGACTTTCCGATCTGACCATGTTCCCTTCGCAGGCTCGGATTTACAGCAAACTTATTTAGCTGTACCCACCTAAACCTCCTTCGGAGGTCCTCATCCTCTTTCTACAGACGAAAAAAAACCTGTCTTTTAAGACAGGTTTCTAAAATGGTCGGCGAGAGAGGATTACTCTGCTCTGCGAGCAGCGCCCTTCGGGCCGTTGCTGAAGCAACGTTGTCTCGCTACGCTCGGCTCAAACCTCCTTCGGAGGTCCTCATCCTCTTTTCTGCAGACGAAAAAAAACCTGTCTTTTCAGACAGGTTTCTAAAATGGTCGGCGAGAGAGGATTCGAACCTCCGACCCACTGGTCCCAAACCAGTTGCGCTACCAAGCTGCGCTACTCGCCGATTTTTTTAACTGTTTTGCCTGGTGCGAAGAGAGGGACTTGAACCCTCACGTCCGTTAAGACACTAACACCTGAAGCTAGCGCGTCTACCAATTCCGCCACCTTCGCGTTTCCCAGCAAAATCTGGGGTGGCTAATGGGACTCGAACCCACGACAACTGGAATCACAATCCAGGGCTCTACCAACTGAGCTATAGCCACCACAATACTTAATGTCACAAGTTAAAAACCTGCAGCATTTAAATCTCTACTGCCAACCGCGGTAAATCAACCACCGAAGCTCATGCGCACAAACGATATGGCGCGCCCGACAGGATTCGAACCTGAGACCTCTGCCTCCGGAGGGCAGCGCTCTATCCAGCTGAGCTACGGGCGCGTAGCGCCGTTGCGGATGTGCATACTAGAGATAAGCGCCCATCGTGTCTAGTGCTTTTTAAATAAAAAGACGCGTTTGATTACGCTTTGTGCATTTTGTCGACAAATAGTGCATTTCCACTCTCACAACGCGTAAAAATGCGGCATTTATCAGCAATATCAGAGATCGCCACGCCAGTGATAGCGCAAATATTTAAGCAGTTTTAATTGCCGGCGCAGGCGGCCAGGCTGCCGAATCAGACGATAGAGCCACTCCAGACCCAGCCGCTGCCAGATCTCAGGCGCTCGCTTCACATGGCCGGTGAAAACATCGTACGTTCCACCCACGCCCATATAGAGCGCATCAGGCCAGTGCGCACGGCACGCCAGCATCAATAGCTCCTGACGGGGCGACCCCAGCGCTACAGTCACCAGCTTCGCGCCGCTGGCCGCAATCCGGGCAAACAGCGCATCCTGATCGGCTGGCGCAAAATAGCCGTCCTGCGCCCCGACAATATTCACATTCCACTGACGACGTAGCTTATCGCAGGTTTCATCCAGCACCTGCTGACGACCACCGATAAGAAATACAGGCGTCCCTTCCCGCCCGGCGCGTTCCATCAGCGCTTCCCATAAATCAGCACCCGCAATGCGCTGCACCGACGCGTGTGGATACTTTTTACGAATCGAGCGCACAATGCTGATGCCATCGGCGTATGCATATTCCGCCTGCGCTAACAGCGTACGTAATCCCTCATCCCGCTCAGCGGTCAGGATCTTCTCCGCATTAATCGCCACTAAAATACCGCTGCGTACGCTGTGCGGCGGCATCAGAAAATTCACCGCCGACGGCATGTTTTCGAAGCCATACAACTCAACGCCGCGAATCCGGTACTGCGGCGTCTCAGTTAACTTTGTCATATCTTCCGTCAATCCCAGAGGCTACTCAGAGCAGGCTGTGCAACACCCGCCTGCTGCGGTCGCGAATCAAACCTGCGCGATCCAGTAACCAGAAAAGTAATTTAGCCATGCCCAGACAGGCAGCAAAAATGATGCAGAAAAACACCACGCGTGAACCGAACGCATCAAGGCCTTCGCGTGCCAGCACGATCATGTTAAAGACCGCGCCAAAACAGAAGCTTTGCAGGATGGCGCCGGTGTAACGGTTGGTCTCAAGACAGCCACGCTGATAGATTGCATCAAAGGCTTTTATAATCATCCCTACCGCGACCGCACCGATCGGAATCGCCCAGACGCCGCCCATCACCACCAGCGACCCTATCAGCGTGGGTGAAATCGCCAGACCAGAATGGTTGTTCAGCACTTCCCAGGTAAAGTAGTTAGCACTGTTTAACACTGCCAGCGGCCGATCCGGCCAGAGCCAGGTCGGAATGAAAACGTAGAAATCACGCCACAGCGGTGCCAGCCCCTGAAACTCAATTCTGGCGTAGTTATCCAGCAGCAAGGCGAGATTCTCCCACGGCGAGAAGGTATCACGCGTCAGATAGAGGAAAGTATAAAACGCTTCATCGCCCATAACGTCGAGGTTATAGCGGCGCAGTGCCAGCCAGAACATTCCTGCAATCGCCAGCACGCCCGCCGTTGCCAGCATCCACAAAGTGATCCAGCCACGGGTAATCCCGATAAACAGGAACAGGGCAAACGCAATAATGATATTGGCGCGGGTACCACCCACCAGCGCGTAGGTCAGTAAACCAAAGGCAACGGTCACCACCAGGAACAGCAGCCAGTTGCGGCGCGTCGGGCTCAAAAAGTAGGGGATCAGCATCGCCGGAATAAAGAAATAGAAGAAGCGCTTAAGCGCTACACCCGACACTTCACTGGAGAAAATCTGGTTATAGGCGGTCAGGCGGAACAGCAGAAAACCGTTATGAATGAAGAACACCGTCACGGTACCCAGCGCCACCAGCGCCAGGATCACGCAGGTCAGATGGGTTTCGACGCGATTCATCTGCAGCCAGGGCTTCGCCGGAGACGCGCTGGCGGGTTTCAGCCGCACTTTATAGCTGACGTAATAAATGGCGTAAAACGCCGTGGCCGACAGCAGCGCCTCCAGCAGGTTCTCAACCGGCACCACTTCAACATTAAAGCGAAACACCAGCACGGAGGTCAGCGGGAAGCCGAAGTAAAAGGTCAGTAAGAACAGCAGCGTGAAGAACAGATGAAAGTTAAAACGGACGCGCTTAAACTCCCGCCAGGTCAGGGTCAGAATAAAAACCAGCGACAGCAGATAGACCACCAGCAGGCCGCCAAACTGCATAAGACTCATGACAACTCCCCTTCGCTGAGCTGTAACGCGGCTCGCCAGCCCGCCAGATAACCCGGCGCAAAAAAGGCGATAGCCTGTTTATCACAGCTTATCAGCTGACGACGTGCCTCGGCGATCACCGCAGGCGACAGCGTATCTTCGCTGAACAATACCGGAAGCTGCTGCTCTGCCACATCACGCCAGAATGGATTTTTGCGGGTCAGGACAAACGGCACGTTGGCCTGAATCAGCAGGCAGAGTGTTCCCACCCCTTGCTGACGTTCAAACATAAAATAGCCGACATGGCAGCGCGCCAGCAGGGCTAAGTAATCATCAAACGCCAGGTTTTCACGCATCAGATTCACCTGCCCGTTCGGGAACAGCGCATCGGCAGCGGCCTTAATCTGGCTGATATAAGCCTCATTACCTGGCGGATAGCCCAAAGGGACCTCGATACGCACCTGCTCGCCAAACTGCGCGTGAATCGCTTTTAAGCCTTCGATGTGTCGGTTACTCGGATCGCCCGAGTTGCCCAGCAACAGCGTAAAAGGCTCCGACGGGACAGATTCAACGGCTGCGGCGGGCATTCTGGTGGGAAAATAGAGCAGTGAACCGGGTACGCGCCGATGGCGCTGCTGATAGTGATGCAGGTCGCCCCGGGTCGCAAAAACCTGTGCAACCCGCCCCTGCGCTATCCGGCGGACCAGATAGAACAGGCGGAACTTCAGGCTGCGCGAATCTTCATAAAGATCGGCGCCCCAGACGTGCCAGAACAGCTGTGAACGACGCAGCTTACCGCTGAGTAACGCCAGCCAGATCCACGGGTTAAACTGTCCGTGGCAGAAAAAACGCTGCTGACGATTTCTGGCGCGCTGCAGTACCGCCTGCGCCAGCGCTTTCTTGCTGGTAAAGCACTCGATCTGCAACGCACTGAACGGCGTCAGGCTCTCGGGCTGCTGCGTCACCACCATAAAATGGCGTTGCGCAGCCGCAGGCTGCTCAACGCTGAGTACGTCGTTGAAAAAGCGCAGCACCGTAAGATTGTGGTGGGGAATGTCCGATCCCAAAACGTGAATTAAAGTCATTTTTTCCGGCAGTAAACAATAAAAGCGCCACAACACAGGGCAAAGTAAGCCATATAGGTAAACATATAGGCCTGCGCCGCACCCGCCGCGCCATGTAACGGGATCAACCAGCGTGAAAACAGGGTCAGCAACATGAACTGGCTGATCTCAGTCAGAACATAAAAGCGCAGCGAGGCTTTGGCGATAACCAGATATCCGAAAACATAGGCGCCGACCTTAAAAACATCGCCGCACAGCTGCCAGACAAAGAGATCGCGCATCCCGCGAAACGCTTCAGAGAACAGCAGGCTGATGGCGAAATCGCGCAGTACCCAGACACCCAGGCTGGCAACCGCTACGGCGGGCAGGACAAAGCGCAGTGCACGGCCAATCTCGCGCGCGATGTCGCGTTTGTTATCCAGCCGCGCCAGCGTCGGCAGCAGCCAGACGCTAAACGTCGCGGTAATAAATTGCAGATAGGCATCGGAAATGCTGGTGACGCCCTGCCACAATCCGACCTGTGCCCAGCCCTGCTGCTCCGCCAGCAGATTACGCATCAGCACCCAGGCGACCGGCAGGGTCACGGCGGTGATCAGCGCCATCAGGGTATATTTTGCCAGATTACGGGCCAGCTCAGGATGCCATTGCGGTCGCAGCCAGCTAAGCGGCAGCGGCGCACGGCGTTTCAGCATCAGGAGTGCAGGCAGCAGCAGCAAAGCCGGCACCAGCGCCAGCCCGGTCAGCGCACCCTGATAGCCGCCCAGCCACCAGCAGAGCAGATAGCCCGCCACGCCAATCAGGCTGCCGAGAATCAGCGCCAGCGCATTACCGCGCGCGTCGCGATAGCCCTTCAGCAGTGCAAGGGTAAAGTTGGCCCAGGCGATGCCGAGCTGAAGAAAGGCCACCACGCGGATGACGCCCTGATAGCGGTCGTGACCAAACAGCGCGATGCTGATGGGTGCCGCCGCCAGCAGAAACAGCAGCGCCAGCACACCGGAAAAGCCCAGTACCATGGTTGATGCCGTGCCCACCATCGCCCGCAACTGTTCGGGCTGCTGCTGATACTGCGCCACATAGGTGGTGACGCCATTAAAGATGCCTGCGCCCGCCAGCACGCCCAGCACGGTGATCAACTGACGGAAGTTCCCCGCCTGGCCGACACCCTCGGGTCCGAAGCTGACCGCCAGCAGTTTGACGACCAGCAGGCCGGCCACAATTTTTACCAGCGTGGACGATGCGGTCCACACTGAGGCTCTGGCTAATGACATCAGGAAAAGAAGCTCAGCAGTGAGCTGATAACCGTGCTCTGATTGTTATCCGACAGGTTATAAAACAGCGGCAGACGCAGCAGGCGTTCACTTTCCCGGGTGGTAAAGCGATCGTCGCCGACAAACTGCGAGAACCGCTCACCGGCGGGCGAACTGTGCAGCGGAATATAGTGAAACACCGTCAGTATCTCGGCTTCTTTCATCCAGTTTATCAGCGCCTGACGATCGTCCTGATCGCGCAGTTTGATGTAGAACATGTGCGCATTGTGTTCACAGCTGGCGGGGATCACCGGCAGGCTGATGCGTCCCTGAGCCGCCAGCGGCTGCAGCGCATCGTAGTAACGCTGCCAGATGCGTAACCGCTGCTGGTTGATACCTTCAGCGGCTTCCAGCTGCGCCCAGAGATAGGCTGCCTGCAGATCGGCCATCAGATAGCTCGATCCCATATCGCGCCACGTGTATTTATCGACCTGACCCCGGAAGAACTGGCTGCGATTGGTGCCTTTTTCCCGCACGATCTCGGCGCGCTCGACCAGGCTGGCGTCGTTAATGAGCGTCGCGCCACCTTCGCCGCCGGCGGTGTAGTTCTTGGTTTCGTGGAAACTGAAGCAGCCAATATGACCGATGGTGCCGAGCGCACGACCTTTGTAGCGTGACATCACGCCCTGCGCCGCATCTTCAATCACAAACAGCTTATGCTTTGCCGCCAGCGCCATAATGGTGTCCATTTCACAGGCCACGCCTGCGTAATGGACCGGCACAATAGCGCGTGTTTTTTCAGTGATGGCCGCTTCGATCAGCGTTTCATCAATGTTCATGGTGTCCGGGCGCACATCGACAAACACAATGCGGGCGCCGCGCAGCACAAAGGCGTTGGCGGTAGAGACAAAGGTGTAGCTCGGCATAATCACTTCATCGCCGGGCTGCAGATCGATTAACAGCGCCGCCATCTCCAGCGAAGCGGTACAGGAGGGGGTCAGCAGCACTTTTTTGCTGCCAAACCGCTGCTCCATCCACTGCTGACAGCGACGGGTAAATCCACCATCGCCGCACAGCTTGCCGCTGTTCATCGCCGACTGCATATACTCAATTTCTGTGCCCACAATCGGGGGCGCATTAAATGGAATCATGACCTTTCCTGTAAAACCAGTACGCGGTGCTGTCGAGCCGGGCACCGCTGCGTAAATAGAGGCGCATCGCCGTGAGATTGCTGAGCTGGGTAGCAACCCGAAGCTGAGCCAGCTGTCGTACCCGCGCCCAGTCTGCCGCCGCCAGCATCAGTCGCTGACCCAGCCCCTGGCCCTGCGCGTCGGGCAGTACGCCCAGCAGGCCAATGCGGGCATCGCCATCCACCGCGCGCAGCGAAACAAATCCCTGCAGCTGACCCGCGGCATCGCTTGCCACCAGACACTGATCGTCAAACGCCCCGCGTACCGCATTTTCAATCCACTGCGCATAGAAGCGTCCGCTGGCGTCCGGCGCATACCAGGGCGCGCGAAAACGACTCTGGCTGAAGAGCTGTGAGGCAGCATCGCGCAGTAGCGGAATCTGGGCTTCGCGCGCGATGCGAATTCCCGCCTGCCGTTCAGTCTGTTTCACCGCCAGCGCCAGATCTGCTTCGCCTTCAGCCAGCCGGAACTGGTGCTGCTGCAGCGTATCAATCAGCGCCGTCTCGCTGGCAGCGACTTTTATCTGCATCAGCGCACAGGGATGACGCAGCGCCTGTTCCAGCGGAATGTCACCTTGCGGCTCCAGCCGCACGGTATTCACACCGAAGAATGCGCTCTCCCAGCTAAGGGGATTAATATTGACGTGGACGGGCATGTAATAAATCCAGCAGGTATTGGCCGTAGCCGGTTTTTGTCAGCGCTTCACCCGCGGCCCGCAGCTGGTCATCACTCAGCCAGCTGTTGCGCCAGGCAATCTCTTCCAGGCAGGCAATTTTAAAGCCCTGACGTTTTTCCACCGTCTGCACAAACATGCTGGCTTCCACCAGGCTGTCGTGCGTGCCGGTATCCAGCCAGGCAAAACCTCGTCCCAGCAGTTCGACCGTCAGCTCACCACGCTCCAGATACATCTGGTTAATGGCCGTGATTTCCAGCTCGCCCCGCTCTGAGGGTTTCACCTGTTTCGCGAATTCAATAACCTGATTGTCATAAAAATAGAGCCCGGTTACTGCCCAGCGCGATTTCGGCTGCTGTGGTTTCTCTTCAATCGAGATCGCCTTGAAGTTATCGTCAAACTCCACCACGCCGAAACGTTCCGGGTCCATGACCTGATAGCCGAACACCGTTGCGCCACGATTCTGTTCAACAACTTTGCGGAGCTTGGGGCTGAAGCCCTGGCCAAAATAGAGGTTATCACCCAGAACCAGGCAGCAATTATCCTCGCCGATAAAGGATTCGCCGATGATAAAGGCCTGCGCCAGCCCATCGGGACTTGGCTGCACCGCATAGCTGAGGCGTATCCCAAATTCACTGCCATCGCCCAGCAGCCGTTCAAACTGCGCCCGATCTTCCGGCGTGGTAATTAACAGGATGTCGCGAATACCCGCCAGCATCAGCACGGAGAGCGGATAGTAGATCATCGGTTTGTCGTAAACCGGCAGAAGTTGCTTTGATACTGCACGGGTTATCGGGTGTAACCGCGTGCCCGACCCTCCCGCTAAAATGATGCCTTTCATCGCTGCTCCTTACGCGGGTTTATTGCGATAAGCCAAGGCGTTCGCCCTGATAGCGGCCATCCAGAATAGCCTGCCACCAGGTGGGATTGGCCAGATACCATGCCACGGTTTTACGCATGCCGCTTTCAAAGGTTTCCTGCGGTACCCAGCCAAGTTCATGCGCGATTTTACTGGCATCAATGGCATAGCGCTGATCGTGACCGGGGCGGTCAGTGACATAGGTAATCAGGTCGCGGTAATGCGCCAGCCCGGCAGGTTTCTGCTCTGCGGCCAGCTCTTCAAGCAGGCTGCAGATAGTTTCAACCACCTCAATATTGCGTCGCTCGTTATGGCCGCCAATATTATAAGTTTCGCCTGGCTTGCCATGGCTGACCACCTGATAGAGTGCGCGGGCGTGATCTTCGACGTAGAGCCAGTCACGAATCTGCTGTCCGTTGCCGTAAACCGGCAAGGCTTTCCCGGCCAGCGCATTGATGATGGTCAGCGGAATCAGCTTCTCCGGGAAATGGCAGGGGCCGTAGTTATTTGAACAGTTGGTGACCAGCGTGGGCAGACCGTAAGTGCGCAGCCAGGCTCGCACTAAATGGTCGCTGCTGGCCTTGCTGGCGGCGTAAGGACTGCTTGGCGCATAGGGTGTGGTTTCGGTGAAGTAAGCCTGGCTGTCGTGCAGATCGCCAAAGACTTCATCGGTCGAGATATGGTGGAACAGAAAGGCGGTTTTGCGCGCGTTATCCAGGTTTTGCCAGTAAAAACGCGCGGCTTCCAGCAACTGATAAGTCCCGACAATATTGGTCTCGATAAAGGCTACCGGCCCGTCAATCGAACGATCCACATGGCTTTCAGCCGCAAGATGCATCACACAGTCTGGCTGATGACGGGTAAACACCTGATCAAGTGCCGGGCGATCGCAGATATCGACCTGCTCAAAATGAAAGCGGGGCGAGTCGGCAACGCTGGCGAGTGACGCCAGATTTCCGGCGTAGCTGAGTTTATCGACCACCACCACCTGATGTTCGGTTTCTGCGATCAGAAAGCGCACCAGTGCAGAACCGATAAACCCGGCACCGCCCGTGATCAGAAAACGCCTCATCGCCACACACCTTTGGTGTCGACAATCCAGTTCTGCTGAACGCTGGCGCCATCAATGGCGCGGAAGGCGCGGTGATCGACCAGCATCACCAGAATATCGGCCTGTTCCAGCGCCTGCCCGGCAGAGACCAGCACGGCTTTGTCGGCCAGTGCGTCAGCAAGCTGCTCAATATGGGGTTCAACCACCCAGGTGGTGCCGCTGTGCCACTCTGCAATTTTCTGTGCCACGCCCACCGCCGGGCTTTCGCGCAGGTCGTCAATATTGGGTTTAAAGGCCAGGCCAAAGCAGGCGATGGTGATATCGCTGGCGCGCTTGCCGGTCTGTGTCAGGCAGTCCGCCAGCGCGGTTTTCACCTGGTCCAGCACCCACTGCGGCTTGGCGTCATTGACCTCGCGCGCGGTGCGGATCAGGCGGGCTAATTCAGGATTCTGCGCCACGATGAACCAGGGATCGACGGCGATACAGTGACCGCCGACGCCTGGGCCCGGCTGCAGAATGTTGACGCGCGGATGGCGATTCGCCAGCGCAATCAGCTCCCAGACGTTAATCCCCTGATCGGCACAAATCAGCGACAGCTCATTGGCAAAGGCGATATTCACGTCACGGAAGCTGTTTTCTGTCAGCTTACACATCTCGGCGGTTCGGGCGTTGGTTTCAACGCATTCGCCTTTTAAAAACAGCCGATAAAGCTCGCTGGCGCGGGCGGAACAGGCTGGCGTCATGCCGCCAATCACCCGGTCGTTGTTAATCAGCTCAACCATCACCTGACCAGGCAGCACGCGCTCCGGACAGTAAGCCACAAAAATATCGGGCGTATCACCGTGCTGAGGAAAGCGCAGGTCGGGACGCGCCGCCGCCAGCCAGTCGGCCATCTGTTCGGTGCTGCCCACCGGTGAGGTCGACTCCAGAATCACCAGGTCGCCCTTTTTCAGTACCGGCGCAATCGACTCCGCCGCGGCTTTCACAAAGCGCAGATCGGGCTGATGCTCATCTTTAAAAGGGGTCGGTACGGCGATAAGAAAAGCGTCGGCGGCTTCCGGCTGCGTGGTGGCGCGCAGATCGCCACGCGTAACGGCCGCATGCACCACCTGATCTAAATCGGGTTCCACGATATGGATCGCGCCACGATTAATGGTTTCAACGGCGCGCGCATTGATATCCACGCCCACCACTTTTTTTCCCTTTGAGGCAAAAACGGCTGCCGTCGGCAGCCCAATGTATCCCAGTCCAATCACGGAAATGGTTTCAAAACTCATAATTCGGCTCGGTTATCTTTTAAGGCTTGTAAAATACGACCACAGGCTTTGCCATCGCCATACGGATTATGGGCGTGGCTCATCGCCTGCCAGGCAGCGTCGTCAGTCAGCAAGGTACTGACCTCCGCCACGATTCGGGCGATATCGGTCCCCACCAGTTTGACGGTGCCGGCGTCGACCGCTTCAGGCCGCTCGGTGGTGTCACGCATCACCAGCACCGGTTTACCCAGCGAAGGCGCTTCCTCCTGAATGCCACCGGAGTCAGTGAGGATGAGCCAGGCGCGGTTCATCAGCCAGACAAAAGGCAGATACTCCTGTGGTTCAATCAGAATGATATTCTCAATGCCGCTGAGAATCCGGTTTACCGGCTCGCTGACATTGGGATTAAGGTGCACCGGATAGACAATCTGCGCCTCGGGATGCTGGCGGGCAATCTGCGCCAGCGCGCTGCAGATACGTTCAAAGCCGCCACCAAAGCTTTCGCGACGATGTCCGGTGACCAGCACCAGTTTCTTATCCGGGTCGAGAAACGGATAGCGCGCCGCCAGTTGTGCATTCAGATTGCTGTCATCCAGCACCCTGTCGCGAACCCACAGCAGCGCATCAATGACCGTATTGCCGGTCACGATAATGCGCGCATCGGGCAGATTTTCCTGCAACAGATTCTGACGCGATCGGGAGGTGGGGGTGAAATGCAGATGGGCAAGATGACCGGTAAGTTTACGGTTACCCTCTTCCGGCCATGGCGAGGCGAGATCGCCGGTACGCAGACCGGCCTCCACATGCCCGACCGGAATCTGATGATAAAATGCCGCCAGGCTCGCCGCCAGTGTGGTGGTGGTGTCACCATGCACCAGCACGATGTCCGGTTTGAAGTCGAGCAGGACGGTTTTCATGCCCTCTAAAATGCGGCAGGTGATCTCGGTCAGCCCCTGCTCGGGACGCATAATATTGAGATCATAGTCCGGCTGCAGCTTGAACAGGCGCAGCACCTGATCGAGCATTTCGCGATGCTGTGCGGTGACGCACAGTCGCGATTCGAAAGCGGGATTCTGCGCCAGCGCCTGAACCAGCGGTGCCATTTTGATCGCTTCGGGACGAGTACCAAATACCGTCAGAACTTTCACACTGTTTCTCTCACTCATGCGTGTCTGACATCAGACGCGGACGACGTGCCAGCGCCACTCCCGCGCCTGTTAATGCCCCAATGGCACCCCACATAATCATCATGAACAGACGTCGCGGACTGTCACGTGATACCGGCTCTTCCGGCGTACGCAGATAACGGTAGGTCTGGAACTGGCTGTTCAGTTTTGGCCCGGTCTGCAGCGTGGTCAGCATTGCTCTGTTCTGATCATAGCTGATATCAAACTCCGGACCGGTAGCGCGCAGCGTATCCAGCTGTCCCTGTAAAACGGGCTGGCCCAGCAGAAACAGGTCGCTGTCTGCCAGATTTTCACCCGCTTCACGCGTCTGTTTCTCATTGATGCCCTGCTGGCTGGCGATCTTCAGCGCCTGCTCCAGCCGATGCTGCTGGCGCTGAAACACCGCGTTAGCCACATCTTCCTGACGTTTCACCTGCGCCTGCAACTGGTCGGTACGCGCCCGCCAGGCACCTTTTAGCTCATCATTCAGATGACGCGCGGCGCGCTCACTGGCATAGGCGATGTACTGACGCAGCAGATTATTGGCGTCGCCTGCGGTTTCCGCTTTCAGTTTGACGTTATCGGGCAGGTTATGTGCCGCGTCAGCGGGCGTGAACAGGATATTGCCGATCATATCGTCGAGCAGCGCGGCATCATTATGCGCATTGCCGGTTTTACGACTCTTGTAATAATCCGTTTGCTGCCAGAACTCACGACGTGTATCCCAGGAGGCGAGTTGCATGGTGAACTCCTGATAAACCTGATCCATCACCGTAGGTGAAGGTGCGGCCAGGGTTAAGGCGTTGTTGCGCACATCCAGATTGGTCAGAAATTGCTGCTGTGCATAGTAAGAACCCAGCATGTTCACCGTCGGACGATCGGTGATCGCCGTGGTGCTCCAGACCTGTTTCAGCAGCAGCGTGGCCAGCCAGGCGACCAGAGCAAACAGCAGCGCCAGCCCGATAATCCAGCGCTTGCCACGCCATAAACGGCAGCAAAAGCTGCGAATATCCAGTTCGTTGTCCACAACGTCAGAAGGCATGGCAGAGGTATCCTTTATCAGCTCTTTTCAGGGTAATTTGTTTTTTGCTTCGCGATGATGGCTCAGACGGCGCTTAATGCGGCGGACACGTCGCGCCACGCGCCACGCATGTTTGAGGCAGTAGCCGTAAACCATAAACGCGCCCAGGAATAGCAGCAGCATCACCCACTCCGGGATAAATGCCAGATATTCGCCCAGCACACCGATACCGGCGAGAATAGCCGCCGCAACGGTAATCAGTACAAAGGCCTGACGGGAGGTAAAGCCGGCACGCATAATCAGATGGTGGATGTGCTGACGGTCAGCCGAGAACGGACTCATGCCTTTACGCAGGCGACGATACATAATCGCCACCATATCCATCAGAGGAATGGCAATAAGCCACAGTGCGGTAACGGGCGTGATGGGATGGCTCAGACCCTGCGTCGTTTCCAGCAGAATCCAGATAATGGTGAACCCGATCATGGTGCTGCCGGCATCGCCCATAAAGACTTTGAAGCGACGGCCAAGGAAGCCGAGGTTAAGCAGGATATAGGGCAGCGTGGCGGCAATCATCGCAAAACACCACATCGCGAGGCTGGTCTGGCCGTCGAAGTAGAGGATGATCCCCATGGCGGCAAAAGTGACCGAGGAGAGCCCGCCCAGCAGACCGTCGATCCCATCCACCATATTAAAGGCGTTGATCGCGGCCCAGACGGCAAACAGCGTCAGCACATAGCCGAAGGGTCCCACGATAAGCTCGAACGGGCCGACGATAAAGCCCAGGCTAAGCAGATAGAGTTTTGCGCCAAACATCATCACCAGCGCGACAATGGCCTGCACCACCGCGCGGATCTTGACGCTGATATCGAAACGGTCATCCAGTGCGCCAACCAGCACCAGAACACCGGCGCAGCCCAGATAGAGCAGCGCGTGAGGCAGATAGTAGTTGGTAATGGCAAACGTGAAGCAGATACCTGCGAACACAGAAATGCCGCCCACCAACGGAATCGCGCCATGATGGCGTTTACGTGAGTTAGGCTTATCAACTAAACCAATTTTTTTAGCTGCTTTTCGAGCAAAAAAGAGGAAAGCCAGGGAAAAGAGAAAAATTAAACCAAGCTCAGTACTCATAGTGAGTAAATTCACGTTAAACGCTCTCAGCTAACATCCCGCACAACAATACGCGAAAAAACGCGCCTATCGCTGTGTCGGATTCCGAATTCTGCATAAAGAGACAGACGAACGGTCAAAAGTTCGCCATCGCTACCACAGTCATTATAAATGCTCCTGCCAGTGTTCAATCCTATAGCTCACAAATGAAAAACGCCACGTTGAGACGTGGCGTGAGGTCGATTTTCTGCGCATCTGGACTAAAAAAGCCGAATCTGTGGTTCGGCCAGGCAGTATCGGATTAAGAACGCTTCATCATATCGAAGAATTCATCATTAGTTTTGGTCATCGCCAGCTTGTTGATGAGGAATTCCATTGCGTCGATTTCGCCCATCGGGTGAATAATCTTACGCAGGATCCACATCTTCTGCAGCTCTTCCTGAGAGGTGAGCAGCTCTTCTTTACGCGTACCAGAGCGGTTGTAATCAATCGCCGGGAAGACGCGTTTTTCAGCGATTTTACGGGCGAGATGCAGTTCCATGTTACCGGTACCTTTAAACTCTTCGTAAATCACTTCATCCATCTTCGAACCGGTATCAACCAGCGCGGTCGCGATGATGGTCAGGCTACCGCCCTCTTCCACGTTACGTGCAGCACCAAAGAAACGCTTTGGACGATGCAGGGCGTTGGCATCCACACCACCGGTCAGGACTTTACCTGAAGCAGGAACCACGGTGTTGTAAGCACGTGCCAGACGTGTAATGGAGTCGAGCAGGATGATGACATCTTTTTTGTGCTCAACCAGACGCTTGGCCTTTTCAATCACCATTTCAGCAACCTGAACGTGGCGTGAAGCTGGCTCATCGAAGGTTGAGGCGATAACTTCGCCTTTCACCAGACGCTGCATCTCGGTGACTTCTTCCGGGCGCTCATCGATCAGCAGTACCATCAGGGTACAGTCCGGATAGTTGTGCGCCAGGCTCTGCGCGATGTTCTGCAGCAGCATGGTTTTACCGGCTTTCGGTGGTGCAACAATCAGACCACGCTGGCCACGACCAATTGGCGATGCCAGATCCAGTACGCGAGCGGTTAAATCTTCCGTTGAGCCATTACCCCGCTCCATACGCAGACGTTTATTTGCGTGCAGCGGCGTGAGGTTTTCGAACAGAATCTTATTACGCGCATTTTCCGGCTTGTCGTAGTTAACTTCGTTAACTTTCAGCAGCGCAAAATAACGTTCACCCTCTTTCGGTGGACGAATTTTGCCAGAGATGGTGTCACCAGTGCGGAGGTTGAAGCGGCGGATTTGACTAGGGGAAACGTAGATATCATCAGGGCCGGCGAGGTAGGAGCTGTCTCCGGAACGGAGGAATCCAAATCCATCCTGAAGGATCTCCAGCACGCCATCACCGAAGATGTCTTCGCCGCTTTTCGCGTGCTGCTTCAGGATTGAAAAGATAATGTCCTGCTTGCGCATACGAGCCTGGTTTTCCAGTCCCATATTTTCGCCGAGAGTAACCAGCTCAGCAACCGGCGTATTCTTTAATTCGGTAAGATTCATAGTGATGGGTTCTTAAACTCGGGGTAATACTCGGAATGTTTGTCGTGAATGGTATGGCAACTAATCCATGCCGTTAATGGCTCTTTTCGGCTCTTCCTGACGATCATCGTATGGAATGGCGATCGGTATGCAGGGAGATGTCCGAATGTGATGCCAGAGTTGGAGCTAACCGTAAGATTGCTGAACCGTTCTATCTTTATAAGGTACAGGGCGACAGGGTTCAACAAGGGAAAACTTTTAGATGCTAACTACAAGGTAAGTTCGTAATGCAGTGCTGGTAAATTAGCACGCCTGAAAGCGAACGTCCAGCAGCAGGAGATAAATTCACCACTGCCGGACATTCAGCCCTGAATTACGCCAGATTGGCGTTCAGGAACTCTTTCAGCTGGCCTTTAGACAGCGCGCCCACTTTGGTCGCGGCGACTTCGCCATTTTTAAACAGCAGCAGCGTCGGGATACCACGAATGCCATACTTCGGTGCCGTGCCTGGGTTATCATCAATATTCAGCTTAGCGATGGTCAGCTTGCCATCATACTCTTCTGCAACTTCATCAAGGATTGGCGCGATCATTTTGCAAGGACCGCACCATTCAGCCCAGAAATCTACCAGTGTAACGCCGTCGGCTTTCAGCACGTCGGTGTCGAAACTGTCATCAGTCAGATGAACGATTTTATCGCTGCTCATGTTTTACTCCACAAGATTATGCCTGGCGAATTGGCGTAAAATATACCAATGTTGGTTGACTTTATTTCATCGGATACGCTTTCGTAAAGCGATAGTAAGCTGATATTCTACCACACTATGAGCAAAACACACTTAACTGAACAGAAGTTTTCCGACTTCGCCCTGCACCCAAAAGTGGTGGAAGCCCTTGATACTAAAGGCTTTCAATACTGCACGCCGATTCAGGCGTTAGCTCTGCCTTTTACGCTTTCAGGGCGTGATGTTGCAGGCCAGGCGCAAACCGGTACCGGCAAAACGATGGCGTTTCTGACGTCAACGTTTCATCATCTTCTCTCTCATCCTGCGGCGGAAGGTCGTCAGGTTAACCAGCCACGGGCATTAATTCTTGCGCCGACGCGTGAACTTGCTGTGCAGATTCATGCAGATGCAGAACCCCTTACCGCCTCAACCGGCCTGAAACTGGGTCTCGCCTATGGCGGAGACGGTTATGACAAACAGCTTAAAGTGCTGGAGCAGGGCGTTGATATTCTGGTGGCTACCACCGGTCGCCTGATCGACTACGCGAAACAGAATCACGTCAACCTCGGTGCTATTCAGGTCATGGTGCTGGACGAAGCCGATCGTATGTTCGATCTCGGCTTTATTAAAGATATTCGCTGGCTGTTCCGTCGCATGCCGCCGGCGACTCAGCGTCTGAGCATGCTGTTCTCGGCGACCCTCTCCTACCGCGTCCGTGAACTGGCGTTTGAGCACATGAACAGTGCTGAATATGTGGAAGTGGAACCGGAACAGAAAACCGGCCATCGCATTCAGGAAGAGCTTTTCTATCCGTCTAACGAAGAGAAAATTCGCCTGTTGCAGACCCTGCTGGAAGAAGAGTGGCCCGATCGCGCCATTATTTTCGCCAACACCAAGCACCGCTGTGAAGATATCTGGGGCCACCTGGCTGCCGATGGACATCGTGTCGGCCTGCTGACCGGCGACGTTGCCCAGAAGAAGCGCCTGCGCATTCTGGATGACTTCACCAAAGGTGATGTGGATATTCTGGTCGCCACTGACGTGGCTGCTCGCGGTCTGCACATCCCGGCTGTTACCCACGTCTTTAACTACGATCTGCCAGACGACTGTGAAGATTACGTTCACCGTATTGGCCGTACCGGTCGTGCAGGCGCCAGCGGTCATTCAATCAGCCTGGCCTGTGAAGAATACGCGCTGAATCTGCCTTCGATTGAAGAGTACATCGGCCACAGCATCCCGGTCAGCAAGTACAGCAGCGAAGCGTTGTTAACGGATTTACCGCCGCCTAAGCGTCTGCAACGCAGCCGTTCCGGCAATGGCCCACGTCGCGGAGGGAATAACGCCAATCGTCGCGGTGCTCCACGCAACAACAACCGTAAACGTTCAGGTTAAGGCCACCATGCTAAGCGCATCGTCACTTTATGCAGCGATTGATTTAGGATCTAACAGCTTTCATATGTTGGTGGTGCGCGAGGTCTCTGGCAGTATCCAGACCGTTGCAAAAATTAAGCGCAAGGTTCGCCTTGCTGCCGGTCTGGATAAAAATAACCTGTTGTCAGCCGACGCGATGTCGCGAGGCTGGCACTGCCTCAGACTGTTCTCTGAACAACTGCAGGATATTCCCCCCGATCAGATCCGCGTGGTGGCGACCGCCACGCTGCGTCTGGCTGCCAATGCGCAGACCTTCCTCGACACCGCCCAACAGATCCTTGGCTGTACCATCAACGTCATCAGCGGTGAAGAAGAGGCGCGCCTGATTTATCAGGGCGTGGCCCACACCACCGGCGGTTCCGACCAGCGTTTAGTGGTCGATATCGGCGGCGGCAGCACCGAGCTGGCCACCGGCGACGGATCGCACGCGTCGGTGTTGTTCAGTCTGTCGATGGGCTGTGTGACGTGGCTGGAGCGATTCTTCAGCGATCGTCATCTGGCAAAAGAGAACTTTGACCAGGCCGAGCTGGCGGCGCGTGAAATGATCCAGCCCATTGCAGCGCAGCTGCGTGAGCAGGGCTGGCAGGCCTGTGTTGGTGCTTCAGGCACGGTTCAGGCGCTGCAGGAGATCATGGTGGCGCAGGGCATGGATGAGCGCATCACGCTGAATAAGCTGCAGCAGCTGAAGCAGCGCGCCATTCAGTGCGGCAAACTGGAAGAGCTGGAAATCGAAGGGCTGACGCTGGAGCGGGCGCTGGTGTTCCCCAGCGGCCTGTCGATTCTGATCGCCATCTTCCAGGAGCTCAGTATCGATAGCATGACGCTGGCGGGCGGCGCACTGCGCGAAGGACTGGTCTACGGCATGCTGCATCTGCCCATCGACCGGGATATCCGAACCCGTACGCTGCATAACGTCCAGCGCCGTTTCAGCATTGATGTCGAGCAGGCGGATCGCGTGCGTCAGCTGGCGGAGAGCTTTTTCCGTCAGGTTTCCACGTTGTGGAAGCTGGATCAGCGCTGTCGTGAGTTGCTGCTCAGCGCCTGCGCGATCCACGAAATCGGCCTGAGCGTTGACTTCCGTCATGCGCCGCAGCATGCGGCGTATCTGGTGCGTCACCTCGATCTTCCTGGTTTCACACCGGCGCAGAAGAAACTGCTGGCCTGTTTACTGCAAAACCAGAGCGGCAGCATCGATCTGGCTTTGCTGACTCAGCAGAACGCCCTGCCGCCGCGGCTGGCGGAACGGATGTGCCGTCTGCTGCGGCTGGCGATTATTTTCTCCACCCGCCGTCGCGATGACACCCTGCCTGCGGTGCGGCTACAGGCAGACGATGATGCCCTGCATCTGACCCTGCCCGCGGGCTGGCTGGAGGCCCATCCGTTGCGCAGTGAGCTGCTGGAGCAGGAAAGCCATTATCAGTCTTACGTCCACTGGTTATTAACCCTGTCGTAATTGCCGTAGCGTGAGGCGAATCTCTTTCGCCTCCTGCACTGGTTTAACTCTTTTTCGCCTTATCCAGCATCGCTCTCAGACCGGCCACCCGGCTCTGACCAGTTTTCATCCGCTCCTCTGCACTGACCACTTTGCGCTCGGTCTCCCATTGCAGATCGTCCTGCGGCAGTTCCAGCAGAAAACGGCTCGGCTCCGGCCGGATTAATTCGCCATATTGCCGGCGTTCGCGACACAGGGTAAAGGTCAGCTCTTTCTGCGCCCGTGTGATCCCCACGTAGGCCAGGCGACGCTCCTCTTCGATATTATTCTCATCGATGCTGCTCTGATGCGGTAACAGCCCCTCCTCCATGCCCACCAGGAACACATAGGGGAACTCCAGCCCTTTGGAGGCGTGCAGCGTCATCAGCTGCACCTGATCCAGCTCTTCATCGCTTTCACCGCGCTCCATCATGTCGCGCAGGGTAAAGCGCGTCACCACCTGCGCCAGCGTCATCGGCTCATCGATATCGCTGCCCTCCAGCATTTCGGTCATCCACTGAAACAGCGTGTTGACGTTCTTCATCCGCATCTCTGCGGCTTTCGGACTGCCGGAGGTTTCGAACAGCCAGCTTTCGTAGTCGATGCCGCGAATCAAATCACGCACCGCGTTCACCGGCTCACGTTCGGTCAGCTGGATAATCTCATTCAGCCAGTGCGTAAACCGCTGCAGATGCTCCAGACCGCGACCACTCAGCGTCTGCCCCAGACCGACATCAAAACTGGCGTTAAACAGGCTCTTGCTGCGCAGGTTGGCCCACTCACCGAGCTTCTGCAGCGTAGCCGGGCCAATCTCACGGCGCGGCGTATTGACGATGCGCAGAAACGCGCTGTCATCCTCAGGATTGGTCAGCACGCGCAGATAGGCGAGCAGATCTTTGATCTCGGGCCGTGAGAAGAACGAAGTACCGCCAGAGATGCGATAAGGGATGCGGTTCTGCATCAGAAACTTTTCAAAGGTCCGGGACTGATGGTTACCACGATAAAGAATCGCGTAATCTTTGTACTGCGTCCGGTTGATAAAGTGATGCGCGATGAGCTCGCCGGTGACCCGCTCCGCTTCATGCTCTTCGCTGTTGGCAGTGAGCACCTTCAGCTCGCTGCCCTGCCCGAGCTCCGAAAAGAGCCGCTTCTCAAAGACGTGCGGGTTATTGGCAATCAGGATATTTGCCGCTTTCAGTATGCGCTGCGAAGAGCGGTAGTTCTGCTCCAGCTTCACCACCTCCAGCGCCGGGAAATCCTGATTCAGCAGCACCAGATTCTGCGGGCGTGCGCCGCGCCAGGAGTAGATAGACTGATCATCATCGCCCACCACCGTGAAGCGCGCCCGAGCGCCCACCAGCAGCTTAACCAGTTCATACTGGCTGGTGTTGGTATCCTGATACTCATCCACCAGCAGATAGCGGATACGCTGCTGCCAGCGTTCACGCACCTCCTGATTACGCTGCAGCAGCAGCGTCGGCAGCAGAATCAAATCGTCGAAATCGAGCACGTTGCACGACTTAAGATGCTGGCTGTAGAGGGCGTAGCAGTGAGCAAAAATATTATCCTGCTGTGATCGCGCCAGCGCGGCGGCGCCCTGCGGGTCGATCAGATCATTTTTCCAGTTCGAGATGGTGGAGATGAGCTGCTGTAGCAGCGTCTTATCCTCTTCCAGCCACTCTTTTGTCAGCTCTTTCAGCAGGGCGAGCTGATCCTGATCGTCGAACAGCGAGAAGTTTGACTTCATGCCCAGCGCCGCAGTTTCGCGTTTGATGATCTCCAGCCCCAGCGTATGGAAGGTGGAGATCAGCAGGCCGCGCGCCTCTTTGCGGCCCAGCGTCTGCGCCACACGCTCTTTCATTTCGCGCGAGGCTTTATTGGTAAAGGTCACCGCGGCGATGTGGCGCGCCTGATAGCCGCATTCACGGATCAGATGGGCGATTTTATTGGTAATCACGCGGGTTTTGCCCGATCCCGCGCCCGCCAGCACCAGACAGGGACCGGTAACAAATTCGACGGCACGTTGTTGGCTGGGGTTTAAACGCATAGGAGAAATCGCCTGATTGAATCAAAAGAAAGGGGTTTATACTGGGCGGCAATTATACACAACCGAGATACCAACATGGCGAAAACCGCGGCGGCTTTACACATCCTCGTCAAAGAGGAAGCGCTGGCAAAAGAGATACTGGCAAAACTGGCGAAGGGTGGCAATTTCCAGCAGCTGGCAAAGAAGCACTCAACCTGTCCTTCCGGCCGGAATGGCGGCGATCTGGGCGAGTTCCGGCAGGGACAGATGGTGCCGGCCTTTGATAAAGCGGTCTTTACCTGCCCGCTGCTGACGCCTTACGGGCCGGTAAAGACCGGCTTTGGTTATCACATTATTAAAGTGCTCTATCGCAACTAGTTACTTCTTCTGCTTCATCTGCTGCAGGACGGTGCTGCACTGGTTGTCTTCGTTATCACTTGGAGAGATCAGTGCCAGCAGCGCCGCCGCCGGGCCCACTACTGCGCCCAATGCCACTGCAGCGGCACCACGTGCCAGCAGTGGCCCCGTTTTCACGCCCGCATCAGGATTTTTAAAGGTACCACGCACATAGAGCGGGGAGCGCAGCGTTACGATGCGGACGCCCTTACTCTCCGGATTCACCGACAGATCCAGCCGCTCACTGGCGAAGTTCGCGTTGCCTGACACATTGATAATCGCGTTCTCGGTATCAAACACAAACAGGTTAGGCGTCGCCACACCGTTCTGCAGTTTGAGATCGGTGGCGGCGCAGTTGATACGCACCTGGTCATCGCCAAACAGTTTGCCCACCACGTAGTTACCGACGTTGAGTCCGGCAATTTCCATCAGGCTGCGGCTGATCAGACCATCATTCATCAGCAGCTTAAGTTGCCCGTTGCTGGTCGCCAGCAGATCGGCTACGGAGTTACCGGTGCCGGTAAAGCTGGCATCGCCATTGAGCTGGCCACGGCTGTTCTTCATCGCCTCCACATTCGGGAAGAGCTGACGCAGCTGCAGCTTACGGACATGAAGATCAACCCGACCACGCATCGGCGAGTGATCGCCCTCCAGCCGGATAGTGCTGTTGAGATTGCCGCCCGCCACACCAAAGCGCAGCGGGTCCAGCAGCAGATCACCGTTTTTCAGCTGTAAATGGGTATAGAGATCGCTTAACGGCAGTGAATTGCTGTGTTCGATCCGTTTGCCGCTGAACTTCACGTCGGCATCCATCACGTCCCAGTTTTTGGTTTCGAATTTATCGTGTGGTAGCACGCGGTCTGCGGGCTGATTCGATTTCTCCCCGCGCCGGGCTTTGGCCTGCGCCGTTTTTTCACTGCCTTTGCCAGAGTCGACGCCAATCAGCGGCCCCAGATCGGCCATGCGCAGTTGCTCAGAGGTCAGCTCGCCGCTGAGTGTTGGGCGGGGTTTAACCTGACTGTAGATCAGCGAGCCATGAATATCGCTGTCGCCAATATGTCCGTTGAATTTCTCATAGCGGTAGACCGCGCCCTTTTCGCCGCTGAATTTAGCAATCAGATGGCCGTCGGTTTCATAAGGTGGCGTGTCAGGCAGCAGAACGCCGGTCAGGCCATAGAGATTGGCCAGCGTATCGCCCGAGAAGCGCAGTCGCACGTTAAGCCCGCCGAGGTTCATTGGATCCTGCAGACCGCCGGTCACCTGAACGCGGGTGGTGCCGTTGCGCAGATCGGCCTGAATCGGGAACGGGGTGTTCTGACTGCGCAGTGACAGCATGCCGCCAATCTTACCGTCGCCGCTGAGTGACTCATTGTTATAAGTGCCCTTCGCCTGCCAGCCAAAGACGAAGTCGCCTGCGCCCTTCTGCTGGTCATTGCCTCCGGCAATCTGCGTATACGGCACCGGTTTACCCAGCGGATTAACCTGCACCGTGACATCTGCGCGGTTAATGGCATCGCGATAACGAATCTGGCCCTGATCGAACAGAATATTATCCAGACGGAATGACCAGGCCGATGGCGCAGCACTCTTCTCATCCTTGCCGCTATCGGCAAGGGTAAAGGTCCAGTTGTTCTTTTTATCCGCGGTCTGGATCAGACGCGCATCCGGCCGCTGCAATTTAATCCACGGGATGAACAGTTCTTTGTGCAGCAGCGACAGCGGTGACAATGTGGCATCGACCCGCTGCAGATGTACCATGGTGACGTCAGCAATGTCAGGCGGATTCCCCAGCATGATATCTTCTGCATGGATCTGCGGCCACGGCACCCAGCGCCGCCAGCCTGCTTCGTCGCGATTTCGTGCCCAGTCGATACCCAGATCCCCGCGTATCGCAAAGGGGCGGTTTAACTCGGTTGAAACTTTTTGATTGATGGTGGGCTTCAGGCGATTCCAGTCAAAGGTCGCGATGACGACGATAATCACCACGATCAACAACACCAGAATTCCTGCTACCCAGCTGACTATTTTCCCGGTACGCGACATTACGCTTTCTCCTTGCACATTCAAGGTCTGCGTTAAAGATAGTCGAGACCGCGGGCAACAGCATCAGGGAAGCGGGATAGTAAGATGATTCAATTCAGAAAAAGGGGTTTCTCAGCCATTTCGTTAGCATAAGCGGTAAAAAAAGCCGACATTCCCGGCGTTTATCCCCGAGACCGGGACTAATGGCCACCTTAAAAGGTAAATTAAAACACCGTTTTAAAACCATTGACGTCTGCCATACCAGACGCGAGACTAAGGCGATATTTCACTACAGGTCTGAAACCATGACGCAGAAAAAAATCGCCATCATCGGCGAATGCATGATTGAGCTGTCCGAAAAGGGTGAGAACATTAAACGTGGCTTTGGCGGCGATACGCTCAATACGGCCGTTTATCTCGCCCGCCAGGTTGATGAGCAGCAGTTACGGGTCGATTATGTCACTGCGCTGGGTACGGATTCGTTCAGCGATCAAATGATCGCGGCCTGGCAGCAGGAGAGGGTCAATACTGACCTGATTCAGCGGCTCGATAATAAAATGCCGGGCCTGTATTTCATTGAAACCGATGCCGACGGTGAGCGCACCTTCTGGTACTGGCGCAGTGATGCCGCCGCGCGTTACTGGCTCGACAGTCCGCAATCAGCAGAGATAGCTGAGCAGCTGTCGCACTACGATTATCTCTACCTTAGCGGCATCAGCCTGGCGATTCTGCCGCCTGCCAGTCGTGAAAAGCTGATGGTGCTGCTGGCGCGCTGCCGGGCTAATGGCGGCAAGGTGATTTTCGATAACAACTACCGTCCGCGTTTATGGGCCGATCGGGCCAGCACGCAGGCCGCTTATCGCGCCATGCTCAACTGCACCGATATCGCCTTCCTGACACTGGATGATGAACATCTGCTCTGGGGCGAAGAGCCGCTGGATGATGTTATCGCGCGTACCCGTCGGGCGGGTGCCAGCGAAATCGTGATTAAGCGCGGTGCAGACTCCTGCCTGGTGGTCACCGGCGATGCGCCGCTGATTGATGTGCCTGCGGTACGTCTGGCGAAAGAGAAAGTGATCGATACCACCGCAGCCGGTGATTCGTTCAGTGCCGGTTATCTGGCTCGCCGTCTGACCGGCGCTTCTGCAGAGCTCGCCGCGCAGCGCGGACACCTGACTGCCAGCACCGTGATTCAGCATCGCGGCGCGATTATTCCGGCAGAGGCGATGCCTGACTGACAGAGCGGCAGCCAGCGTCGTTGATACAGGCACTGATCGTGCCGATGCCAGAAAATGCGCCCTCGGGCGCATTTTTTTAGGCTGCTGGTAACGTCTGGCTGCGTGACTGTAACCGATGCTATCCGTTCCCAGATGAGACTGGCACGTTAGCCCCTGCAGCGTGGCGGTGTGATCCTGACGCTAAAATCATTATGTCGCCTTAAGAACGCACAGCGTGATATCCGGTAAATTGCGGCTAATAAAGCGGGCCGTGCCAGCTATTTACCTTAAGCGGAAAAATTGTGGTTAATCACAGATTCCCTGCGGTCTCCCCCTTCAATCCCTCTTATAATTTATTGATTAAAATTAATAAGTTAAACAAACAGATCCACCACCAGGCATAGTCCGAATCTGGTCAGATCCCCCCTTTTCGGATGGACGACCGCCTGAAAAAAGACCATCTTTTAATCAAAAGACAGCAGGACGCTGTTCTCTCCGGCCGCGAACAAAACAACTAAAATATTCCCCGCATCAGGATCTATTTATGCACACAGAAATTATTAATATCTGGCCACACGGTGATGCGCCAGGCGCCAGCGATTCACGCGCACAGCCGCAGATTGTCGACATGGCAAAAGAGTATGAGCCTTACGATCGGGCCGCTACCGGCGTGCGTTGCCCGGAGATGGCGATCTGGCATCCGGTCGAATCAAACGGGATTACCCTGCTGGTCGCACCGGGCGGTGGCTATCAGCGCGTGATGATCGATCGTGAAGGCAGCGCCCTGGCGACATTCTTTACCTCAATGGGTTACACCCTGGCGGTGATGACCTATCGTCTGCCCTATGATGGACATCACGAAGGCCCCGACGCGCCGCTGGCCGATGCTCAGCGCGCGGTACGCGTCCTGCGTGAACGGGCGCAGCGCGGCCTGAATGGTAAATATATCGTCATGATGGGCTTTTCGGCGGGTGGTCACGTGGCTGCCAGTCTGGGTACGCGTTTCGCAGAGAAACTCTATCCGGTGCAGGATGGCGCAGAAAACTTCTCGCCGCGCCCGGATGCGATGGTACTGGTCTATCCGGTAATCAGCATGCGGGACGGCATCGCCCATGAAGGTGCCAGAACCCGCCTGCTGGGTGCCTGGCCCGATCAGAAAACCATTGACGCTTATTCAATGGAAACCCGGGTTCATCCGCTGGTGCCGCCAACGCTGTTGATCCACGCAGCCGACGATGACGATGTATCCGTGAATCACAGCATGGCGTTTTTTGGCGCGCTGCGTGAGCATAAGGTCCCGGCAGAGGTGCATTTCTATCAGAAAGGCGGGCACGGATTTGGTATCCGCGGCGTGGCAGATTTGCCCCTCGCCAGCTGGCCGATGTTAGTGACCGAGTGGCTCAGGGCAAAGACCTGATTTTATGCGGCTGGCGGAACGTCTTTGACGTTACTATCCGGCGGACTGGCTTCATTGCTGGTCGCCGGTGCCGCTGGCGGTGCCATCACTTTGTCCCAGTTGTTTTGCAGGCTCTTCACGTTGGTTTCCGCTTCGCCTTCCGGCTGAATCAGTACCATCATCAGTTCCTGCGTCAGCTGCTGACGCAGCTCCTGGTTTAACTGTTCGCGGGTCAGGCCGGCCAGGAAAGTCTGACGCAGCTTCTGATACTGCTCAGGTGCGATATCGACTACGGCGTTCTGCTGGGAGCGCAGGCGCTGGCTCATCAGCACATCCGTATCGGTGCGGGCATAGGTGGTAAACAGCTTGTTCAGCTCCAGCAGCTTCTGCGCCATCAGCGCATCAAACTCCTCCTGCGGCAAGCCTTTGTCACGCACGTTTGCCAGCTCACGCGCCACCAGATTCATATTCTGCGCCAGATTTTCGTTGCGTCCATCCAGGTTGATGGAGCACTGCGCACGCTGATAGAGCACACGGCAATCAAATCCCACCTGGATGCCCTGTGCCTTGCTGTCACTGAGCGCACGCTGGACATGCCAGAACAGCGCTTCACGCGCCAGATCGCCCTGCCAGTAACGCTGCAGATTCTGGGAGTCACGAATCGGTTGCCACGGCGTATCCCACACCAGCGAGAGGCGATCCTGCGTCATGTTGCTGCTGACCAGATTTACCGGCTCGTGCGGCAGCGGCGACAGGGTGGGCAGTGGCGCAGGCGTTTCTCGTTTACCGGTTAACGCCGAGAAGGTTTTATTGATCTGCTCAGAGAGGTTGCGGCTGTCGACATTCCCTACCACGTAGAGCGTCATCGCATCCGGGGTGTACCACTGATGATAAAAATCATTGAGCTGGGTTAAATCAACCGGCGCGCGTGGTTGCGCTGCGGGGTCATGCGCCAGCAGCGCGGAGCCTTTCAGGCGGTAGCGCCACCAGACATCCTGGGTATCTTTCGGCCAGGTCGCCACCGGATCCGATGCCGCCAGCGCGGTATTGACCACCTGTTCGGTGATGGCCATATTGCCTGCCGTGGCCGCCAGCCAGTTCAGCGCTTCTTTCAGCAACTCGGGACGGTTATTCGGCAGGCTCAGATTATATTGGGTGGAATCATAGGAGGTGATCACAGGTGGCAGCGGATGCTGAGGATCCATCGCCTGTTGCCATAGCGCGCGCTGCTGATGGTTATCAAGCGCGGTGTTGTGCACCATCGCCAGACGCGGCAGCAGATGGCTGAAGCCGGCCTGTTGCGCACTCTCTACCAGCGAGCCGGTATTCACCACCAGCCGCAGTTCAATACGGTCACTGGGGCGTTGCGGTGTGGCCAGTAACTGCCAGTTAAATCCATTATCCAGCTTGCCTTCCTGCCAGGCCGGATCCGGTTGCAGCGTTTCTGCCTGGAGACCAAAGCTGCTTGCCAGCACTAATCCACCAACCAAAAGCCGAATTCTGGTGCCCTGCATGTGAACCCCTACTCAAATAATTCAAATATCGTTATCACTGGCGCATATTGCCGCTGTTATTAACGAATCGGCTGGCGCCGAATCGCGCTGTTATCCAACAACAAAGTGTTTGACCACAGGAAGCTCAGGATGTCGCGTAACGAAGTGAAAAACGTCAAAAAAAACAAGTGGGGTTTATTATGCAAATGCCCGCTGTCAGGGCAAGCGACAGCGGGCATTTGTGGGGATTTAAGTGAAATTCAATGATTAAATTGAAGATTCAGACGCTTTATTCTCCTTATTCCGGCCTGCCAGCGTGTCGGTCAGCTGTTTATGATCCAGCTGATCGACCCACTTCGCCACCACCACTGTCGCCACACCGTTACCGATCAGGTTGGTCAGCGCACGGGCTTCGGACATAAAGCGGTCGATACCAAGAATCAGCGCCAGACCCGCCACCGGCAGATGTCCCACCGCAGAGAGCGTCGCGGCCAGCACGATAAATCCGCTCCCGGTTACCCCCGCCGCGCCTTTGGAGGAGAGCAGCAGCACCACCAGCAGCGTAATCTGATGGAAAATGTCCATGTGCGCATTGGTCGCCTGAGCGATAAATACTGCCGCCATGGTCAGGTAAATCGAGGTGCCGTCCAGGTTAAAGGAGTAACCGGTGGGGATCACCAGCCCTACTACCGATTTCTTGCAGCCCAGCTTCTCCATCTTATCCAGCATGCGCGGCAGCGCAGACTCGGAAGAGGAAGTGCCCAGCACAATCAGCAGCTCTTCTTTGATATAGGCGATAAACTTAAAGATGCTGAATCCGGCGAACAGGCGTGCAATCAGCCCCAGCACGATCACCACAAACAGAATACAGGTGATGTAGAAGCAGATAATCAGCTGGCCGAGCTGCACCAGTGAGCCCACGCCATACTTGCCGATAGTGAACGCCATCGCGCCAAATGCCCCTATCGGTGCCAGACGCATGATCATGTTGATGATGCCGAAAATCACTTTTGAGAAGCTTTCAATCACGTTGAAAATCAGCGTGCCAGTGTTACCCAGACGATGCAGGGCAAAACCAAACAGAATGGCAAACAGCAGCACCTGCAGAATATTGCCGCTGGCAAAGGCGCCAATCACGCTGTTGGGGATGACATCCAGCAGGAAAGCGACGATGCCCTGCTGTTCTGCCTGCTGCGCGTAAATCGCCACGGCTTTGGCATCCAGTGTGGCAGGATCAACGTTCATCCCGGCACCTGGCTGCACCACGTTAACCACGATCAGGCCGATAATCAGCGCGATGGTGCTGACAATTTCAAAATAGAGCAGTGCAACCGCGCCGGTCCGTCCTACCGCTTTCATGCTTTCCATGCCAGCGATGCCGGTCACCACGGTACAGAAAATCACCGGGGCGATAATCATCTTGATTAACTTAACAAAGCCATCTCCCAGCGGCTTCATCTGGGTCCCTAACTCCGGGTAAAAATGGCCTAACAAAACGCCGATGCCAATCGCCATCAGCACCTGGAAATAAAGGCTTTTAAAAAGTGAGGTTTTCATAAACAGGTGTCCACTAACGCCGTGAGGTGATGTTGTCGGATTCGTTATTGTGACTGGCGGGCAACACAGGTGGCGCCTGACAGTAACCCGAAAATAACACTCTGTTTACGTGATTAATACAGGGTGACAAACGCCCAGGAAACCCGGGGATCGTAATTCTGAACTGAAACGCTTCAGCAGGGGGTTTTGTAACTAAAATTCTCGCAAAATCAATGAATCAGGCAATTATTGCGGTAGTGAGGAGTTTTCGATCCATGCCTGATTGAATCGGGTCAGAGGCAGCGCTTCAGCATACAGATAGCCCTGTCCGATAGAGATGCCGCGCGCCAGCAGCCAGTCACGTTGTTCCGCTGTCTCCACGCCTTCGGCAATCACCTCCAGATGGATAATCTCGGCGATGGCCGCCACGATGCAGACCATGGTGTCGTCATGCGGCAGCGCCGCCACGAAGCTGCGATCCATCTTCAGCTTGTTAACCGGCAACGCTTTCAGCTGATGGAGGTAGTTAAGGTTGGAGTAGCCCATGCCGAAATCGTCCAGAGCCACGGCTACGCCGGTCTGCTGCAGCATCCGCAGCATCGATATCGCCTGTTCAGCATCATCAAGCTGAGCCGTTTCTGTCACTTCCAGCACGAAGGTGCCAGGTGCGATGCGGTGGCGCGTCAGCAGGGATTGCAGATGAGAGACCACGCCCGTGTCACGCAGTTGCACAGCGGAAATATTCACACTCAGCGGCAGCATAATGCCCTGTCGCTGCCAGCCTGCCAGAATGCGGCACGCCTCTTCAAACACCCAGCGGCCAATCGCGCTAATCACGCCAATCTCTTCGGCACTGGCAATAAACTCTTCGGTCAGACCGTAGCTGCCGTCGGGCTGGCGCATACGCAGCAGCGCTTCCGCGCCGACTAACGTGCCGGTGCGCATATCGACCTGCGGTTGCAGATAGAGGGCGAACTGCTCATTGTGCAACCCCTGCAGAATATCATGCTCCTGGGTCAGACGTTTTTGCGCGCGCTCGGTTAACGCGGCGTCAAAGAACAGAATCTGATTTTTGCCCTGATGACGGGCCGACATCATCGCTGAGGTCGCGCGGCCAAGCAGATCACTGGCGCTCAGCGGCTGATCATCGCGCAGCGCCAGACCAATGCTGACGTTAGGACGCAGCTGCAGCTGATAGAGGTTGACCGGCTGATTAAGGCGAATCATCAGGTTACGGGCCAGACGCAGGGCGCGGAACGGATTACTGGCGCGCTTCATTAACAGGACAAAGTCGCTGGTCCCGGTCTGCGCCAGCAGAGTATGGTCATCCAGCGTATTACGGATCTTCTCCACCAGCGTCAGCATCAGCGTATCGCGCTGCTCATCGCTTAATACGCCGTTGGCTTCCTGCAGGGTTTCAATGCGGATCACCATCAGCCCCAGCGGCTGTTCCGGGCTGCTCATGAACTGCTCGACCAGCGCCAGAAACAGGGTACGGTTGGGCAGATCGGTCACGGGAAAATGGGTGGTCAGCCGGCTCATCTCATCATGTATCGACTCCAGCACCTGCTGATTGCGGTTGTAGCTGCGGATCAGCATGCCGATTTCATCATCGCGGTGGCTCTGCGGCAGTGACAGCTTATGCGTCAGAATCGACTGCGGCGGCAGCTCCTGCAGCTCCCGCGAGAGATTGCGCAGCGGATGCACCACCAGCCGGTTGATACACCAGCTGATCGCCACTGACAGGATCAGTGCCAGCAGCAGATAGGTGATAATCATGGTCGAGAGCGTGCTGAGAATAAACTGGTAGACGCGCGTCGAGTTAGCCTGCAGCACCAGATAGGCCAGCGGTTTCGGCATCCCGGTATTTTCCACTGAATAGAGCGGCAGGGTAATCTGCACCGGCAGCTCAAACAGTCGCGCCACCAGACGCGGCACCGGTTTCTCCGTTTCGAAGTCGGCATGCAGAGCCTGAAACGCATTCGGCAGCACCACATCGGCGCGCGATAAAATACCGGCAGGTTTCAGTGAATGGAGAATGCGTTCGGCCTGAGAAATATCGGCGCGCAGTACCGCTTCCGACAGCGGCTGGCGGACGGTGTGTGCGATATTCTCCATCTGCTGGGCGTAGTCAATCCTGCGCTGCTGCACAAAATGAAACAGTTGGATGACGATAAAGATGCTGATGGTGATAACCGCAACCAGCGAAACTGTCGCCATCTGCTTTATCGTAAGTGACCGGCTTACGCGCAAAAATATTCTCCTGACGATGAAAAAAGCCCAGATAGCAGACAGTACAATGCCCGCCAGTATATCCCATAAACTGACTTTTTTACCGTCTGAAAAGTCCGGCTTTTTCCCGGTCGGGATTATTTAAAATCCGCGTAAGGGGTCAGCGGATGTGGCGGCATATCCAGATCCCCTTCCCAGCCTGCGGCAGAGTAACGCACGTAGATAAGCCCGTGGCTTGGGGTATAGTCTTTTGCCTGTTGAATATCGACGCCCACCCCGATAAACCAGTCGGGTGTGATACGACGTTCAACCACGCCCTGCAGCGTATACCCCGTGCCGCTGCCGGTGCTGCTGGCGGAAACGGGATTGCTGGCCAGAGTAAAGCCGGGATTGACCGGATAGCGCTGCTGCGCATCGGTTTTCGAATGTGACCAGGAAACCGAGCCGCCCAGGTCGAACGACCAGTTTTCTGTCCGCTGTCGCCAGGTGACCGGCACGGAAAAGGAGAGATACTGCTGCGGACTGTAGTAGCCGCCCTGACCGAAGGTGTAATCGCTGAGATCCTTCTGATAGTGCCAGAGCATACTGTTAAGCCCGACGGTGGCCCGGCGATTATCGCTATTAATGAGCTTGTAGTAGTAGCCGGCCATTAAGCGCTCGCGACTGTTATCCGCAACGTTTTTACCGGTGATCTGATGCGCACTGATGTCGCCCCAGACACCGTGTGCGCCGCCCTGATCGTAACTCAGCCCGATGCTGCCACCCGTTGCCACTACGCCGCCCCAGCTTTTTCCACCGTTGGCTGATGGATCGCGCGCGCCCGCATAGGAAAGCAGCGAACTGGCGATCGGCCGTCGCGAGGCGGTCAGCGTCACGCCAAGATCCCTGACGTCAGTTTTCCAGCTCAGGCCGCCGGTCCAGTTGGTCACCTCAAAGCCCAGCGGCGTGGTACCCAGATCCGCTGACCAGCGGTCATTATGCCAGCCGACGCCCAGCGCAGTGCCCTTGGCGCGCTGACTGGCATCGCGACTGCATCCGCCGGAACTGGCGTCGTCGCAGCTACCAAACTGCTCGTCGAAGCTGCCGTTGCGGGTGGTAAAACTCCCTGCCGAGACGTCCACCCGGTCGAGCCGGAAAAAGCCGCGTCCGTCGGCAAACGGACTTTCCGCCTGCAGCATGGTGGTATGGGCAGTAAAGTCGGAGACCCCAGCCGTACCCTTATTACGTGAATAGTCCTGCTGCACCGTCAGCGTGGTCTCACGCTGACGATAGAGATCTGCGGTGTCGCTGCGAATACTGCGCTTCAGCCAGTCATCCTGTTCCTGAGAACGTGTCGCGCGGCTGATACTTTCGCCGCTGCCGATACCGCTGGCCGTCATCGCCTGACGATAATCCGCCAGCGCGATCTCTGGCTGCTGCTGTGCGCGCTCCAGCCGTGCCGCATCACGAAACACCAGTGCCTTATCCTGCGAAGGCGGCAGTGACGCAGCGCGCTGCTTCAGGCTGGCAAAGCGCACGGCAGCCTGCGTGGTTTCGCCCACCGCCTGCCATGCCAGCGCGGCGCGGCGATCGGCATTAAGAGTGTTGGGCTGGGCTGGCTGCTGCTCAAGTGCCTGTCGTGCTTCGCTGTTGCGCTGGAGCGCGACCAGCGCTTCGATTCGTCCCAGCGCTGCGTCGCTGTTGTCAGCTTCACCTGACAGCACCTGCTGATAGATCTCCAGAGCCTGCTGCGCGTCCCCGCGAGCCAGCGCCCAGTCGGCCAGCGTCAGGTTGCGTTGGCTGGAAACCGGCTGCTGGTAAAGCAGCGTCACCGCTGCCCGCTCCTGCCCTGCCGCACGAAGCGCTTCGGCGCTGGCAAAAATTTTATCCTGCCCGAGCCGGTCAGCCAGCTCATGCATATTGCTGTTCCACTGCGTTTCAGGCAGGCGATGCAGCGTTGCCAGTGCGGCGTCATCATTATCCCGGCTGGAAAGGTAGAGCGCGGCAGCGTAGATCGCGGTCGCATCGCCGGGATGCTGCTGTTGCAGCGTCGCGATCTGCGCATCCGCCTGTTGGATGGCCCCACCGTCGCGTAGCGCGCTCGCCAGCCGATAACTGAGCCAGACGTCATCCGGCTGCAGCGCCAGCGCCGCCCGATACTTCTCTGCCGCCTGCGGCCATTTATTCTGCCGGGCGAGCGCATCGGCCTCGGCGCGCAGGCTGTCACTGCGCAGCGCGCGCAACGTTCCCGCCATCTCGCGCTGCTGCCCGGCGGGTAGCGTACTGATAAACTGCATGACGCGGGCAGGCGACTCGGCCTGATAAAGCCCGGCCAGGCGACGCACGGTGGTGGTGTTGGTCGCGTCCAGCCGCAGCGCATGCTGCCAGAACAGTTCGGCACCTGCCGCATCTTTGCGCGCCATCGCCACATCGCCCAGGCCAATCAGGGCATAGCTGTCGGTGCTATCAATTTTCTGTGCGGCGCGGTAGGCGCGTTCGGCTCCCTCAACGTCATGCTGCGCCAGCGCCTTGTCGCCCTGTTCGACCACCAGCCAGTAACGGTTAGTCTGCAGCAGTGACTGCCATTTGCCGATCAGCGTGCTCTGCTTGCCCGCCTCAACGGCGCGTTCCAGCCAGAGCACCGCCACATCACGATGGCCGGCGCGTGCCTGAGTCTGCCCCATTGCACCCATCAGTTCGGCGTCGTTGGGGTTATCCTTCAGTGCCCGGCTAAGCGCTGCCATCGCATTATTCACATCGCCCGCCTCGACCAGCGCCAGGCCACGCATCCGCTCGCGATAGGCGGGATCGGCGAGCTGCGCCTGCTGCTTCGCCAGCACTTCCGCGCCCTGCTGGTGCGCGTCGCCGTCGGTAAAAACAGCCAGATAATCCTTTAACTGCGCCACGCTGCTGTCGCTGACCGGCTGATCGTTGATCTGCTGCAGCCAGAGATCGGCGGCGGCGGCGCGTCCGCCGTTGCTGTTTGCCAGCTTTTTCAACTGCGCTATCGCCTGCTCCGGCTGCTGTTGATCAAATGCCATGCGTGCAATTTGCAGCTCAACCCCGATATTGCCCGGGTAGCGCTGCTCCAGCGCCTGCAGCTGCTGGTAAGCGACGCTCTCCTGACCGGGAGTGCGTGCCAGCAGCCGCCAGTATTCCAGCGCCGTATTCGCATCCGGAAAAACCCCTCCGAACAACGCATCGTAAGCACTTTTCGCCTCCGCCAGGCGCCCCGAGGTGGCGAGCAGGCGCGCCTGCTGCAGCTGCTGCCGTCCATCCGACGACATCAGCGTCAGGCCGACGGCGGATTCACGCGTCGCGGCGGAGTCGGGCGCAACCTTTTTCAGCTGCTCCAGCAGCATCTGCGCTTTAGGGATATCGCCCTGACGCAGCGCCAGCCGCAGGCGAGCCGCCAGCACCTGCGGATTATCGGGATCGATCTTCTCAAGCCGGTAGAGCGATTGCTGCACCAGATCGTATTTGTTGGTCGACTCACCGGTGCGTACCTGTGACAGCAACCATTCGACCGGCGACACCTCCGGTCCGTCGACCGGTGCAGCCAGCCCCGGCAGCGCACTCAGTGCGCCGAGCAGCATGCCTGCCCGCAGCACCTGTGCGTTATTCATCTTCATCCAGTAAACGACGACGGGTAATAATTCGCATCAGACGCCAGGTCATCAGCGCAAACAGCACCACTACAAAGAGTGCGCAGAGTGCCAGCCAGAAGGGATGGACGGAGAGTAGCGACCAGAGACGCTCCCACCACGGCAGATGACCAACGTAGTAGCTCTCTCCCACGCGCAGACTGTTAACCCCTGACTCGCGGATCACCACGGTGGAGCCAGACATCGTGCCACGCTTGCCGCTGTCACCCATCGCCTCGTTGAGCAACTGCCAGCTGCGCGGCGTACCATCGGCGAGCAACGCAACAACGCTGCGCTGATCGTAAAAAGGTGACTGGAAGCCAATCACCGTTGCCAGCGGGCCGCGGGAGCTGATAGTCGTCGTGCTTTCTGCCGCCTGCTCGCGCTGACTTTGCGGGTTCACCTCCGGAGTGATTTGTCGCACAGGCTCTTTCAGCCAGCTGGCGGTGGCGTCAACGAGCGCCGGGATCCGCTGGTCATCCTGAAGATCTTTGGGGATGACACCGATCATCAGCAGATCCACATCCTGCTTCTTCGCCGTGGCCCAGTCATCGGTCAACTGAACGCGCAGCGCCGGATAGCCTGTTTGCGCACCCATATTGCCCAACGTGTTCAGCAGCGTGCTGACCTGCTCTGCATCGGGTTTTGGCGGCATCAGTACCAGGGTTTGCGCCAGATCGGCGTAGCGGCTGAACGGAAAGCCCGCATTCGCCCAGGCGCGCAACGACGGCATTTCGATGTAGTGGCGATAGCCGGAAAAATCGATGCTGGAATTGTCGTCCACCACCACATGATGCGTAATCGGCGTTACAGTTTCGCAGCGTCCATCCGCGTTGCCGCTGATGGTAATGTTGGCGTAATCAAAATCGAAGCGCAGCTGATTCACCACCCCGAGGCGCAGCGCCGGAATCAGCAGCTCATGGCTCTTGTCCAGCATTCCCTGAATCAGTGGAATATGCAGCAGCTGCTGACCCGTCGTATTTTTCGGCGGCAGCGGATAATCCTGAATGAACTGATTATTCAGGTTGACCGCCAGCCGTGAGCCATCCGACTGGAAAGGCGCGGTATAGCGATAGCTCAGATCCATGTCGATACCGCGCGCGCGAACCAGGAAGAGATCGGGCGGCAGATTGAGGGTCAGGCTGACGGGATTAGGCTGCACCCCATCAGACTGCAACTGATTCTCATATTGCGTCAGTTCGGCGAAAGTGGTGCGGCGATCGGTCCGCACCCAGTTAGGGGCGTCATAAGCCTGGCGCGGGGAGAGCAGCTTCACGCTGTCGATGGTTGAGGTATCGCCGCGCAGCAGCAGCTCACCCTGGGCGATACCCTGAACCGCCGTCAGCAGGTCCTCATCGTTGCGTCCCAGAATCAGCAGCATTTTTTCATACGGATTATCGGGCTGGCTGACAATCTCTACTGTGGGTTTCGTCACCGGCGGCAGATCTTTCAGGAAATCCGGGCGCGCATCGTTGGTGGCAAACACCACCGCATGCTGCTGTTGCGGCAGCTGGTTATACAGCACCGGGAAACGCTGCCCGCGCCAGCCCGTTTTGCTGCCAAACCAGGAAGCAAGAATGGCGGCAGCCCGCTGCTGCGTGACATCCGGCTGGGCGCTGAACACCATCGGCAGAGTCAGCGGTCGCGTATCCCGCGAATCAAAAAAGGGTTCCGGGAAGTGGGAGAGGTCATTTTTCAGCGGCAGTTTTTGCAGCGTCAGATCGATGCCGCTCTGTTTGCCGATATCCAGCCAGATTGCGCTATTGGCAGGATTTTCACAGACGTTGGCGTAGTGGCCCACCAGCTCGAAACGCACGCGGTTAAAGTCGGCGATGTAGCGCGGATCGATCGACAGCTGCGTCTGGATCTCTTTACCCAGCTGTTCCGGCGTCAGGGTAATCAGACCGACCAGCTCATCATTGAGATAAACCTTCAGCTGCGACAGCGTCGGCAGCAGTGCGGGCGAAGGCCGAAAGCTGAGGTTCAGCAACGCGCGCGTCACCACCTCATCGCTGCGCACACCGAACTCAATCTGTCCGGTAGTGCGGGTGCCACGCAGCGTCATGCTGCCAGGCGGCGGTGCCAGCTGGGCAAAGCTCAGCTGGCTGTTCCGCAGCGGCGCGCCGTTATCCTGCGGTAAAGATTGCACAGGCGTTACACCATTGATGTTTGCGGGCGCGTCCTCCTGCGCGGCGGCACAGCTTAACGTTGCACTGCCCAGCAGCAGAGCGGCAAACCACCTGTTTACTCTCGGTATCGTCATATCATCAACTCAATGCGTTTTTTGAAGCTGGCACACGTCCGATGCCTTGCGGCAACAGCGAAGCCAGCCAGCTCACCCCAACGGTAAGCAGGTTAAACAGCCGACGTAACTGCGGCGGGCCATATTCCGCCAGGCGCAGGTAACCTTTGAAACCGAGGATCATGATATCGGCGAGGCTCTGGACCGGTTTATCTTCCGGAAAACCGTCCTGCCACAGCGCCCAGGTATCGGCGCGGGCGAAGGTACACTGGATAAATTCAATATGCTGCTGAGTGGTCAGTTGATGGAGACGCACGCCAGCCCGGTGGCCAAAGACACGCTGCACCTGGCACGGGAAGCTGAACTCCTGCTGTCCACGACGCAGCAGCAGCCACACTTTTTCATTCTCCCGCAGCGCATCCGGCTCGCGCATCTCCAGCCCGACGCCGCCGTCAGAGTAGTCACGCAGCGTACAGGGCAGCATATGACCATCTTCGCGTGCAATGGCGGCCGGCATGGCGATCTCCACCCGGTGCGCCTCACGGATCTGCCGTGCTTCAACCGAAACCGCTACCGCACCGCCAAGAATAATCATGTTGTAGAGCACCCAAATCAGGCTCACCCATACCGTCAGTACCTCATTGGCCGGACCGTGCTGCATGCGCCAGAACGCCATCAAAACCCCTGCGAGGTTGAGCAGCACCAGCAGCATATAGGGCTTGGTTATCACCCAGTCCAGATGCTCCTCCTCTACCAGCCCGCCTTTTGCGGTGACGTTAAACTTCCCTTTATGAGGATTGAACAGCGCCACGGTGGTAGGCCGGGCGATATACCAGGCCAGCACCGTCTCGTAGACCTCGCTCCAGAAAGAGTGTCGCCAGCGTCCCTGAATACGCGAGTTGGTGAGGCTGGTATGCAGCATATGGGGCAAAACATAAATGGCGATCGCCAGCGCAGGTGCGTAGATGATGTAGGCATGACAGAGCAGAAACGCCAGCGGCGCCAGCAGGAAGACCAGCCGCGGAATGCCAGAGAGAAAGTGCAGCATGGCGTTGGCATAACAGAGCCGCTGTACCCACTTCAGCCCCTTACCAAATAGCGGGTTATCAAGGCGGAAGATCTGCACCATACCGCGTGCCCAGCGGATGCGCTGTCCGATATGCGCTGACAGACTTTCGGTCGCCAGTCCGGCCGCCTGAGGAATGCGGATGTAGGCCGAAGTGTAGCCGCGCCGGTGCAGCCGCAGCGAGGTATGGGCATCTTCAGTAACGGTTTCCACCGCAATACCGCCAATTTCATCCAGTGCGCTGCGGCGCAGCACGGCGCAGGAGCCGCAGAAAAAGGTGGCATCCCAGGTATCATTACCGTCCTGCACCAGCCCATAAAAGAGCGAACCCTCATTGGGCGTACGACGAAACCGCCCGAGATTGCGCTCAAACGGATCGGGCGAGAAGAAGTGATGTGGCGTCTGCATCATCGCCAGCCGGGGATCTTTAATAAACCAGCCCATGGTCATCTGCAAAAAGGCGCGCGTCGGCACATGGTCACAGTCGAAAATCACCACAAATTCGCTGCGGCAGTACTTTTTCAGCGCGTGATTGATATTGCCGGCCTTGGCGTGCTCATGGGTGGGACGGACGACATAGTTGATACCCACGCTGGCGGCAAAGTCGCGGAATTCCGGCCGGTCGCCGTCGTCGAGCAGATAGATATTCAGGCGGTCTTTCGGCCAGTCGATGCCCATGGCAGCGTAGATGGTGGGTCTGACCACGCTGAGCGGTTCGTTGTAGGTTGGCACCAGCAGATCGATGCCTGGCCACTGATCCCGATCGACAGGCATCGACACCGGCTGACGGTTAAGCGGCCAGAGCGTCTGAAAATAGCCCAGCACCAGCACCACCCAGGCGTAGGTCTCTGCCGCAATAAGCAGCAGACCAAACACCAGACTCAGCGGATCGTCCCAGTTCAGCGTCGAGGTATAGCGCCACCAGAGGTAGCGGCACGATACGGTCAGCGACAGCACAATCAGCATCATGGTCGGGAAACGCCCCGGGACGCGTCGTACCAGCATCGCCAGACTCCAGAGCAGTACCACAAAGATAAACTGCGTCATCAGGCCAAACGGCTGGCTGATACAGAGCAGCGCCAGCAACGTGGCAAACAGGGCAGTGACGGCGAAGAGGCTGC
Organism: Pantoea sp. EKM10T; assembly: GCF_011800685.1. Classification (NCBI taxonomy): domain Bacteria; kingdom Pseudomonadati; phylum Pseudomonadota; class Gammaproteobacteria; order Enterobacterales; family Erwiniaceae; genus Pantoea; species Pantoea sp. EKM10T. The sequence goes on from NZ_JAALEU010000008.1 coordinate 93,030, forward strand.
GTCGCACCAGCGGCGACAGCCGCTTCAGCCAGTGTTCGATGCGCACATCGATTCCCTGGGTCTGTGAGTGGGCAACGGCCTTGTCCAGCCAGCGGTAGCCATGGTGGCGCCAGCCAGACAGCGCACCGAGGCCACGGAAACCGCCACGAGCGCGATCGCTCTGCGGCAGGATCACCAAAAGCCACAGCGTCTGGATCAGATAACGCAGGATATCCAGCGGTCGCGGCCGCTCCGGCGAAATGTGCGGATAGAGCCGGCGGCGCTGCTGAATAATCCGCTGCCAGCCCGGCGTTTCGAAGCGAAGCAGCATCAGGCCCAGCACCGACCAGAACAGATGGAGTGCACTGGCGAAGCGGGACGCGCCATTGCCTCGCGCGGTGGTATAGCCCCTGTGCAGCGATTGCCAGGCGGGCGCTGTTAACAGCCAGCACAACGGATTCAAGAGCTCACTCCATTCAGATTGAGCAGCAGCCAGCTTGCCAGCGTGATGATCTCTTCACTGACCAACGCATGTGGCCGGTATTCACCGACCGGCTGCTTCATCATCAGCGCTTCTGCCAGCGCCTCATCCCGGTGGATCAGCAGCGGTATCAGCGGATTCAGCGAGGCCATCCAGAGCTGATGCAGATCCTGCTGCAGACGGCTGTTGGCATTAAACTGATTGATAATAAACCGGGTGCGCGCCGGAAACTGGCGCTGGCTAAGCCGTAAATGGCAATTCGCGTCTGGCTGAGTGACGCACAACAGGCTGTCCAGCGTCGGATAGAGCGTTTCATGCCAGGGCAGGGTATCGGCAGGCAGATCGAAAATAATCCACTGATAACGCGCCCGCAGGTCCGGTAATGCCTGGAGCAGCGGCGCGGCGATCGCCTCATTCTGTCTGGCAATAGTCAAAGCATGCTGATGGGACAGCACCCCGTGAGGCAGCAAATCAGGACCATCGGGATAGCGAAGCCCGCTGTGCTGCCAGTCACCGCCCTCACACAGTGCTTTCATCCAGCCATTATCCTGCTGAGCGGGCAGATTAAAATGCACGCCGAGCTGGCTGACCGGGGAGCCATCGATCAACAATACTCGTTCGCCGAGTGCCGCCAGCGCCCAGCCTAATCCGGCACAAAGAGAAGTCGTGCCGACGCCGCCCCGTACGCCCTGAAGCGCGATCTGCGGCATCAGCGATCGGTCTCAGACTGGCTGGCAAGGGTTTCCGCTAACAGCGGCCAGCGCGACACGATCGCTTTCAGACGCTCTTCCCGCGCAATGTCGACATAGCGGAAAGAGTGCAAAGAAAACGCATCACGTAACGCACTAATATCATCCTGACGATCGCCATCAGCGGCAACAGGGTTATAGAGATTGTGGTTTTTCATTACTGTTCGCCAAAAATAAAACAACGTCACACTCAGGATGACCGACTGCGCGTACGCGTAAAGGAAAGTTGAAAAATATTTCCAGAAACGCGGCAATTGCAGAACAATGTGAGCCGGCCTGTGATTAGCAATGTTTAAATTTCTCAGGTTACATCCCGGCCTGTCTATAATAAGCTAGCCTGGACTGGAAAAATAACGAATTCAATATGAAAAATTCTTTTTCGCTGGGGCTGTTGCATGTTCAGCCTGAATTAACGGCATTGCAAACGCCTGGCTGTTATTGGGTGACCTGTGCGCGGCAGGATGACGCCCGCACTTTTATTCGACAGGTAATTTCACATCAGCAGGCCGTAACGCTGATCAGCGCTGACCAGCCGCCGCGTGATTTGCTGACGCCCGACCCACCTGGCGGACCCGATCGTATTCCGCTGTTTTCTCTTTCCAAAAGCAAAGGCAGTTTGTTGCAGCTGGAAAGTGATTTTCTGCGCACGCTCGGCAGTAAAAATGGGTTGGTGATATTTAATAGCAGCGCAGCGCAATGGGATAAGCTTGATGACGCAGAATTATCCCGCTGGATAAAGGGCATGCGTCAGACGCTGCATAAAAGAAAGCTCACCCTTTTAATCGTGACCTCCGACACCACAATAATAAATCTGAGTAATCATCTTCAGCGTTATTTTCGTCAGCTGGATGGCGTTGCGCATTTGAGCTTTCAGCAGGATAGCTGGCAGTATCGAATTAACTGGTGGTATGCCGCGGAACGCCTGCTTGCCGATCGGGCAATACGTCTGGGCTGTGAAAATGAGCGATTTTTTACCTTAAATGAAAAGCAGGAACCACTGAGCCTCAACGATGAGCAGCATTATCTTGCGGACAACATCGTGCTCGAGGGCGCGCCGCCGCTTTCACGCCAGTGGCAACTGTTCGAGGATAATGAGCAGGTCTGGTTGCGGGCGCAGCAGGCCAATGCCGCAACGGTGATTTTCAGCCTGACCCGCAGCGAATATATCAACGAACTGGCGAAGATGGTGCACAGCCTGCGTCGTACACGCGGCAACGGCCTGAAAATTGTGGTGCGCGAGATGGGTGCCAGCCTGCGTTATAGCGACGAACGTCTGCTGCTGGCCTGCGGTGTAAACGCCATCGTCCCGACCAACGCCACACTGTCGCGCTTTCTGACCACGCTGGAGGGCCTTCAGGGACAGGTGTTTAACCGTCGCGTTCCCGCCAGTCTTGAGGTGTTAACCGCTTCGTTGCAGCCTCTGCATGAGAAAGGCTACCTGCGTCTCGATGCCTTCTGTCAGTCAGTCGGCCAGTTGATCAGCAATACCCTGCTGCCGGAAAATGACAAGGGCCTGCTGGTCGCGTTGCGGCCTGTGCCACAGCTTAAGCCTCAGCAAATCCTGACGCTCTGTAAACCGCGCCGCTTTGGCGACCTGGTCACGGTACTGGAAGATCGTGTCATCCTTTTCCTCTCTTCCTGCCGCTATAACGACCTTGATAAGGCATTGAAATATATCTTTTCTCTGCCTCACGACGAGCTATTTGCTAACCGGATGGTCTGGTTTGAGGATAATCAGATCCTCGCAGAAGTCAGCAATATTAAGAAACTGACGCCGATGGCAATTCAGGATCTGGCTCCGGTATCAGAGACGGCCCGCGCCGCCGTTGAGAGCCGGCCTGAAACACATGAACGCGCTGCACCGCAGCCCATCACTTTACTGCCGGAGAACAAAGCCTGATGAATCTGATGGACTGGGTACAAATTGCGCTACTTATTCTGGTTATCTTGCTGTTTTTAAAGCCATTATATCAAAAATGGCTACCCCGTCGCTGGAACGGCATCATGAATCGTCTGTTGCCAGCGCGCGCGCTTAAATCGGAAGGTCACTGGCAGCGTCAATCCTCTGAAACGGATAGAAAAAATTAATGAATACTGATCAACCCGCGGCGGCCTCCTCTTCCCGCTTCTGGTCCTCCTGGCGCGGACTGGGCGGCTGGAATTTCTACTTTTTACTGAAGTTCGGCCTGCTGTGGTATGGCTATCTCAATTTTCACGCCCTGAGCAATCTGGTGTTTCTCGCCTGGCTGCTTTTTCCGTTACCCTCGGCGCGCCTGCATCGCATCCGCCAGTTGATCTCGATTCCGGTTGGCATCGCGCTGTTCTGGCACGACACCTGGCTGCCAGGACTCAGCAGCATACTCAGCCAGGGCGATCAGCTGGCGGGCTTCTCTGCGGCCTATCTGCTCGACCTGGCCGATCGCTTTATTAACTGGCAAATGGTGGGAGCCGCCTTTGTTCTGCTGGTTCTCTATCTGTTTGTTTCACAATGGATTCGCATCACGGTGCTGGTTTCGCTGATGCTGCTCTGGCTTAACGTGCTGACGATTGCTGGCCCGGCGATGTCGCTGCTGCCGACCCGGACGGCCACGCCACAGGTCGTATTGAATCAGACACCCAGCGGCGGCCAGCCAGCCGCCACGCCGGATGGACTGGAGCAGTCTGCGCCGCCGACCAGCGCGAATCTCACCGCCTGGCTGAACCGCTTTCATGAAAGTGAACGCCAGCGCGTGACGCATTTTCCCGACAATCTGCCTGCCGATTCGCAGCCTTTCGACATCCTGGTGATCAATATCTGTTCGCTCGCCTGGTCTGATATGGATGCTTCTCAGCTGCGTAACCATCCGCTGTGGCAGCATTTCGACATCATGCTGAGCAATTACAACGCCGCGACCAGCTACAGCGGACCGGCAGGTATCCGACTGCTGCGTGCCAGTTGTGGCCAGACCTCGCATAGCGATCTCTATAAACCTGCCGATCCGCGTTGCTATCTGTTCGACAATCTGGCGAAGCTGGGCTTTAAAGAGCAGTTGATGATGGATCACACCGGCGTATTCGGTAACTATCTGAAGGAGGTGCGCGAGGGCGGCGATATTCAGGCACCGCTGATGTCACAGGCGGGTATCGCACCAGAACTGACATCATTCGACGGCTCGCCGGTATTCAACGATGCGCAACTGATGCAGCGCTGGCTGGACGACCGCAGCAAAAGCAGCGATGCACGCAGCGCCACTTTCTACAATCTGATCCCGCTGCACGACGGCACCCGCGAACTCGGCAGCACCAAAACGGCACCGTGGAAACCGCGCGCGCAACTACTATTCGATCAGCTTGATGCCTTTATGACGCAACTGGAGAAGTCGGGCCGCCGCGTCATGGTGCTGGTGGTGCCCGAGCATGGCGCAGCATTGCAGGGAGATAAGATGCAGATGTCCGGCCTGCGCGATATTCCCAGCCCGGATATTACTCACGTACCGGTGGGCATTAAGTTCGTCGGGATGAAGGCGCCGCATCAGGCTCAGCCATTGAACATTGATGCGCCGACCAGCCTGCTGGCCTTGTCAGAGATTGTGTCGCGCGTCGTAGATGGGCAGGTATTTAATGCCCCGAATGTGAATATGTCGGTGCTGACTGACAAGCTGCCGCAGACGCCGGTGGTGTCGGAAAATGACGGTGCAGTGGTGATAATGTATCAGGGCAAACCCTGGATCAGGCTGAACGGCGGCGACTGGGTCGCCTATCCGCAGTAACGCGTAACCGCCGGGTTGCAGAGCCGTGACCCGGCAGTTAAAGGCGGGTCAGGCGCGGCGCCTGCTCCCTGTTGAGCGCGTGGCTGTCGATGGCAGAATAGCGGCCAGTGCCGCCATTCTGCCAGTTATCAGCGCTTCTCCTGAAACGCCTGCCAGGTCAGCAACTGCAGACTGGCAGAAAAGTAGTTCTGATCCGCAGCCAGCTTATCGCTCAGATAGCCGGTTTCATTCAGCGTCAGGTCACGTACCGCCAGCAGCCCGCCCTCAAGATGGTAAGGTGCTGGGGCATTCGCCAGCACGTCGAACCAGGCGGGTGTCAGCATGCGGCTGTAACCCTGCCAGACGCGCTGAAACGGCACCAGTGCCAGACTGTGCGGGTCATACCACCAGATGTTCAGCGGCACGCGAATCGCATCGTAACTGAAGCGGTTCGAGTAGCCGACGGCCGGGGCAACCGAACCGTCGGCATTCAGTGCGACCCAGTCCATTGGCAGCCCGGTTTTGCCAAAGCTCAGCTTACCCAGCAGATCAAAGCCATCGTTAATCAGCTTATCCCAGACCTGAAGATGGCTGTGTTCACCAAACTCGCGCCATGCCTGAAACAGGAAGTAAGAGGGATTGAGCACCACATAACTGACTTTGTTAAAGCCCTGCGCACCCGGCAACAGCACGGTATAGCCGCCAAAGCTCGTGACATCCAGCCTGATAATGGCGCGCTGAATACGGTCAGATTCCTGCTGGTAGCTCTCCACCTGCCATTTCTGTGCAGCACGCTGTAGTGCCCAGGCCAGCAGTACATCACCATCGGAGGCGTTATTTTTATCCTCGACCGGATTGTCGGTATCTGGCGTATAGCGCCAGTAAAACAGATCGTTTTGAGGGTTACCTAACTGGCTGCGCGTCCACTGCCACAGCCGATCAAAGGTGGCGCGATCGTCATTCGCCACCGCCAGCAGCATGCCGTAGCCCTGGCCCTCAGTGTGACTGACATTATTGTTGGCATTGTCGATGACCCGCCCTTCAGCCGTCACAAAGCGACTTTTAAAGTTGTCCCAGCCGCTGGTCGTAGCCTGCGCGCTGCCAGCCAGCAATAAAATAGCGCAGATCCATCCCAGCCAGAGTGGCTTAATGTTCATTCCCGCATCCTATAGATATTGATGATATTGTGTACTGCTATCACTCAGTTCAGACATGCCCCACGGTCCTGCACTTCGCATGCCAGCTGCCAGCAAATCGCGCCCGACGACAGCGGCCTCATTGTTATTCCTGCTTGTTACAACACAGCCATTCCGCCTGTAATTGACCGGCATGGGCAATCGTATCCTCTATCAGCTCGCTGCTTTCATTGTAGTCATCAACGGTGCGATAGCCGGGCAGACGGCTATCGAGCACACTTTTACTCCGTGTCTATTCTGCACCAGGGTTTTAGCCGGCGCTGTTTTTACTGCACCCCTGCCGCAAAACATCGCAGCGAGAAGGGAATCGGGTGTCGGCAACAGCTGCACTCGCCCCACCAATGATGCCTGATAATGCCAAAAGGAGAAGCCGGGCGCGATGCGTTTGCCGTCGCGCAGGCGGCACCGTGAGAAAGGGAAAGCCCATTAAAAAAGGCTCCCGCAGGAGCCTTATCACGTTTAACCGACCTTTTCTGCCACACCGACCGGTTGATTCTCATCCTGATCAACCGCGAAGCAGGCAATCTCCTGTCCGCCATAGTTTTTCAGCTTCGGCTGCAACTGCACGCAGGTGCCAAAACGTCGGTGGCAGCGCGCATTAAAGGCGCAGCCCGGCGGTGGATTAAGCGGGCTGGGCAGTTCGCCGGTCAGCTTAATGCGCTCACGACGGTCGTCTGGATTAAGCCGCGGCGTCGCTGACAGCAAAGCCTGAGTATAAGGATGGCGCGGGTTGGCAAAAATTGCCTCTTTGCTGCCCTTCTCAACGCACCGGCCGAGATACATCACCATCACCTCATCGGCAATGTGTTCCACCACCGACAAATCGTGCGAGATAAAGACATAAGAAAGCCCCATATCCTGCTGCAGATCCATCATCAGGTTAAGCACCTGGGCACGCACCGACACGTCGAGCGCCGAAACCGGCTCATCGGCAATCAGGACGTCCGGATCGAGCATCAGCCCACGTGCGATGGCGATACGCTGACGCTGCCCGCCTGAGAACATGTGCGGGTAGCGGTCGTAGTGCTCGGTTTTCAGGCCGACTTTTGCCATCATCTCCAGCGTCTTCTCGCGGCGTTCCGCGCGGGTCAGCTGGGTATTAATCACCAGCGGCTCTTCCAGAATCTGGCTTACTTTTTTGCGCGGATTGAGTGAGCCGTACGGGTTCTGGAACACGATCTGGATTTTCTGGCGACGCAGCTTCTGCGCCTGGGGATCATGTTTCAGCAGATCCTGACCGTGCCAGTAAAGCTGCCCTTCGGTCGGGGTTTCAATCATCGTCAGCAGGCGGCCCAGCGTGGATTTACCACAGCCTGACTCGCCTACCACCGCCAGCGTTTTGCCGCGTTCCAGATTAAAAGAGACGCCATCCAGCGCTTTGACCAGACGCTCCTGACCAAACAGCCCCTTCTTCACCGGGTAGTGCTTCTTCAGATCAATCGCCTGCAGCAGGAACTGATCTTTAGTGGTTTCATGACTCATAAGTTGGTCTCCCGGCATCGTCCAGCGGATAGTGACACTTGGACTGGCGTCCTGGAATGGTGCGCAGTTCAGGTTCTTCCTGACGACAAAGGTCAGTCGCATAGGGGCAGCGTGGATTAAGCAGACAGCCAATCGGGCGGTCATACTTGCCCGGTACCACGCCAGGCAGCGAGGCCAGGCGTGCTTTATCGGCCGCAAACTCTGGCAGCGCACGCAGCAGCGCCTGCGTATAAGGATGGCGCGGCGCCTTAAAGATATCGGTCGCTTTCCCGCTCTCCACCACCTGACCGGCATACATCACGATAATGTGGTGCGCCGCTTCTGCCACTAACGCCAGATCGTGAGTAATCAGGATCAGCGCCATGTTCTCCTGCCGCTGCAACTCCAGCAGCAGTTCGATGATCTGCGCCTGAATGGTCACGTCGAGCGCCGTGGTCGGCTCATCGGCGATTAACAGCTTAGGCCGACAGGCGATCGCCATGGCAATCATCACACGCTGGCTCATGCCGCCCGACAGCTGGTGCGGATAGACATCGAGCCGTGACGCGGGATCGGGAATACCAACCTGATTCAGCAGGTCGATCGCCCGCTGACGCCGGGTGCGTTTATTGCCGCCCTGATGCACCTTGATCGCTTCCATGATCTGGAAACCTACGGTGTAGCAGGGATTCAGGCTGGTCATCGGGTCCTGAAAAATCATCGCCACTTCGGCGCCCACCAGCTGGCGGCGCTCACGTTCGGAGATGTTCTGCAGGTCGCGCTGGTTAAACTCCAGCTTCTCAGCCATCACTTTGCCGGGGAAATCGATCAGCCCCATGATCGCCAGGGAACTCACCGATTTACCGGAGCCGGACTCGCCCACGATACCCACGACCTGGCCCTGCTCAACCTGATAACTGATGCGGTCAACCGCGCGGAACGGTGCTTTATCGTCGCCGAAATGCACCGATAGTTTGTCTACATTTAATAACGCCATCTCGGTGCCTCTTTACTGCTTGAGTTTCGGGTCGAGTGCATCACGCAAACCATCGCCCATCAGGTTAAATGCCAGCACGGTAAGCAGAATGACCAATCCAGGGAAGGTCACTACCCACCAGGCACTTTGCGCATACTGCAGAACGTCGGAGAGCATCGTGCCCCACTCCGGCGTTGGCGGTTGCGCACCCATACCGAGAAAGCCCAACGCCGCCATATCGAGAATGGCGTTGGAGAAACCTAATGAAGCCTGCACGATCAGCGGTGCAAGGCAGTTAGGCAGAATATTCACAAACATCTGGCGCAGCATACCGGCACCGGCCACGCCTGAGGCGGTCACATAGTCGCGGTTCACTTCCACCAGCACCGCCGCGCGGGTCAGACGGATATAGTGCGGCAGCGCCACAAAGGTCAGCGCGATAGAGGCGTTAACGATCGAAGGGCCAAAGATGGCGACCAGCACCAGCGCCAGCAGCAGGCTGGGCAGCGCCAGCATGATATCGACCACACGCATGATGATGGCATCGACCACGCCGCCGAGATAACCGGCCAGCAGGCCAAATATCACGCCGAAAATCAGTGACAGCACCACCACCAGGCAGCCAACCAGCAGCGACAGGCGCGCGCCGTACATCAGACGCGACAGCACATCGCGGCCTACATCGTCGGTGCCCAGAATGTAGCTCCAGTTGCCGCCTTCCTGCCAGACCGGCGGATGCAGCAGCGCATCGCGGAACTGCTCAGCAGGCGCATGCGGGGCCAGCACATCGGCAAAAATGGCGCACAGCAACACAATGATGATGTAGACCAGGCCCACAACGGCACCCTTGTTACGTTTAAAGTAGTGCCAGAATTCCTGAAACGGGGTCATCGGCTTGGGTGCAACGGTAACGCTGCCGGGATCAACAACAGACATGATGCCCCCTTATTTCTTATGACGTATGCGCGGGTTAACCACGCCATACAGCAGATCAACCAGCAGGTTGACCACAATAATCAGTACTGCTGTCAGCAGCACCCCGCCCTGCACCACCGGATAGTCACGGCGCTGCAACGCTTCAATCAGCCAGCGACCCAGGCCCGGCCACGAGAAGATGGTTTCGGTCAGAATCGCCCCGGCCAGCAAGGTGCCGACCTGCAGGCCGATCACCGTAACCACCGGCAGCATGGCGTTTCGCAGCGCATGCACTACGATCACGCGCATCCGCGTCAGGCCTTTGGCACGCGCAGTACGGATGTAATCTTCACCCAGCACTTCGAGCATCGCCGATCGCGTCATTCGCACAATCACCGCCAGCGGAATGGTGCCGAGCACGATGGCAGGCAGAATCATGTGCATAACCGCATCGTGGAAATCGCCCGGCTCACCCCAGAAGAAGGTATCGATCAGCATAAAGCCGGTCAGCGGCATGGTGTCATCCAGGAAGACGGTGTCGCCGACCCGCCCGGAAACCGGCGTCAGGTTGAGCTGTACCGAGACCAGCATGATCAGCATGATGCCCCACCAGAAGATCGGCATGGAGTAGCCGGTCAGTGAGATCCCCACGGCGGTGTGATCGAAAATCGACCCCCGCTTCACGGCGGCCATGACCCCAACCGGGATACCAATGGCCACGGCAAATATCATGGCGCAGAAGCCGAGTTCCAGCGTCGCTTTGAAGCGCGGAACAAACTCATCCCAGACCGGGATGCGGCTCTTGAGTGAAATGCCCAGGTCGCCATGTAATACGCCGTTAATGTAGTTCAGGTACTGTTTCCACAGCGGCTGATCCAGACCTAACAGCGCCATTAACTGTGCATGGCGTTCAGGAGAAATACCGCGTTCGCCCGCCATGATCAGTACCGGATCGCCGGGGATCATGTGAACAAATGCGAAGGTGAGTAATGTAATACCGATAAACGTTGGGATGACAAGGCCCAGACGTCGGAGTATGAACTGCAGCATAATCCGGGTTCTCTCTTGTCCGCGCGACCGTCGCCGCGAGGGTAGTTATTGCTTACATCTGACGATCGGGTAGGCCCGACCGCGACGCAGACAGGCTGCGCCTCTACCGTTTCCAGTAAAACAGGGAGATAAAGCCGGGGCGACGCGCAGCCACCCCGGAAAAGGCGACAATTATTCTTTAATGTCTACCTGAGCAAAGTAGTGTCCGCCCAGCGGATCGACTTTGTACCCGGAGACTTTCTTGCTGACCGGTTCGTATACCGTTGAGTGCGCGATCATCAGCGCCGGTACCTGGTCATGCATCACAACCTGTGCCTGCTTGTAGTACTCGATGCGCTTCGCCTGATCGGCGGTGGCGCGAGCTGGCTGAATCTGATCCTCAAAGGATTTATCACACCAGCGCGAGTAGTTAGAGCCATCTTTTGCCGCTGAACAGCTGAACAGGGTGGCCAGGAAGTTATCCGGATCCCCATTGTCGCCGGTCCAGCCCATCATGACGGTCTGGTGCTCGCCTGCTTTGGCGCGCTTCAGATATTCGCCCCACTCGTAGGTGACGATTTTGGCTTTGACGCCAATCTTCGCCCAGTCGCTCTGGATCATCTCAGCCATGCGGCGCGCATTCGGGTTGTAAGGACGCTGAACCGGCATTGCCCACAGGTCGATTGAGAAACCATCTGCCATGCCCGCTTCTTTCAGCAGCGCTTTGGCTTTCTCAGGATCGTAGGCGTAGTCTTTCACGTCGTCGTTATAGCCCCACATCGTTGGTGGGATCAGGTTTTTAGCAGGCTGACCTGCACCCTGATAAACGGCTTCGATAATCGCCTTTTTGTTGACCGCCATGGTCAGTGCCTGACGCACTTTCAGGTTATCCAGCGGTTTTTTCTCAACGTTGTACGACAGATAGCCGACGTTCAGGCCAGCCTGCTCATACAGGTTGATGTTTTTGTCCTGCTTCATACGCGCGATGTCAGCCGGGTTTGGATAGGGCATGACCTGACATTCGCCCTTCTGCAGCTTGGCGTAACGCACTGAAGCATCCGGGGTAATGGAGAAGACTAAGCGATCGATTTTCGGCTTGGTGCCCCAGTAATCCGGGTTAGCTTTGTAAAGGATGCGCGAATCTTTCTGGTACTGCAGCAGCTGGAACGGACCGGTACCGACCGGGTTCAGGTCGACATTTTGCGGGGTGCCCGCTTTCAGCATGTTGTCAGCGTACTCTTTCGACAGAATCGAGGCGAAGTCCATGCCAAGGTCAGCAAGGAACGGCGATTCAGGACGCGTCAGCACAAAGCGCACGGTGTTCTCGTCCACTTTTTCAATTTTGCTGACCAGCTTCGGCATGTCCATGCCTTCGAAATATTCGTAGCTGCCGCCGGAGACGCCGTGATAGGCGTTGTTTTTATCCAGCTGGCGCTCAAAGGTGAACACCACATCATCCGCATTGAAGTCGCGCGTCGGTTTGAAATCTTTGGTGGTCTGCCACTTCACGCCTTTGCGCAGGTGGAAGGTGTAAGTTTTACCGTCTTCACTGACATCCCACTTCTCTGCCAGCGCAGCGTGCAGTTCGGTGGTGCCGATAGTGAACTCAACCAGTCGGTTGTAGATCTGACGTGAGCTGGCATCGTAGGTGGTGCCCGAGGTGAACAACTGCGGGTTAAAGCCTTCCGGAGAACCTTCAGAACAGTAAACCAGGGTTTTTGCCTGAACACCGGCGGCGACAGTCATAGCAATCAGGCTCAGACCGACCTTCAGCATCCCGGATTTAGCCAGGGAGTTGATCATGCTTTTGCTCCATTGTGATGTGATGTTGTGTGTATTGCCCGACCTCTGATTTTTTTATGCGGTTCAGGCGTACCACCGAACAGGTGGTTAAAGCACGCTACGTTTTTTTGTTTTTTCTTATGCAGATGGTGCATTCAGAAAATTCCGTAACTGTGCGTTTATTGACGCATCAATTTGTCAACAGTTGCAAAGAACGTCAATACAACGGTTACTTATTTACACAGAGTGTGAGGGATAGCATGCAACGGTAATAAAAACCCTTTCGGCCTAAAAGCCATACAATGCACAGCGCTGCTGGTCTGATTTCCGTGCATTGTGCTGGATGGTTGTTCTATCGCTAGTGATTCTCACCGCTAAAAAACTTAAAACTTTTACCGGCAAATGTTGAATAACTGAACGATTCACCGTGCGTTATGACGTTCATCCAGCGGAATATGCTGGTAAAGAAGCATAAGAAATCAGCATGTTGCCGCTTTCGGTCATAAGAAGAATGTGTCGCGAATTATGATCGCATCTCTTATATGGCAAGGCCTGCCAGCGGGTAAGTGATGATAACAACGGCTGGTAAACGGAATGCGCGGTGGATGGGGTTTACTGGAACTTTCTGGAAAATCATAGCCAGAGGCTGAAAGCGAGGGAAGGTTCAGGGAAGAGGATGTGGCATGAATGGCTGTCAGATCGAGACTGCTTCGGAAACACGGCCAGATCGGAAAGGCGCTTTAACCATCCATGGACGTTCAGCGGTAAGAATGTGAATGCTTAGCTGTCAGATCGAGACTGCTTCGGGAACACGGTCAGATCGGAAAGGCGCTTAAACCATCCCTGGACGCTCGGCCCACGCCGTCCCTGGCGTGGGACGCTTTCCTCCTCTGCCCGTGTTCCCTCCGCCTTGAGATTGTTCATTGCTGTCAGAGTCACTCTGATTTGGATCTGTCAGTTGTCTGAGATGCTTCTGTAAGTACCTGATGCGTCTGCCAAACGTGAAGCGAAGGGAGCATACGCCTGTAGCAAAGCATCGCGGGCCAGGGATGGCCCGCGTTGAGCCTGCCAGGGATGGCGTTTTTGCGTCTTTGCGAAAGGCGTATGCTCCCTGAAGCCCACTCAGCGGTAAGAATGTGAATGCTTAGCGGTCAGATCGAGACTGCTCAGGAAAAACCGCCCCTGCCGTTGGTTTTCTAAAGACGAAAAAAAACCTGTCTTTTCAGACAGGTTTCTTAAATATGGTCGGCGAGAGAGGATTCGAACCTCCGACCCACTGGTCCCAAACCAGTTGCGCTACCAAGCTGCGCTACTCGCCGATGGGGGCGCATGTTACTGCTACCCCCGATCAGCGTCAACCGCTTTTTATGCTTTTGCCGCCAATCGCCTGGAAAGCACGCGGTTACCGGGAATCAGCCGCCTGCTTTACCCTTTTCGACCACTATTACAGCGGTTTAGCCTGACCATTACCCGGTGCCTGACACCAGTTGTTGGCCGGGTTAATGCCGCCATCTGGCGAGGTGTAACCCAGACAGCCCAGGATGGTATCGAACAACTCAACGTGGCGATGGGTCCGGCCCACGCGCTGCTGCGCCTGCAGACGCTCAAAGTTGCTGCGGTTCTGACTGTCTTCCAGATACTTATCTGACGCCCAGACCATCATCGGCACACGGAACTGCTCAGGCGGAGCCATCTCACGCGGCGTGCCGTGCAGGTGCATATTCTCGCTAATCGACTCACCATGGTCGGCGGCATAGAAGACGATCGCCTTCTTATCACGCAGCTGATCCAGCACGCTATCCAGCATGCTATCGACATACAGCACCGAGTTGTCATAAGCGTTAATCAACTGCGCTTTGCTGCAGGTCTCATCCACGCCCATACACTCCGGCTGATATTTCGCGAAGCTGCGCGGATAACGCTGTGAATAGAGGTAGTGCGAACCTTTGGTGTGCAACACAATCAGATGCTTACCTTTCGGGAAACGATCCAATGACGCTTTCATCTCCGGCACCAGCAGCATGTCATCCACCGCTTTGCCCTGATTACGCTTCTCTGAACCGATCTGCTCACGGAAGGCAAAATTGTTGGCATTGATGTTGTCGTAGAACCAGACTTCGCTCTGCATCGCAAACAGCTCAGATGTGAAGCCCAGCTCTTTCATCACCGCAAACACATTCTGCTCTTTCAGCGTGCGGCCCGGATTATCCATAGTGCCGCCTTCGCGCACGAACATGCAGCGCAGTGACAGCTTGGTCGCGGTATCACAGGACTCGCCCCGGAATGCCACCAGGTTCTTCTCTTTCGACAGCTTCGGCGTTGTGTCACGCTCATAGCCCAGCATCCCCATGTGATCCCAGCGCGTGGTTTCGCCAATCACAAACACCACATAGGTATCATCAAGCCCGGCAGGCGCGACGTAGGTAAACTTCTTCGCCGGATCCAGCAGTTCCTGGCTGTTCAGCGACTCATCCACACGGGTCCAGGCAAACAGGCCCACAGCCGCCAGCCAGTTCGAAGGAAGATAAGAGTGCGCCACCACACCGCCGTAACTCGGCAGATCGATGTTGGTGATCTCTTCGTTATGCTTCTGCAGCTTGTCGAAAAAACGAATCGGCAGCCAGACCAGTGCCACGCAGAGCAGCATGATTAGGGTAGGTTTCAGGCGCTGTCCCGGCGTACGCAGCTGTTCATTCAGCGTCATGCTCAGCTTATTGCGCCAGATCATCAGCAGTGGCAGCGCGCTGACCAGCACCATCCACAGGATGAAATGGTAACCAATCACCTCTTTAGAGAGATCGGTGTCAGTCGTCATCACCGAAGCCACAATGCCGTAGCCAATCACCACGTTAAAAAACGCCATGTAATAGGCGGCGGCAACCGAAATCAGAACAATCAGCGTGGCCAGCACGCGATAAAACCACTTTCCTCCCAGCGACAGCAGACGCATCAGGAAGAAAGTCAGCACCACAATGGCCACTACCTCGGTGACGGCAGTCAGCCAGTTCGTAACCGTAGAGTGCCTGAGAAAACCGTCAAAACGACGATAGAAAATCGGCAAATTCAATAAGATACCGAGATAGAGCGCCAGCAAGAGCGATAACTTCTGCTGAGTCAGGGTTTTAATGTAATTCATGAAAAAAGGTGTTTCTCCGGTGTGAAGCGCTTGACCAAATCTTTTATGTGACTGCCGAAACGCGGCAGAGTTCGCTGAATAAGCGGACCGGACAAGATGAAGGAAAATTCTGAACGGATTTACAGGCTATAACGCGAGGTGGCTCAGTAAAACATGGTCGCGTTTGATAGACCAGAAAATAATCGTTGTCGACCTGATTAGCACATTTTTTGTACACATCGAACAGGAACGGCCGGGTGGGCTGTTGCAGACAGCAGCAGGAGAGTGAAAATGACAGAGGAAAAAAAGTGCGGGCCTGATAATTTCAGGCCCGCAGCACGCTTAGCGAATAATGTTCAGCGTGACATCGATGTTGTTGCGGGTGGCGTTTGAGTAAGGACAAACGATGTGTGCCGCATCAACCAGCTTCTGCGCTTCTGCTTCATCCATCTCTGGCAGATGAATGTTCAGGGTCGCTTGAATACCAAAACCATCAGGGATAGGGCCGATACCCACTTCACCTTCGATCCAGGCGTCTTTTGGCATGGTGATTTTGTCACGGCCCGCCACAAACTTCATCGCGCCCAGGAAGCAGGCAGAATAGCCCGCAGCAAACAGCTGCTCCGGGTTAGTCACTTCGCCGCCTGCACCGCCCATCTCTTTTGGCACGCCCAGTTTCACGTCCAGTACACCGTCAGAAGAGGTTGCACGACCATCACGACCACCGGTTGCTTTGGCTTTGGCGCGGTAAACCACTTGTTCTAAAGACATGACATTTCTCCGTTACGCTATTTAATCGCCCACTACTTATACAGCCGTAATCAGGCGGTGAGGTTTAACGGGTGCCGCGCACCCGTCAGCAATATTTATCGTGACTTATTCAGGTTATCTCGCAACCCATCCAGCTGTAATTTCAGCGCCAGCAGAGCGTCATCATCACAGGCTGTGGCACACTTAACCGCTTCAGGAATGGCTTCAGCCCTGGCCCGTAACGCCTGCCCGGCTTCGGTCAGCGTCACCGCAACCTGCCGTTCATCCTGACGGGTTCGCTGCCGGTTAATCAGGCCTGCACTTTCCAGTCGCTTCAGAAGTGGCGTTAATGTTGCCGAGTCTAAAAAAAGCTGCTCGCCAATCTCTGACACCGTGACATCATCTTTCTGCCACAACACCAGCATGACCAGATATTGAGGATAGGTGATGTCGAGCTGGCTCAGCAACTGACGATAGACTTTATTCATCGCCAGGTTGGCAGAATAAAGCGCAAAGCAGAGGTGCTGATCGACCAACAGTGGCATCGTTTTCACTTTTTTGTCATCTTGATCACAGTTCATGGTTAATAATATAGATAGCGCGCTAGATAATTGCAAGCAAACTTTTTGTCAGGGGGAAAGGCATGCAGGATTCACTGGAAGAACAGGCGCGTCGCTTCGCCACCGAGGCACATGCCAGTGCCGGACAGCGCCGCAAATATACCGATGAGCCTTATATTGTTCATCCGGCAGCGGTGGTGGAACTGGTGCGCAGCGTCAGCCATGACGACGCGTTGTTAGCGGCGGCCTGGCTGCACGATACCGTGGAAGATACCGCAACCACACAGAGCGATATCGAAACCCACTTTGGTACGCGCGTGGCAAGCCTGGTAGAGATGCTGACCAACAGCGCACCCGCTGGGGCAAAAAATCGGACGGCCCGTAAACTGGCGCACTTCCGCCATACAGCCAGCGCCAGTCCTGAGGCACAAACCATCAAACTGGCTGACATCATCGATAACACCCGCGCGATTGTGCGTTTTGATCCCGACTTTGCGCGGGTCTACCTGGTTGAAAAGCAGATACAGATTGAGTTGCTGAAGCAGGGAGATGCGCAGTTATGGCAGCAGGCTTCAATGATTATTGAAAGCGGACTCGCACAGTTGCGGGAGCCGCCCTATAGCGTGCCGGAGAGCTGGTTTGCCAGACAGGCGGCTAAATACAGCGAATTACGCTAATAAAAAACCCGCCAGCGGCGGGTTCTTTTCGTGATATCAGTTTATTCAAGCAACTGCCGTCCCAGATAGGGATTGGCATGTAATAACTTCATCAATTTCTGCGCCGTCGCGGAAGGACGGGTACGCCGGGCTTCCCAGCTTTTCACGGAAGAAACGCTCACGCCCATTACTTTTGCAAACTCATCAACCTGCATGCCGGTCATTTCACGCAGACGCTGCGGCTCTGGCTGGGCGGGTTGCTGACGCTGAATAAGTAACTCGGCGGCGCGATCATCACGTGTCAAAACAATCTGCTCAAGGCTGCTGAGCAATTCAAACATCGGGTCTTTTAATTCCATAGAGAACTCCTTAAAAACTCGCTATGAAGCACGTGAAAGTAGAGAGGTACGAGCCTGAAGTCAGGACTCTGAAACCGGGCCTGTTTCAGGCTGGATCCCGCAAGGGTTTATTTTTGTTATGAGAGAAACCATTACGGGACACAGCCTGCGGTGCACTGCTTTAAAGATGTCAGGTCAATGCAACAAATGCCGGGAGACTAAGTATGGATAGAGACCTGACTATTTGCCGCGCAATTTATAATTATTTTTTTAACTATGGTTTGCCGGAAAAGTTCCAGCGCCTCTAACCCGCTGAGGCAGTTGAGTTTTGTGCCTTCGGTGTGGGCAAAAAAATCAAATGGTGTTTGCTATTTATGTGGATGCCATCAAGCTTTTTGCTGCCATATTCTCATTTCTGTGAGGCAATACACCTCTTCAGGTAGTGATTGCAAAATATACGCCAATGGTTTACTTCCTGAACACATATATTCACTGATCTTATTAAATTAAGAATAGTCCTGGTTGGGGCCTGAGGCCTGGCGCGCGGCGGCTCACAGTGCAGAGCGGGTAAATCTTTTATTCTTAACGGCGCTCTGTCGCCAGATTAATCAACAGTCGTCTTAACGAAACGGCTGGCGCCTCATGCCGGTGCAGTTACCCGGCAACTATCGACCTGATGCGCGGTAAAAGTGCAGCCCCGTGATAACGCACTGACGACGGGCAAAACCCATACCTGACCTCTGTAAGGAAAAGCGATGCGAGAAACAGATTTTAACGTCGGATACCCTTCTCATCGTGTACCGATGATGGGTCGTAATGCCGTCGCAACCTCTCAACCGCTGGCGGCGCAGGCGGGTTTACGGATGCTGCAACAGGGTGGAAACGCCGTGGATGCGGCTATCGCCACCGCCATCGCCTTAACCGTGCTGGAGCCAACCGGAAACGGCATCGGCAGCGATGCGTTTGCCATTGTCTGGGATGGCAGCGAGCTGCATGGGTTAAACGCCTCAGGCCGATCGCCAGCCGCGTGGCATCCCGAACGCTTTGCCGATTTTAGTGCGATGCCTGAAACCGGCTGGGAATCCGTCACTGTGCCAGGGGCCGTCTCGGCATGGGTCACACTGGCACAGCGCTTTGGCACCTTACCGCTGACCACCCTGGCACAACCGGCAATTGACTATGCGCGCGACGGTTTTCCGGTTTCACCGCTGATTGGTCAGCTGTGGCAGCGCGGCTATGACAAGCTGCGGGATCAACCTGGCTTTAGCGACTGCTTTGCGCCGCAGGGTCGTCCGCCGCGTGCTGGCGAGCTATTCCGCAACCCGGCTCAGGCCCGCACCTTGCAGGAAATCGCTGAGACTCAGGGCGAAAGCTTTTACCGCGGCGCACTGGCGCAAAAGATGACAGCCTTCGCCCGTGAGCATGGCGCAGCCCTGACGCTGGAGGATTTGAAAAACCATCGTGCCGACTGGGTTACTCTGCTGTCGCGTCCGTTTGCCGGAGGATCGGTGCAGGAGCTGCCGCCGAATGGTCAGGGCATTGCGACCTTAATTGCACTTGGCATTCTGGAAGAGTGGGAAATCAACCACTATGCACCGGATTCGCCGCAGTGGCTGCATCTCTCCATCGAGGCGATGAAACTGGCGCTGGTTGATCTGGACCGTTATGTCACCGATGAAGATCATCTCGAATTTCCGGCGGAACACCTGCTCAGCAATGATTATATCCGCCAGCGGGCAGCGTTAATTGATCCTGCCAAGGCGGGAGATTTCCGCTTTGGATCACCTCAGCAAAGCGGTACAGTGTATGTCGCCGCCGGTGATGCCAGCGGCATGATGGTCTCATTCATTCAGTCTAACTACATGGGATTTGGCTCCGGCGTGGTGGTACCCGATACCGGCATCAGCCTGCAGAACCGGGGCGCGGGCTTTTCACTCGATCCAGACCATCCCAACGTCGTGGCAGGCGGTAAGCGGCCGTTTCATACCATCATTCCAGCCTTTGCGCGGGATCAGCAGGGCCAGCCGCTGATGGCATTTGGCGTGATGGGCGGCCCGATGCAGGCGCAGGGGCACCTCCAGCTGGCGCTGCGCATTATGCTGCACCAGCAGAATCCGCAGGCCGCGATTGATGCGCCGCGCTGGCGCGTAGTGCAGGGACGCGAGGTGGTATTTGAATCAACCCTCGATCGCAATACCCTGAGCACACTGCGCCGTATGGGCCACAACGTGGTACTGGAAGATCCCCTGAGTAATTACAATTTTGGTGGCGCGCAGGCGATAGTGCGCGATCCGCAGGGCTTCTACATTGCGGCCAGTGAGAGTCGCAAAGATGGTCAGGCGGTGGTGTTTTAAGGTCGCGGCAGTGAGTGTCAGACTGCTCAGCCCCTCCTTCATCTCTGCGCGCTGAAGCCTGCGATGGCAGGGAATGCAGCACGCCCTGAGGCGCAGGCGGTCCCATTCTGTAACCGGCGTTTCAGAAAGCATCTGTTTCACAGGTGGTTTCACGTTGTGCCGTGGCTCGGGTTTGTTCTATTCTTTAGGCCATTCCTACCTGGACATCTGACAGTATCACCGACAGGAGTTGACCCTATGGCTTCAGGACTTACACGCCTTATGGCACGTGGCGGCATTATGCTCGCTGGCGCGCTGATCGTGCTGCAACTCACCGCATGCGGTGATAAAGAAGGCGAGCAGCGCAAAGCATTTATCGATTTTCTCCAGAACACTGTGATGCGCAGCGGCGAGCATCTGCCCAGCCTCAGCGAAAACCAGAAGCAGAGCTTTGGCAACTTCGCCAGCGATTACGCCATTATGTATGGCTTCTCGCAGCAGGCGAACAAAGCGGTTGAACAGGGTATGCGTCCGGTGGTGGATGAGCTTTCTGCCATTCGCGTTCCGCAGGATTATCTCAGCCGTCGTGATTCCCTGCGTCAGGCGACCAGCGCACTGGTGATCGTCACCCAGCAGATTGAAAGCGCCAAAATGCAGGCGGATAGCAGCAAGGCGACCCTGAAGCAGCCGGATGACCTGAAAAAAGTCTACGACACCGCCTATAACAAAGTGGTGACGGTGCCCGCTAATCAGCTGATTCCTCTGCTGCCAAAACTCCAGGCGCTGAGCCAGGGTGCAGTGCAGACCGGCGATTTCCTGCAAACGCAGGGAACCCGTGTCAGCTTCAATGATGGCGGCGTGCAGTTCCCGACTCAGGATCAGGCTTCGCAATATAACGCGCTGATGAGCACTTTATCCGCCAATTCGCAGGCGCTTCCTCAGGCACAGGCTGCCGTCCAGGGTGGTCTGCAGTAAACCCGCTTTACGGGCAGGCGCTAATCGTCTGCCCGTCCCACTCTCTTTTCTCCTCCCACCCAATCACCCGCTGAATGAAGTGTGATCTGGCGCATTTTCGACCAAAAATAGTTTGTGATCTAAGTCACAGATATATAACAAATCAACGTCAAACAAGTGTGATTCACCTCACAGATAACCGGCCACCCCGTCTAAAAATCAGCCAACTGAGCCTGAGCTACGCTTTAAAGTGTGATCAAAATCACGCTAATCACCCCTGCCACCACCCTTAATCAGTGATGTAGATCACACTTACCCCGCACGCTACGCAGCGTCAAATTCGCGTGATAGAGTCCGCGTGCATACAGTAATACCACCGGCTTTGGGTCGGGGTGGCTAAACAAAAACAAGCGCGCTCTCCTATTGCAGCGCGTCTCAATAAGGGGTGGGTTTATGTCCTCATCAGTGAAGGTCAAAGTACAAAGCTTTGGTCGCTTTCTGAGTAATATGGTGATGCCAAACATCGGGGCGTTTATCGCCTGGGGTATCATCACCGCACTGTTTATTCCAACTGGCTGGATCCCTAACGAAACGCTGGCCAAACTGGTTGGCCCGATGATCACCTACCTGCTGCCACTGCTGATCGGTTTCACCGGTGGGCGTCTGGTGGGCGGCGATCGCGGCGGCGTGGTCGGTGCCATTACCACCATGGGTGTGATTGTCGGTGCGGATATGCCGATGTTCCTCGGTGCGATGATTGCCGGTCCGCTGGGCGGCTGGGCAATCAAGTCGTTTGACCGGGCGATTGACGGCAAAATCAAAAGCGGCTTCGAGATGCTGGTCAACAACTTCTCGGCCGGTATTATCGGGATGATACTGGCACTGCTGGCGTTCCTGGCGATCGGTCCGCTGGTAGAAGGTCTGTCACACATTCTCGCCGCGGGCGTGAATCTGATGGTGCAGAACAACCTGCTGCCACTGACCTCGATCTTCGTCGAACCCGCGAAAATCCTGTTCCTGAACAACGCCATTAACCACGGTATCTTCTCGCCGCTCGGTATCCAGCAGGCTAGTGAAGCCGGCAAATCCATTTTCTTCCTGATCGAAGCCAACCCGGGTCCGGGTATGGGCGTGCTGATGGCCTATATGTTCTTTGGTCGTGGCAGTGCTAAACAGTCTGCGGGCGGTGCGGCAATCATCCACTTCCTTGGCGGCATCCATGAGATCTACTTCCCGTATGTGCTGATGGCTCCTCGCCTGCTGCTGGCGGTTATCCTTGGCGGTATGACCGGCGTCTTCACGCTGACTGTGCTGAACGGTGGCCTGGTCTCTCCTGCCTCACCGGGTTCAATCCTGGCGGTGCTGGCAATGACGCCAAAAGGGGCCTACTTCGCGAACATCGCCGCTATCGCTGCGGCCTTCGCCGTCTCCTTCGTGGTGTCCGCTATCCTGCTGAAAACCAGCAAAGTCAAAGAAGATGACGATATCGAAGCCGCGACCCAGCGCATGCATGAGATGAAAGCGCAGTCTAAAGGCCAGAGCGGCGCGGGTGCCCCAGTCGCCAGCGATGCCATGAGCGTTGAACTGCATCACGTGCGTAAAATCATCGTCGCCTGTGATGCCGGTATGGGTTCCAGCGCGATGGGTGCAGGCGTACTGCGTAAGAAAGTGCAGGACGCCGGGCTGAGCAATGTGTCGGTGACCAATACCGCGATCAACGCCCTGCCGGGTGATGTCGATCTGGTGATTACCCACCGTGACCTGACTGAGCGCGCCATCCGCCAGGCTCCGCATGCGCAGCATATCTCGCTGAACAACTTCCTCGACAGCGCGCTCTACAGCACTCTGACCGAGCGTCTGGTGGCGGCTAACCGCAGCGACGTGCATCGTCAAACGGTGAATACCGCGCTCTCTGACAGCTACGATGAAGGCAACGCACACCTGTTTAAACTGGGTGCGGATAACGTCTTCCTCGGCCTGACCGCCAGTAACAAAGAGCAGGCGATCCGCTTTGCTGGCGAACAGCTGGTGAAAGGCGGTTACGTTGAGCCTGAATACGTTGAGGCGATGCTGGCGCGTGAAAAACTGACACCGACCTATCTCGGTGAGTCGATTGCCGTGCCGCACGGTACGGTCGAAGCGAAAGATCGCGTGCTGAAAACCGGCGTGGTGTTCTGTCAGTATCCGGCAGGCGTCCTGTTCGGTGAAGAGCCGGAGGATGTGGCGCGCCTGGTGATTGGTATTGCTGCCCGTAACAACGAGCACATCCAGGTGATCACCAGCCTGACCAATGCGCTGGATGATGACAGCGTGATTGAGAAGCTGGCGAACACCACCAGCGTGCAGGAAGTGCTGGATCTGCTGTCAGGTAAGCCTGCAATCGCGTAATTTATAGCAATTATTTTCCCTGGGGCGGTCATGCCCGTCCCGATTTCCTGGGGCGGGTTTGCCCGCCCCATCGTCATTTGATATGGGTCAAAAATTATGAAAGCGTTACATTTCGGAGCAGGAAACATTGGTCGCGGCTTTATCGGCAAGTTACTGGCTGATGCAGGTATCGAACTGGTTTTTGCTGATGTGAATCAGACGGTGCTGGATGCACTGAACGCGCGTCATGAGTATCCCGTTCATGTAGTTGGCGAGCAGGCCAAAACAGAAACCGTTAAAGGCGTCAGCGCGGTAAACAGCACCAGCGATGAGATCATCACCCTGGTTTCTGAAGTCGATCTCGTTACCACCGCCGTGGGCCCGCAGATTCTGGAGCGTATTGCCGGCAGTGTGGCTAAAGGGCTGGCAAAACGCAGCGACAACGGCAATACCCGCCCGCTAAATATTATCGCCTGTGAGAATATGGTGCGCGGCACCAGCCAGCTGAAACAGCATGTGCTGAAGGCGCTGCCGGAGCAGTATCACGCCTGGCTGGAGCAGCATGTCGGCTTTGTGGATTCTGCTGTCGATCGCATCGTGCCACCGTCTGAAGCGGGCAGCACCGATCCGCTGGAAGTGACCGTTGAAACCTTCAGCGAATGGATCGTCGATAAAACTCAGTTTAAAGGCGACCTGCCTGCGATTCCGGGTATGGAACTGACCGATAACCTGATGGCATTTGTTGAGCGTAAACTCTTCACACTGAACACCGGTCACGCGATTACCGCCTATCTCGGCCAGCTGGCCGGTCACCAGACCATTCGTGACGCCATCCTCGATGAAAAAATCCGGGCCGTGGTGAAAGGGGCGATGGAAGAGAGCGGCGCGGTGCTGATTAAGCGCTACGGTTTTGAGGCGGATAAACATGCGGCCTACATCCAGAAAATTCTTGGCCGTTTTGAGAACCCTTATCTGAAAGATGATGTTGAGCGTGTGGGTCGTCAGCCGCTGCGTAAACTCAGCGCGGGCGATCGCCTGATCAAGCCGACGCTGGGCACGCTGGAGTATGGTTTACCGCACGCCAGCCTGGTGCAGGGCATTGCCGCCGCGATGCACTATCGCAGCGACCAGGACCCACAGGCGCAGGAGCTGGCCACGCTGCTGGCAGAAAAAGGTCCACAGGCGACGCTGGCTGAGGTTTCAGGTCTGGATGCTGACAGCGAAGTGGTGGCTTCGGTGGTGAGCGCCTGGCACGCTATGGCATAATGCGCGCGTGTTAGTGACGCAAGCCGGGCGTAGTTCGCCTGCGCCCAACGGCGGTATTGAACCCATGCAGGCAATAATGGAAGAGAAGCAGGCTTTTGAAAACCGGGTGCTTGAGCGCCTGAACGCCGGTCGTTCGGTGAGAAGCTTTCTGATCGCCGCCGTTGAGCTATTGGCTGAAGCCGTCAATCTGCTGGTGCTGCAGGTCTTCCGCAAAGATGACTACGCGGTGAAATATGCCGTAGAACCGCTGCTGCTGGGCGATGGTCCTTTGGGCGAACTCTCGGTTCGTCTGAAGCTGATTTACGGTCTTGGCGTTATCAGCCGGCACGAATATGAAGATGGTGAACTGCTGCTGGCGCTGCGCGAAGAGCTGAATCACGACAGCGGTGATTATCGTTTTACCGACGATGAGATCCTTGGCCCGTTTGGTGAACTGCACTGCGTCACCGCCTGGCCGCCCGCACCGGTGTTTCACACCGAAGATGCAGAGCTGCGCAGCATGCAGCAGCAGCGCTATCTGCAGATGGTGCGATCCACCATGGTCCTGTCGCTAACCGAGCTTATCGCCCGCATCAGTATGAAGCAGGCGTTTAAAAAGTCCGGCAGCTAATCCTGTCAGGCGCCATCACGGCGCCTTTTTCGTCTTAACCTGAGCGGGAATATGCGCCAGATTTGGTGTATCCTTGGCCTGTTTTCCTCAACGAGTTGTTGTCATGAAAGAGCAAGAAAAGAACGAAATCAAACTTCTCAGCGATAAGCTGGACGCATTGAACCGCAAAGAGCCGCAGTTACTGGAATCGGGTGATGTCGAGAAACTGGGCGCGTTGCTGAAAGAGAAAGAAGCGCTGGTCATTGAGATTGAGCGTCTGCGCGGTCAGCGGGTAGAAAAACTCAGTGCCGAGGCGCAGAAGCTGCAAAAAATGGGCTTCAGCCGCGAAATTACCAAGAAAGAGCAGGCAAATCTGGGCGCGCTGAAGAAAAGCGTGCGCGGCCTGGTCGTGGTGCATCCAATGACCGCGCTGGGACGTGAGATGGGGCTGACAGCAATGACCGGCTTCGCCAAAACCGCATTCTGACGGGTCGATCAGGCAGCAGCCTGATCGACATCGGCTTTGCGTTCGCCGGCGGCGGCATAGACCTGCTCCGCCAGCGCATCCAGCAGTTCATAGCGGCGACGATATTCAGCCCGCTTCTTACTGGCAATCTCCTCCAGCGTTTTGCGCGGCAGACTCAGCGGCAGGATAAACATCCCATCCCTGCGCGCCTCGCCACTCAGCGACAGCCAGAATTCACTGTAGCTGGCAAAGAACTTATCCCCTTTGCTGTGGCGATAGCGCAGGCTGCGGAAGACATGAGTCTCATCGCCTACCGCCAGAATATTCTCCACGCCGCACTGCTTCGCCACAATAAATACCGATTCCATTAACAGGCGTTTCGGAAAGAGACCCTGCGCCGCTTTGGTCGCCTCGCGGATCACCTCATTATTGATATGTTTTCGCGGACCCTGTAATCCGCCAATTAATAATGTGCGCTGGTTATTTTCATTGAGAATTGAAAATGAAAGTGAAGCAATAATTTCGTCGTTATAGCGTAATACCAGCGTCACTTCCCCTTCCCGATCGAAATAACCGGAACTGCAGGAAAGTAAAAAGGATTCGCCATTTTTACCGGTCAGCGTAGCCAGCGGATTATCCGTGGCGCTTTGCAGCAGCTGACGCAGCGCAGGGTTTTCCAGATTATTCATCAGACTGTAATGATCAAGTATCGCCTGCGCGCGCGCAGCAATGCTCAACCCTGAGCGCAGATAGGGCCGGTGCAGCTTGGCTGGCAGCAATCCCTGAGTACTCATCAACAGAGGGAGTTGCGGTAAATGCGACAGCTCATCCAGATAACGCAGCGTAGTCAGCGGTGATATTAAGGTTCTTAACACAAATTTCAGCCGGAAACGTTTACTTATCCAGAGTTTATTCGGAACGAATTTTCCGCTAATTAACTGAAAAAAAAGCGATGCAGAAGAATCGGTCGTGGTTTCGTGAGTAGTTATAATTGACATAGTCATCGACACACAGTGAGCAGGAATGTCACTGAGCATAAGACAACGAGTATCAACGGCGTGTTAATGTGGCAGAAGGTTAAAAGCGCGGCGGTTAAAAAGCGAGATCCGTTTATTTTTGGTTTAATCTGGGACAACAGAATTTAAAGATAAAAAAACCGGCGGAATAAATTCCACCGGTTTATCGTTATCACGTTAACACTGGGTTAACTTACTGGGCAGCTGCGAAGCGGGCTGCTGCTTCGTCCCAGTTGACCACGTTCCAGAATGCTTTGATGTAATCAGGACGTTTGTTCTGATACTTCAGGTAGTAGGCGTGTTCCCACACGTCCAGACCGATGATTGGGAAGCCAGAAACGCCAGCAACCGCTTCACCCATCAGCGGGTTGTCCTGGTTTGCGGTAGATACCACAGCCAGTTTGTCGCCTTTTTTAACCAGCCACGCCCAGCCTGAGCCGAAACGGGTCGCAGCCGCTTTCTCGAACTCTTCCTGGAATTTTTCCACGCTACCGAAATCTTTCTCGATAGCCGCTTTCAGGTCGCCCTGCAGCGTGGTGCCGGTTTTCAGGCCTTTCCAGAACAGGCTGTGGTTAGCGTGGCCGCCTGCGTTATTACGCAGTGGGCCTTTTTTGTCTGCTGGCAGCTGATCCAGTTTGGTGATCAGCTCTTCTACCGGCAGATTGGCAAATTCAGTGCCTTCCAGCGCCGCGTTAGCGTTGTTCACGTAGGTCTGGTGATGTTTGGTGTGATGGATTTCCATCGTCTGCTTGTCGAAATGCGGTTCCAGTGCGTCGTATGCGTAAGGCAGGGATGGCAGTGAATAACTCATGTTCTTCCTCTCCATTTAGTTTGAGCAGCACGACGAATTCGGGACGTGCCGCGTAAGCAGTCGAATCATTATAGTTAAATTCATGTAGCGTAAAAGGGTAATCAATGCCCTATTAACCATAAGGATTTGAGAAATCTGGCAAAAGCAACCCGTTGTTTTTACAGCATGCTGCTGCTGACTCCGCCTTTTCAGCCTTATCAGACAGGGAGAGCGAAGCACTCTGCCAGCACCACCAGCAGGCACTCATCCCGCCCGAACGCCGCATCTGCCCTGCCCTGCGCGTTACCTGCCCAGTTCGCGCAGCCCGCTGTCGAGCGCGCCGACCAGCCAGTCGATATCCCCTTCCTGGAACGCCAGTGGCGGACGCAGTTTCAGCACATTCCCATACGGGCCGGCGACCGAGGTCAGCACGCGATGTTCACGCAGCTTCTCGATTAAATCCAGCGCCAGCGTTTTGTCCGGCGTTTTGCTGTGACGATCGGTGACCAGCTCAAAACCGATAAACAGTCCGGCACCGCGCACATCCCCCACGCACTCATAGCGATCCATCAGGGTTCGCAGCTCCGCCAGCAGCTTCGCGCCGACCACGCGGCTGTGTTCCTGTAACCCCTCTTCGGTGATCACTTTCAGTACCGCCTGCGCCGCCGCCATCGCGACCGGGTTACCACCAAAGGTATTGAAGTAGGGAATTGAGTCGCTGAAGGCGGCCAGCACTTCACTTTTTGCCAGCAGGCCGGAAACCGGAATGCCGTTGCCCATTGGCTTGCCGGTGGTAATGATGTCAGGCACCACATCGTGGCGGCCAAAGCCCCAGAATGCGTCGCCGGTACGGCCAAAACCAGGCTGCACTTCATCGGCAATAAAGATGCCGCCGTTGGCATGCACCACCTCGACCGCTTTTTTCAGGAAGCCGCGCGGATCGGGCAACACGCCGTCTGAGGAGAAGATTGAGTCCGCCAGGAAACCGGCAAATTTAATGCCGTGCGCCGCCATATCATCAATCTGCTGCTGAATCTGGTCAGCGAACCAGTCGCCCAGGTCAGGCGCGTCCACACGATACGCATCCGGTGGCATCACCAGCCGCGTGGTGGGCGCCAGCGGCTGTCCACTGCCCAGCGCCGGAGAAGCGCCGGATGTCAGTTCACTGGTGCCGTGATAGGCCTCTTTACTGACAATAATCCCGCTGCCGCCGCTAAAGGCGCGCGCCACGCGAATCGCCAGGTCGTTAGCTTCCGATCCGGTGCACATATACATCGCGCGATCGATCGCCGGGGGCGTGGTCGCCAGCAGCGCTTCGCTGTAGTCCAGAATATTTTCATGCAGGTAACGGGTGTGGGTGTTCAGCATTTTCATCTGCTGCGTCACCGCCTCAGTCACGGCCGGATGACAGTGCCCGATGCTCGCCACGTTGTTGTAGACGTCGAGATATTTATCGCCCGCCGCATCCCACAAATATTGCCCTTCACCCCGCACCAGATGCACCGGTTTGCGATAGAACAGGCGATAAGATTCGCCAAGCACTTTGCTGCGTTTATCGGTGAGTTTGCGCGTCTCGCTGTCGAGTGCATCGGCATGTTCGGCGCGGAAACTGTTGGTATCCATAATGGTGGAACGCGTGGCCATAATGACTCCCGTTACAAGGATGAAGGAGGAAGAGCTGACGCCTTTATCATGCCTGCCTGAATCTAAAATGCAACCAAATACACAAATGCAATAAAATACAAATGACGCGGGCAGATCGCCACGCTAAGCTTGCTCCCTGATTCAGACGGAATCTTTCGCTTCACTGGCGTATCATCCGTGATCTTCGCGCTTTAAAAGGAAACCTCTATGCTGCAGGAAACGCGCCTTCATCGCATCCGTGCCTTACTGACCCGGCTTAACCAGGTGAGTACCGAGCGCATTATCAGGGAGCTGGGGGTCTCACGCGAAACCGCGCGCCGCGATATCATTGAGCTGGAAGCGCTGGGTCTGGCGCGCCGCGTTCACGGCGGGCTGGTGGCGATTGAAACGCGGGCTGAACCGCCGCTGACGGAACGCCGCAGTACCCAGACCCGGGAGAAGCGCGCCATCGCCCGCGCCGCTGCGCAGTTGCTGCAGCCCGGACAGACGCTGTTCCTGGATGCGGGCAGCACCACCACGCTGCTGGCAGAGGAGTTGCACGCCCTTTCCGGCCTGACGATTGTGACCAACAGCCTGCAGGCCGCGCTGGCGCTGAGCGCCGGAGAAGAAGATCAG
The DNA here is from genome assembly GCF_011800685.1 of Pantoea sp. EKM10T. NCBI lineage: Bacteria > Pseudomonadati > Pseudomonadota > Gammaproteobacteria > Enterobacterales > Erwiniaceae > Pantoea > Pantoea sp. EKM10T. The sequence goes on from NZ_JAALEU010000008.1 coordinate 122,785, forward strand.
CCGCTGAATAATCAGATCATTTTGCTGGGCGGGATGATGTCGGCGGGTGCGCAACAGACGCGCGGCGAAATTACCGTGAGTGAGATTATCCGCTATCGCGCCGATGTAGCGCTGCTGTCACCGGTCGGCATTGAGGCGGGTTGTGGTGCCAGCAGTTTTCATCCGCACGAAGCGGCCATCGCCAGGGCGATGGTGCAGCAATCCACTTCCTGCTATCTGCTGGCCGATCACACTAAACTGGGCGTAGTCAGCCGCACGGTTTACGCGCCGTCACCGGCGATCAACCTGCTGATTACGGATAGTGGCGGCGACAACAGTGCCGCCCTTGAGGCGTTGCAGCAGACGCTGCCAGAGGTGATGGTGGTTTAACGCAGTCGCTGAGGATGGCTGTAAACCGTGGCGCGTCCAGGTTTACTGAACCCGACCAGCGTCAGATTGCAGCGCTCAGCCACCTCAACCGCCAGGCGGGTTGCTGCCGAGACTGCGAACAGGATCTCAACCCCGCACATGGCGGACTTCTGCACCATCTCATAGCTGGCACGGCTGGAGACCAGCACCGCGCCTGGCCCCCACTCAGCCTGGCTGCGATAGCCCAGCAGCTTATCCAGTGCCACATGGCGACCCACATCTTCGCAGCCACCGGCCAGCTGACCATCGGGCTGGATCCACGCGGCAGCATGGGTGCAGCCGGTTTTCTGTCCGACCGGCTGATACGCTTTCAGCTGGCCCAGCGCCCGATCCAGCTGATCCAGCGCAAAGGTCTGGGTAAACGGCAGCGGAGAGAGCGGCTTGCCAATCTGGTCCAGCTGTTCAACGCCACACACGCCGCAGCCGGTACGGCCTGCCAGCGCACGACGCTGCTCTTTCAGCGCCATAAAACGGCGGCTGGAAAGCTCAATCTGAACCTCAATGCCGTGACAGCCCGGCACGATGTCCATGCCGAAAATGTCGCCTGGCGCGTCGATAATGCCCTCTGACAGCGAAAAACCCAGCGCAAACGCCTCCAGATCTTTGGGCGTGGTCATCATCACCACGTGAGAGATGCCGTTGTAAACCAGCGCCACCGGCACCTCGTCCGCCAGCCAGTCAGACTCTGCTGCGGTCAAATCGGCACGCTGCCATACCTGCGTTCTGCTGACGCCGGCCTGAATTGTTAAATCTTCGCCTGAGTCAGGCTGGATAGCTTTCAAAAAGTACGACCTGTTGTTAATAAATAATGAAATGCGACAGTCAGTGCGGCTGCATAACAGCGATCAGACGCAGACTAATTTTGCCTTCTGGCCCGATGTGGCGCAAATAAACAGCGGGGCAATTCATGCGGTTTTCTCACCGGGAAAGGCGCAGCCACGCCTGCTGGCGGGCAGAATGAGAATGGGTATCTTTCAGGCTTTAACATCGGTAAGCATAAAACAACAGTAATTATCTGCCGCTACGGGAAATCTGCTTGCGCCGGGGATCCGTTGCCGAGGATTTTTAACAAAATTTAGAAAAAGAATTACTAATGACTAACCTGTTGACCCTGGTCAACTTACAGGCAGATAGGGCTGCTATTTTGCAAGGCTTCGCAATGGAGCCAATAAAGAAGAACGATAAAATGCAAATTAACAGACGGAGTTTTTTCAAAATCTGTGCTGGCGGGTTGGCGGGCACCAGCGCGGCGTTACTCGGTTTTGCCCCCACCACAGCCTTAGCCAGCGTCAGAGAGTTCAAACTCATTCGCGCCAGAGAGACGCGTAATAACTGCACCTACTGCTCAGTCGGCTGCGGCATGCTGATTTACAGCCTGGGTGATGGCGCTAAAAATGCCCGCGCCTCGATTTACCATATTGAAGGCGATCCTGACCATCCGGTCAGTCGTGGATCGCTCTGCCCCAAAGGCGCGGGCGTGCTCGACTTTATTCACAGTGAACAGCGCCTGAAATACCCGGAATACCGCGCGCCAGGCTCGGATAAATGGCAGCGCATCAGCTGGGATGAGGCATTTGACCGCATAGCCCGCCTGATGAAGCAGGATCGCGATGCCAATTTCCAGGCCACCAATGCCGCTGGCGTCACGGTAAACCGCTGGCCGACTACCGCCATGCTCTGCTCTTCCGCCGCCAGTAATGAAACCGGCCTGCTCGATCAGAAATTTGCCCGCTCGCTGGGTATTCTGGCGCTGGAAAATCAGGCGCGCCTGTGTCACGGCCCGACCGTGGCCGCGCTGGCCCCCAGCTTTGGTCGTGGTGCAATGACCAATAACTGGAACGACATCAAAAACGCCAATGTGGTGATGATCATGGGCGGCAACCCCGCCGAGGCGCATCCGGTTGGCTTTAAATGGGTGATTGAAGCCAAAACTCATAACAATGCGCAGGTCATCGTGGTCGATCCACGCTTTAACCGCTCTGCGGCGGTCGCCGATCTCTACGCGCCACTGCGTGCCGGCAGCGATGTGGTTTTCCTGATGGGAGTGATCAACTATCTGCTGCAACACAATCAGATTCAGCAGGAGTATGTTCGCGCCTTCACCAATGCCGCACTGATTGTCAGCGAAGGTTTCAGCTTCAGCGACGGGTTGTTCAGCGGTTACGATGCTGAAACCCGTCAGTACGATCGTCAGAGCTGGCACTATGAGCTGGATGAAAACGGCCATGCGAAACGCGATGAGAGCTTCACTCACCCGCGTTGCGTGCTGAACCTGCTGAAAACCCATGCCAGCCGTTACACCCCGAAAATGGTGACGCGCCTGTGCGGGACCTCGCAGGAATCCTTTATTGCGGTGTGCAGGCAGCTGGCCTCCACCTGTGTGCCGAATCGCACCGCGACTATTCTCTATGCGCTGGGCTGGACTCACCACACCAACGGTTCGCAGATTATCCGCACGGCGGCGATGATTCAGCTGCTGCTGGGTAATATCGGGATGCCAGGCGGCGGTATTAACGCGCTGCGCGGCCACTCCAACGTGCAGGGTTATACCGATCTCGGCCTGCTGGCGCAGAGTCTGCCGGGCTATCTGCCACTCCCTTCCGAAAAGATGACCACGCTGGCAACCTACCTGCAGCAGGCCACGCCGGTTGCGGCACTGCCGGATCAGGTCAACTACTGGCAGAACACCGACAAATTTTTCGTCAGCCTGATGAAGAGTTTCTACGGCGATAAGGCCACAGCGGAAAACCAGTGGGGCTACGACTGGCTGCCGAAGTGGGATAAGAGCTACGACTGCATGGCGCAGGCGGAGATGATGGAACAGGGCGCGCTCAATGGTTGCCTGATTCAGGGCTTCAATCTGCTGGCCGCCTTCCCGGACAAAAATAAAGCGGTCCGGGCACTGTCCCGCCTCAAATATATGGTGGTGATCGATCCGCTTCGCACCGAAACCGCCAGCTTCTGGCAGCATCACGACGAGTTCAACGATGTCGATCCGTCGAAAATCCAGACCGAAGTGTTCCGTCTGCCCTCTTCCTGCTTCGCTGAAGAGTCGGGATCGGTGGCCAACTCGTCGCGCTGGCTACAGTGGCACTGGGCGGCCGCGGAGCCGCCCGCTGAAGCGCTGCACGACGGTAAAATCCTCGGCAATCTGTTCATGCGTCTGCGCGCGCTCTATCGCCTGGAAGGCGGAGCAAACCCTGAACCGCTGATGGCAATGCGCTGGGACTACCGCGATCCGTCGAATCCTGAGCCGGAAGAGGTGGCGCAGGAGAACAACGGTCAGGCGCTGGCCGACATTTACGACGCCAGCGGCAAGCTGTTGCTGAAAAAAGGCCAGCAGCTCAACGGCTTCTCAGAGCTGCGTAACGACGGCACCACCGCCAGCGCCTGCTGGATCTACAGCGGCAGCTGGACGCCGGAAGGCAACCAGATGGCACGACGCGACAACGCCGACCCATCGGGGCTGGGCGCGGTCTCCGGCTGGGCCTGGGCGTGGCCGGCTAACCGCCGCATTCTCTACAACCGCGCCTCCGCCGATGCGCAGGGTAAGGCCTGGGATCCGAATCGCCGCCTGATTGAGTGGGATGGCACTCGCTGGCACGGCATCGACGTGCCGGATTATCCGGTAACGCTGTCGCCGCAACAGCAGGCCGGTCCGTTTATCATGCAGCCCGATGGTCTTGGCCACCTGTTTGCGCTCGATAAGATGGCCGACGGCCCCTTCCCGGAACATTACGAACCAATGGAAAGCCCGCTCGCCAACAATCCTATGAATCCGCAGCAGCGTCATAGTCCGGTCGTCCGACTGTTCAGCAGCGACGCCGCGCAACTGGGCGAGGCCGCTGACTATCCCTGCGTCGCCACCACCTATTCCATCACCGAACTGTTCCGGCACTGGACCAAACATGCCCTGCTGAACGCGATTGCGCAGCCGGAGCAGTTTGTTGAAATCGGCACCGAACTGGCAGAGGAGAAAGGCATCAAGGCCGGCGACAGCGTCAAAGTCTCGTCGCGCCGTGGCTATATCAAAGCCAAAGCGGTGGTAACACGTCGTCTGCAGCGTCTGATGATTGACGGCAAGCCGGTTGATACCGTGGGTATTCCCTGTCACTGGGGCTTTGAAGGCACCACGCGTAAAGGCTTCCTCGCCAATACGCTGACGCCGTCGGTTGGCGATGCCAACTCGCAGACCCCGGAGTACAAGGGATTTTTAGTGAAAGTGGAAAAAGCGTAACGGTAGATGACAATGGCTTATCAATCACAAGATATTATCCGTCGCTCAGCGACCAACGGCTTTACCCCACCGCCACAGGCGCGCGATCACCAGCGTGAAGTTGCGAAGCTCATTGACGTCACCACCTGTATTGGCTGCAAAGGCTGTCAGGTCGCCTGCTCCGAATGGAACGACATCCGCGATGAAGTCGGTCATAACATCGGGGTCTATGACAACCCTACCGATTTGACCGCCAAATCCTGGACGGTGATGCGCTTCTCGGAAGTTGAAGAGAACGGCAAGCTGGCCTGGCTGATTCGCAAAGATGGCTGCATGCACTGCGCCGATCCCGGCTGCCTGAAAGCCTGTCCGTCGGCAGGTGCCATTATTCAGTACGCCAACGGCATCGTCGATTTCCAGTCTGAGCAGTGTATCGGCTGCGGCTACTGCATTGCGGGTTGCCCGTTCAACGTGCCGCGGCTCAACAAAGAGGATAACCGCGCCTACAAATGCACCCTGTGCGTGGATCGCGTCAGCGTCGGCCAGGAGCCTGCCTGTGTGAAGACCTGTCCGACCGGCGCCATTCATTTCGGCAGCAAAAGCGACATGCTGACGCTGGCGGAGGAACGCGTGGCGGAGCTGAAGTCGCGCGGGTTTGCGCAGGCTGGCCTCTACAACCCGGAAGGCGTGGGCGGCACCCACGTGATGTATGTGCTGCATCATGCCGACAAGCCTCAGCTCTATCACGGGCTGCCTGCTAACCCGGGCATCAGCCCGACGGTGACCTTCTGGAAGGGGATCTGGAAACCGCTGGCGGCGGTGGGTTTTGCCGCTACGTTCGCCGCCTCTATTTTTCACTATGTTGGCGTTGGCCCGAATCGCGTCACTGAAGAGCACGACGACAACGACGATCACCCTGAGGAGCGCAAATAATGAAAAAGCCCGATCATCTGGTGCGTTACCGCGCACCCGAACGCATCAATCACTGGATTGTCGCGATTTGCTTTGTCATGGCCGCGTTAAGCGGATTAGGGTTTTTCTTTCCGTCGTTCAACTGGCTGATGCAGATATTTGGCACACCACAGCTGGCGCGTATTCTGCATCCTTTTGTCGGCGTGGTGATGTTCGTTGCTTTTATGCTGATGTTTTTGCGTTACTGGAAACACAACCTGATTAATCGCGATGACCTTTACTGGGCCAGAAACATTCACCGGATTGCGCTGAATGAAGAGGTGGGTGATACCGGTAAATATAACTTTGGTCAGAAGTGTGTGTTCTGGGCTGCTATTATCAGCTTAGTGTTGCTGCTTGCCAGTGGCATCGTGATCTGGCGACCTTACTTTGCCGATGCCTTCGCCATTCCGCTGATTCGTCTGGCGTTGGTGGTACATTCGGTGTCAGCGGTGACGCTGATCATCGTCATTATGGTGCACATTTATGCTGCGTTGTGGGTCAAAGGCACACTGACCGCGATGGTGGAAGGCTGGGTCAGCGCCGAATGGGCCAGGCAGCACCATCCTCGCTGGTATCGTGAGCAGCGTAATCCGCCAATAAAACAGGAAAAACGCCCCTGATGAGTATTCGCATAATCCCGCAAGATCAGCTGGAGAAAGGCGAAAAGACAACGGCGGAGATGATTCCGCCGTTACTTTTTCCACGGCTGAAAAATTTATACAGCCGTCGTGCTGCGCGACTGCGTGACCTGGCGGCGAAAAACCCACTCGGCGACTACCTGCGCTTTGCGGCGGTGATCGCTGAAGCGCAGGAGATTGTGCTGTATGACCATCCGCTGCACATCGACCTGCATGCCCGCCTGACGCAGAGCGCCAGCGAGGGCAAGCCGCCGCTGAATATTCATACCCTGCCGCGCGATCCCCACTGGCAGCGACTGCTGCATTCACTGATTGCCGAGCTGAAACCAGAGATGAGCGGTCAGGCACTGGCGGTGCTGGAGAATCTGGAGAAGGCGTCCGCCACCGAGCTGGAAACGCTGGCCAGCGCGCTCTTTACCGGCGAGTATGCGCTGGTCAGCAGCGACAAAGCACCCTTTATCTGGGCGGCGCTTTCGCTCTACTGGGCGCAGATGGCGGCCCTGATCCCAGGCAAAGCACGCGCTGAGATGGGCGATCAGCGTCAGTTCTGTCCGGTCTGCGCCAGTATGCCAGTCGCCAGCGTGGTGCATATGGGCAGTCATGAAGGCGCGCGCTATCTGCACTGTAATCTGTGCGAAAGTGAATGGCATGTGGTGCGCAGCAAATGTACCCAGTGCGAACAGTCCCGTGATCTGCACTACTGGTCGATCGACAGCGAACGGGCGGCGGTGAAAGCAGAGAGCTGTGGCGACTGCGGCACTTACCTGAAGATGCTCTATCAGGAGAAAGATCCGGCCATTGAACCGGTGGCAGATGACCTGGCATCGCTGATACTGGATGCCAGAATGGAGCAGGAAGGCTTCGCACGCAGCAGTCTCAATCCCTTTATGTTTCCTGGCGAATAGTCACTGACTCTGGAGAACCCGATGAAACTGATTGGCAGCTATACCAGCCCGTTTGTGCGTAAGATTTCGATTATCATGCTGGAAAAAGGCATTACTTTTGAATTCGTTAACGCATCGCCTTACAGCGATGACAGCCACGTGCCGCACTACAATCCGCTGGGCAAAGTTCCGGCGCTGGTCGCTGACGATAAGCAAATCTGGTTCGATTCCAGCATCATTGCGGAGTTTCTGGAACTGCGTGGCGTGGAGCCTGCTCTGCTGCCTGCCGATCCGCTTGAATCGCTTAACATCCGTCAGCTGGAAAAGCTGGCGGATGGCGTCAGCGATGCCGCGCTGGTGATCGTGCGCGAGCAGATGCGACCGGGGGATTTGCAGTCGGAAGAGGTGCTGCTGCGCAATCGTGAAAAGATTCAGCGCAGCCTCGACATGCTGGAAGCGAAGGCGGCAGAGGGGAAATGGCTTAACAACGGCCAGCTCAATCTGGCGGATATCGCCACTGGTTGCATGATCGGCTATCTCAATTTCCGTCGCGTAGTGCCGAACTGGTGTGTCGAACGACCCGCGCTGGTGAAACTGGCAGAAACACTGTTTCAGCGCGAGAGCTTTGCAAGGACGACGCCGCCTGCGGCGTGATGGGTGCTGTGGCTGGCAGGTGACAAGGTTAACGAGATTCGGTTTTGGGGCTAATTGTCTAATCCAGCTCTGAAGCGTGCCGTTCTGTCTGACGACGTCCTTATGCCTGACAATCTGATGCTGGATGAACAGGCTAACTATCTTTGATAGCGGCCTGATATTTTCCGGGATGTATGAAGTACCCGCAGGATGCGAACGCCATCTGTTTCGGCAACATAGACGATGATGAACGGAAAGCGTGGCACCACCAGTTTATATTGTTTTTCTGTGCCGACTTTTGTTCCGGCCCGCGGGTTTTCGCTAAGCAGACTGGCCATACGGGTAAACTTATCGTCTGTTGCACTGGCTACCAGCAGGCCAGCCTCACGATACAGATAACGAAATATCGTCTCCCTGTCTGCCTGCGCCTGTTTTTCCCATTGAACGGCTGATATCACAACGTTCCCCGCGCGGCCTGCGCTTTCAGTTCTTCCATGCGGGCATTCATTTCATCGTTACTGATGAACTCGCTATCACCGGCATCATAACGACTGAATGCCGTCACTATCTGCTCTTCCAGCCATGCATCATGTTGGCCATCCTGATATTGCCGCTCTTCAGCAGCCAGCTCTTCCGCTCGCTGACGCATAACCTCTGTCAGCGTCATCTTCTTGCGCTCTGCTGCCCGCATCGCCAGTCGTTTAACGTCGTCATCAATTCTGAAGTGGATAGTGCTCATAGCCTGACTCTCTCGTGGTGTCATTTGTGGTGTCATCATGCCTGTCATCCTTTTCTCTGTCATCATCATTTCACTCTTATGCGATGCCGGAAATCGCCACACCCATAGGAACAAATGGCCGGTTGCAGATGCTGAAGAGGGTATTGGGAAGAGGATGTAAACGAAATAGTAAACGGAAAAAACAATCCGTTTTTCAGAGACGACTCGCAGTTTATTACTAAGCTTTCAGCGAGTTTACAAAGCGGGCGGTGTATATTTGAACAGGAGAAAACAGAAAAGGAAGAACGTAACGAGAGATTTTTAGCGCGAGCTGAAGGTGGTGGAACACCAACAGCCCGCTGACCACAACTAACTGAACTGGAGTTAATTATGGCTAGAGCTGATTCTACGTCAGAACCCGCTGTACCCCAAGCACGCAAAAGCATCGTTGGTTACCGCCCCAACGGTGGCAGACCGAATCCATTACCCCAACTGACCATCAAAGGACGATGGCTGGAACAGTGGGGATTTATTAAAGGACAGCCCGTAAATATCATCGCCGAACAGGGTCAGCTGATTATCCGCATCGCGCCCGTCAGGGAGGATGATTTATGAATATCGCCCTTATGCAAGGACCAGTCCCGGAGTTGAACATCACGGGCGGCCAGCTGGCCGCTCTCGGATTTAACACCGACACGCCGTTCCGGGTGACGCGCCACGATAACTCGCTGACAGTGGCTATCGTCACCGATGAAGCGGAGTGGAAAGAACTCTGTATAGCCTGTAGCGATCGTGGCTCGATTCTTCATGGGCGGACTGGGTGAGGGAGAACGGCGAGGTGATTATCGGCGGCGACTGGCTGACCGGCTTTGATATCACTGAGGCGGAACAGCTGGAGATTACCGCTGAACCCGGTGTGATTCGGTTGCAGCGGCGTTAAGCGGGGAGGATTTAGGGATTAAAAGCAAAATCCCGGTCTCACTGGCCGGGATTTAACGTTTAAGGCTGATAATCTTCATATTCCCAGGCAAATACGCGGGAGAGTTTATGCGCTATCTCCATCCAGTCTCTCCCTTCGCACTGGTCGATATAATCCGTAATGGTTTTGGTGATCTCATCCAGATCGTATTTACGCACCAGAAGCGTATGGCGCATCAATTCTGGTAGCCAGTGGTGTTTGCAGAGCCATTCTGGGGTACAGACATAAACCTCAAAATGATTTATTCCTTTTTCTTCTGATGGCCCTATACATAAATGGGCTAAAAATTGAAAACAATCATCTTCTTCAGGTTCATAACTTGATAAATAAAGCCAATCACAACCAATACTTCTCAGAGATGCTTTCATTTATTTTCCCCTTAAATATTCAAGTGACCGTTACCAGTTTTATCCATTTTTCCTGTTTCAATATTTTTTGTATAACTTTCAAAGTTAGCCTGAGTTACCGTTGGATTTAATGAATCCGGAGCATTTGGCTTTTCTTTAGGGGATCTATAAATTCTGGTTCCATCAGCACTGACTAATCCTGTGCCATCACTTGTTGGTCTGGCTCCGTCTCCCACCCAAATTTTACCCAGCCGATCAGCTTCCTCTTTAGTGCCAGTACCAACACCATAGTTCAGCTTCCCATTGTCACCTTTGACAACCGCCGCCAGTCTGGGATCCTGCTTCGCGATATTATTCAGATTTTGCTGGATCAGATCTTCTTTCAGTTTTGGATAGGTAGCTGAACTATAGGCCGATATTTCATCACTTGCTTTATTAATCAGCTTCGACGCTTCA
>NZ_JAALEU010000008.1:133114-239619 GCF_011800685.1 Pantoea sp. EKM10T
TCAGCCACGTCGCCTTTCTTCAGCGCCGTTTCTGCTGCCCTGATGACCTTGCCTGCCGCATCTCCCGCGCCAGGAATGGTACGAGGTTACCGCACCCAGCACCGCGTGCGCCATCAGGTTCGCCTGGATATTAACCTTACCGTTCGCGTCCGTCGTCAGCTCATGTATCTTTTCCGCCAGGTACGGTGCCGCCGCGCCGCTTATCGCCTGCGCAAGGTTCCCACCAGACAGCCCCGGTAACGTTCACGTTCGCCGCCCCCGGTCATCGAGCCGAACGTGAAGCTGCCGCCCGCGCTGGCGCTCTGCTGCTTACTGTCGTAGCGGTCGCTGTCTTCCTCCGAGGTCAGCGTCAGGTTGCGGCCCGCATCCACCTTCACGCTCGTCGACACGCTGATGCATTAGCCGCCTGAACTCATGCCGATGCTGATGGCCTACTACGCCTGACGCCCCATTCCGAACCTGCTGTACGCGAAAATCTGATCATTAAAGTTAAGAAAACGTCGGTTAATTGAGGTCTAGGTTCTAATTTATAAGTGTTGATATTTAATACCTTCGTCTTGTTCATATGATGACGACAAAGATTCCAACATACTTATTTCATCTCCAACATTCATAATGAACAAGATTAATTCACCTTCAAAAACCAGCTTTACACCTATAAATGCATCCTCTAATGAAGAAAAAATTAAAAATACTTTTAAAAGTTTTTTTTCGATATAATTAACGAACGGATAAACGTGTGAAATATCAATGACCGTTTCTCTCCCATATTCGCCAAGATCATTTCCCTGGAGAGGTACGTCTGTTAATTCAAGTGTCGAGCCATTCCTTCCACATTTAAAACTCTCCATCTCTTCAACTTCTGAAAAAACAAGCTGTAATTGCTGAGGGTGACTAAAATCATGAGTTTCAAGCGAATAAATCACCCCATTAACCCTTAGAAGCTTTCTTCCAACGACACTGCGAGCCCATTTTTGATATCCTCCCACAACATTAATCATTTCGGATCCCCCTTCAATGCATTTATTACAGATGTATTATTAATACCATCTTTAAGGATAGTGACGAAGCTACCATCTGGTTTGGTAACAACAACATTATTACCCTTGATCCTAAAAAATACATCTCCACGACTGGCCCCAATTCCAGTACCTTGCCCCGCAAATTTTCCAGCAATAACTTTATCCGGGTGAGAACCGATATCATTGATAATATCTAATACACGCTGTCTATCTGCTGCGTTCGATGCATTACCACCAAAATCTTCAACGTGTTTTCCAAGCTTTTTACCTAGTTGTGCATTGTTAACTGAGAATGCAGCATTAGATCCAACTCCAGAGCTTGGTAAAGATATTTGGCCAGGACTCGGTAAATGCCCTGATATTTCATCGCTGGCCTTATTAATCAGCTTCGACGCTTCAGCCACGTCGCCTTTCTTCAGCGCCGTTTCTGCTGCCCTGATGACCTTGCCTGCCGCATCTCCCGCGCCAGGAATGATACCGATTGCAGCCACAAGGTAATCAAGCGCCGACTGCGCTTCCGCAAAGCTTTTGATATCACCCACAACAGGTACGAAGTCAGCACCCACCGAGGCCATATCTTTCAGTGCTTCACGCCGTTCAGTGTACATCTTCACCGAGCAGGCTTCGGCGCTCATGCCGCCGCAGTTTGCCTTCTTATAGCGCTCGTTTTCCGCCTCAACGTACTCACCGGCCTTCTGTTCCGGCGTCTTACCTTCAGACTGCGCCTGCGCAATGTCACTCAGTGCGTTATTTTCCAGCGACGTTTTTCCCGCCTGCGCGCCCGCCACCGCATCCGCCGTGCTGTCACCAACCACGCCGCCCGCCAGACCCGCCGCCAGCGTCCCCAGCGCGCTTATCGTCTGCCGCTGCTCCTCAGACAGGTCTTCACGTTTAACGCCCGGATACATCTGCTGCGCGATGTACTCACCCATCGCCGCGCCCGAGGCTCCGGCCAGTGCCGAGTTGCCCGCCGCGTACGAGGTTACCGCACCCAGCACCGCGTGCGCCATCAGGTTCGCTTCGGTATTAACTTTACCGTTCGCGTCCGTGGTCAGCTCGTGTATCTTTTCCGCCAGGTACGGTGCCGACGCGCCGCTTATCGCCTGTGCCACGTTCCCGCCCGACAGGCCCTGCACCGCCGCCGTCACTGCGCTGATGCCCTGCTGCAGCGACGAACCCGTGCCGAACGGCTTCATCGCGTTGTCATACGCCCGCTGCGATATATCGGCTTCCGTATAAGGCTTACCGCTTGCCGCCAGCTGCTCACGCGCCGCCTGAAGAGCCGCCGGGTCCTGCTGCGCCTTCATGCCCGCTATCTGGCCCTGCGTCCGCGCGATATCTCCCGCCTGCGCGCCGATTTCCCCGATGAGCCGCGCCGCCTTCAGCCGGTTCTGTTCCTTCTCCTTGTCGAAGATGACGTCCAGCCCCGGATTGGCATTCGCCACGTCGCGGCTGAGGTCCGCCACGTCCTGCATCTGCTGTTCCTTATCGCGGATAACGATAGTGCCTTCGCTCACCGCCGCCTTCGTGGTGGAGTCCGCGCTTCCGCTGCCGTTCAGCCCCGCCAGCATGCCGTTCGCCATGTTCCCGGCGAACTGACCGCCGATGCTGCCGCCGGTGCTCATGCCCGCGCTCTGATGCTGCACGTCATATTCTGCGTGGTTCTCTATGTCACCAAAGCCCAGCGTGCCGGTGTCGAGCCGGTTTTTATCCGCCGTCGCCGTTGAGCTGATGACCGCGCCGTTCAGCTGCGTATGCTCACCTACCGTGACGTCAAAGCCGCCCTTCCCGGCAAAAATCCCGGTCTGCTCCGCCACGCTCTGCCAGGTGCTGTGCATCTTATCCCGGCTCACGTTCACGTTCGCCGACCCGGTCATTGAGCCGAAGGTGAAGCTGCCGCCCGCGCTGGCGCTCTGCTGTTTACTGTCGTAGCGGTCGCTGTCCTGCTCTGAGGTCAGCGTCAGGTTGCGGCCCGCGTCCACCTTCACGCTCTCACCGCTGGCCTGCGCGCCCGTGAGCGTGATGTCGCGCCCGCTGGTCAGGCTGAGCCGGTTGCCCGCGTCCAGCGTGGTCTCGCTGTGCGTCAGCCCGTTGCCTTTTTCGCTGCCCTTCGCCGCGTTGACGCTCGCCGACACGCTGATGCCATAGCCGCCCGACCCCACGCCGATGCCGACCCCGACGCTGCCGCCCTTGCTGCTGTTTTTCCCATCGGTGCTCTGCGTGTTCTGCGCCGACTGCAGCAGGATGTCCCGCGACGCATCCAGGCTCAGGTCGCCGCCCGCCTTCAGCTGGCTGCCGGAGATGCTGATGTCGCCGCTCTGCGCCGTGCCGTTTTTACCGGTTGCCGTGACGGTCAGATTCCGGCCTGCCGTCAGCGTACTGCCCTGCGACTGGCTGCTTTCAGTTCGCGTTTCGCTTTTCGACGACTGACTGCCGTACGAGGCGCTGACGCCGATGGTGTTGGTCGATCCCGCCTGATAGCCGTCCTGCCCGGGCTTCAGGTCGCCGGCTGCATTGTGCGCGTCCGCGGCGGCAGTATTCAGCCCGTCCATCTGAGCCGCCTGCGCCGCCTGCACCCCGTTCAGCGCCGCCTGGGTGTTCTGCAGCGCGCTGACCCGCCCGTCACCCGACTTCCTGGCCTGCTGCGCGCTGCTGACCGCCGTGTTGAGCGCGCTGCCTGCCGTGCCTGACAGGGCGATGCTCAGACCGCTCTGTTTCTGCTCGAAGGTTTCCTTACGGCTGCGTGAATCAAAGCCCGGGTCGATAGTTACGCTGTCGCCCGTCAGGTTCAGGTCCTGACCTGCCACCAGGTCTGCGCCGCCGACGTGCAGCCGGTTGCCCGCCGTGATGTCCACGCTGCCCTGGCTGCTGCCGATGGTGCTGACGCTCTGGCTCTGGGTGGTGCCTTTCTCATCAATTTCGTGCCGCGTGGACTGCTTGCCGATGGTGAAGCCGATGCCGCCGCTGCTCATCAGCCCGCTTTTTTTCTTTTCTTTCAGCTGGTAGTGGCTGTCGGTCTCGGTCGCCGCGCCGATCTCCACGTCGCGCCCGGCCCGCAGATTGGCGTCCTGATCGGCAGCCACCGCCGATCCGGTCACCGTCAGGTCGCGTCCGGCGATGACCGTGACGCTTTCGCCGCTCAGCAGGCTACCGTTCTCACGCGTGCTGCCGTCCTGCGTAATAGTGTGGCTGCTGCTCTTTTTCAGGAAGCCTTTTCTCTCAGAACGTTCTTCACTAAAGTCCAACGCCCGTTCGGTGGCGGTATTGAGGGTCACATCCTGTTTCGCCTGCAGTGCAACGGCCCCCAGCTCACTGTGCAGAGTGCTGGCCGTGGCGGTGATGCTGCCGTCCTGCGCCACCACCGTGACGCCATCACGTCCACTGAGCGTGCTCCCCACCACGTTCTCACTCAGCATTTCCTCTGAGCGTTCACCCTTAGTTTTCCGGCCGCGACTTTTTTCTTCTGAGACGCGGTGCTCGCTGTCTGTCGTGTGGCTGAGGATGACATCCTTTTTCGCCTGCAGCGCAACAGCACCCTGTCCGCTGTGCAGCGTGCTGCCGGTGACCGTCACGTCACCCTCACGCCCGATAACCGTTACGCCCTGTTCTCCGCCGAAGGTGCTTCCCATGCTGCCCTCGCGAATCGTCTCCTCGTCACGATGACTGCGGGTATTACCCAGCCGCCTGTTCTCGCTGTCCAGGTCCTGCGTGCGGGTACGCGCGTCCTTAATGGTAACGTTCTGCGCGCTGACGCCAATGCGGCCCTCGGTACTGTCAACCTGCGCGCCTTCGGCCAGCAGGTTATTACCCGCCACCAGCGTCACGCCCTGGTCACCGCTCAGGGTGCTGAGCACCAGGCGATCTTCCTGACGGCTGTTGCTGACCGATGAAGTCCGGCTGCCAGCCTCAAGATGGGTGGTATTGGTGGTGGTTTCAGCGCCGATGCGGATGTCGCCACCAGCCTGAACCCGGGCGGAGCCGGAGGCGCTGGCCTGACTACCAGTCAGCGTCAGATCACGACCGGCCGAGAGCAGAAGATTGCCACCGGCGTTAAGCTCGCTGCCCTGCGCCTGCTGCCACTCGCCGCTGACCTGCGCCATGCGCCTGCCCGCTTCTTCTATGCCGCTGCTGGTGCGGTTACCCATCGCCCCGGAGATCACGTTCAGGCTGCCGCTGTGACTGCTTTTCGCGGCACCGATCTCAAGGTTGTTGTGCGCGCTCAGACTGAGGTTATTGGTGGCATTGAGTTTCGCGCCCTGCAGCCGGATATCGGTGCCGCTGAGGCTGATATCCTCAGCACTCATCGTCGCCTGACGCAGGGCATTCTGCAGATCGGTGCTGATCGTCAGCGTCTCCGCCTTCACATCAATGCTGCCCGCCGTGATGTCGCCACCCAGGTGCTGAAACTGCCCGCTGTCGATGGAGAGCGCCTGGTCCGCAAAGAGGTTACCGGCATTAGTCACGCTGTCTGCCGAGAGCTGCAGATTACCGCCGCCAATCACCGCGCCCGCGCCAGTCAGGCGCAGCGTGGTCTGTGCCAGATAAACTTTCGGCACCCACACCGTCTGAGGGCCGTCTGCCGTATCAACCGTTTCGCTGACCAGCCAGACGATATCCTGTTGCAGCGCCGCAATCTGCTGCGGCGTCAACGCCACGCCCGGCACCAGATGGAAATCCTGCGCCACTTTAGAGCCGTTGTTCATTAGCTCCTGATACTGCGCCATCGCATCCCAGCCGTTAACGGAAGGCCTGCCGGTCAGTTTCAGGACCTGCTCGCGAACCAGACGCTGCTCATAAAAACCGTCGCCCAGGCGTTTATGCACCTGTGACGGGTCGTAACCCACCCGTTCAAGCAGATAGTCGCTGCTGATAAATTTGCTCTTGCTGGTAAAACGCTCGTCAGTCACGATCAGATACGGGCTGCCCGCCGCGGTATGCTGGCTGAACAGACCATTATTGGGGATGGTTGTGGCGACTTTCTCCAGCTGTTGTAGCGCCGTCAGGGCCAGTTCAGCCGGTAACAGTGGGCGACCCGATGTGTTATCACCCGTCGTAAGTTCTGTGTCGCCGTCATGGCGGGCGACGCCGTCTACGGTGAAGGCCAGTGGATTACGTTCATACTCCGCACGCTCAGCGTCCACTGCCTGCAGCGCCGCTTCAAGCTGGCTTATCTGCGCCTGATTAACGGTGGTATTGCTGATGCTGGCCCCGTTAATGCTGACGTTGCCGTTGCCGGTAATGATGCCGTCAACGGTTGCCAGGGCGGTGGTCTCATCGGAATTGAAGGTCGGATACCAGTGATGGGTATCCTTGTCATAGTGGTCGACAATCACTTCCTGCCGTCGCTCATTAACCGAGTAGCCCCGGTTATCAATGCTACCACCGCCATCCAGTGTCAGATTGCCGTTAGCCGTGATCACGCTGGCATCGTTGAGTAACGCTCCGGTGATGCGCAGGATCATGTTGCCGCCCGCCAGAATACGGGCACCCATGCCTTCGCTGACCAGCCGATCACGCGTTATGGTGCCAGTTGCAGTTCGTTCACGGAAATTGTTGTAATCAGTAACGAACGGCGCATTGTCGATGTCGATATGTTTTTCGGGATCCCATTGCTCCAGACGTCCACGATCATGTTCACGCCACACCGTATTTTGATAGGGAGTCGGTACGTTATTTTGCCGGAATCCGCGGGTTTCATAGAACGTCATGGCATACGTGCCATCGGCGCTGGGGTTCAGTGCCAGATAGTTAACCCAAAGATCGGTCAGCACGCCCTGATTGTTCATGACCCGTACCTGAGCGCGTTTGCCCACTGCGTCAATTGCCAGCAGGGTGCCGTAAGGATTGCTCTGCGCCGCGGCCTCATCCTGGAAAGTCAGTTGCTGAGTCGTTGACGCCATGGTGCTGAGATCCGTGCTCACTGCTGAGCCGTAAGATCGCCAGTAGTAGTTATAACGATGCCACTTGTAGTCGCTGGTCTCAGCCTCACGCTCTATCACCAGCCCTTCGCGCAGGTTGTCTAGCCGCCGCGCTTCCAGCGTCATATCACCGTCCGCTTCAATAAAGCTCGCCCGGTTCTCGATCAGGTCATCGCTATGCAATGACAGGCGATTGCCGCTATAGAGCAGCGCGCCATCTGTGTTGCTCAGCCGCTCACGGGCCTGCAGGGTCAGGTTTTGAGTTGCCGCGATGACCGCAGGCTGTCCATGGTTGTCGATCACCCGGGAACGCACGATGACTTCATCACCTATCAACGCGGCACGGTTATCCAGCGAGTCGACATTCAGCGTCAGGTCGTCGGCTTCAAGACGCCCGCTGTTCAGCAGCGCACCGGTCGTGAGCTGAACTGTTTTGCCCACCAGCATCGCCGGGTTGGTTATGCCTGCCGCATTCAGCACCAGATTACCCGGCAGCAGCCAGTCCACCAGGTTAGTAAACGCCCCGCTCAGAGAGACAGTCACCGTGCCGTTACTGCTGATGGTTTCGTCCGCCTGGCGGGTGTAGTCCTGTTGCGCGCTCAGCCTCAGAGCTTGCAGGCCCAGCAGCGTGCCGCCCTGATTATCGAAAGAGTGTGCATGGATGTTTAATGCGCCAGCACTCTCCAGCCGTCCGCTCTGATTGAGCAGCACCAGCGTTGAATCAGTCGGTGAGAGATCACCATTGAGGGTGAGATCGCCATTCGCCAGCACCCGTCCCTGACGGTTGTCCAGCTGTGCAACACCGCGCAGCATGAGCGTTCCGGCGCTCTGCAGCCGTCCGGCGCTGTTATCGATATCACGGGCAGTAATGTCGCTGTAGGTGGTGCCGAGTAACAGACCGCCGTCGCGGTTGATAAGGCGATCGGCCTGCAGTGAGAGCCCCGCCTGACTGCTGATCACACCCTGGGTACGGTTATCGATCGCCGTGGCGTTCAGCACAAGATCCTGGGTGGCGACAAGCTGGCCGCCCTGATTGTTCAGTTGTGCGGCTTCAAGGGTCAGCGCCGCGCCGCTGTGGACTTTGCCCTGCTGATTATTGAGCGTGCCGACGTGATAACTTCCCGCGCCCTGGCTGATTAGTGTGCCGCTGGCATTCTCCAGCTGCCCGGTGGTCAGATTAATCGCTTCACGGCTGCTGAACACGCCCTGACGGTTGTTGATCGCTGCGGCATTGATCTGCTGTCTGCCATTGCTGCGTACCGCGCCGCCATTGTTATCAAACTGCCCTGACAACTGAAGTGTCAGCTGTTGCTGGCTGTCGATGTTGCCGCCTGCGTTGTTCAGCGTCTGCGCATCCAGCTGGAACGCTTCGCCGCTCTGGATCTTACCGGCCTGGTTATGCAGATCCCCGGCCAGATTCAGCTTCAACTGCCGCTGACTGTAGAGCAGACCGCCCTGGGTGTTATCGAGTCGCGCAGCGGTAATAGTCAGCCCCTCACCAGCCAGCCATTGGCCACCCGCATTGTTAATGTTACCGGTGCGGCTGCCTTCGGTCTGACCCTGAACGGTAAGCTGCTGCTGAGCAGAGACTTTACCGGCCAGGTTGTTGATATCCTGCTCAATGCGTAACGCCATGCCAGCAGCCGATTGCAACACGCCGCTGGCGTTACTAAGCCAGTTCGCCGAGAGTTCAGCCTGCTGCTGACTTTGTACGCTGCCCGCCGTGTTATCGAAACCGGCAGTCGTGGCAGTCCAGCGTCCCTGGCTGCCCATCCAGCCCTGCGTATTGCTCATCTCCTGCGCCTGAAGCGTCTGGCTTAACCGGCTGAAGATGCGGCCATTGCTGTTATCCAGACGACCAGCAACCTGCATATCCAGCGTATCCAGCGCATTGATCGCGCCCTGAGCATTCAACAGATTTGCGGCGCTGGCCTGCGTGCGGCCATTACCGGTCAGGGTGCCACCCTGATTGTCCCAGTCGCCCGCCAGGTTCAGCGTCAGTGCCTGCTGGCTGAGAATCTGCCCTGACTGGCGATTGTTCAGTGCGCCGCCCTGCAGCAGCAGATCGCCGCCGCTTTGCAGCGATCCGCCATCGTTATCAAATAGCGTCGCTGCGGTGCCATGGACCGCGAGGGCATTTTTCGCCGTGAGTTTGCCGCTCTGGTTGAGGATATCGCCACGGCTGGTCAGCTCCAGATCACCGCCAGACTGCAACCGGCCGCTGGCGTTATTGAGCTGATCTGCGGCCGCCGTGACCCGCTCACCGCCCTGTGCCGTTCCGTCGCGGTTCTGCCAGAGTCCGCCGCTGTTGAGTGAGAGATGATGACCCGCTTCGATCCAGCCATCGCTGTTATCCAGGCCCTGTAGTGTCGTCAGATCAAGATCGCCCTGGCTGACGATTTCACCCTGCGCATTATTCAGATGCTGTGCGGTCAGCGACAGCTGACCACCGTTCAGCGTGCCAGCGTGATTATCGAGATCACCGCCCGCGCTGAGCGTCAGCGCATCACCGGCCAGCAGCTTACCCTGACTGTTGTTTACAGCCGTGCTGGCATTAATAGCCAGCGATGCCTTGGTTTTGACGGTGCCGCCCTGGTTAGTCAGGCTGCCTGTCTCAAGCGTCAGATCGCCGTTGTTACCCAGCTCACCCGCGGTATTGTCGAGCAGACCGTCAATCCGCCATTTTTGGGCGGCGTTGTCGAGTGCGACCATGCGTCCACGCTGGTTATTGAGCGAGGCGGCCCGGAAGCTGAGTTGCCTGCTCTCAATCGCTCCGTCGCTGTTATCCAGCCCACCACTCAACGTGAAGCGGCTTTCGCCACTTCCGGTCTGCGACCATCCGGCCTGCTGGCTGAACAGGCTGCGTCCATCAATCTGCCAGCGCCCGGCACTAATCTGCGCCTGCTGCGCCTCGATATCACCTGCCGTGTTAATCACCAGCTCCGTGCCATTAATCACCGCCTGCCGCACGGCAACACCGCCCTCCTGAGCCGTCAGCGTTGCGCGGCTGGCGGCGACCTGAGCGCCACTGAGATCGACCCGGCGTCCGCGCGCGCTGACCTCTTTTTTGCTCAGCAGGCTGCCGCTGGCCCGAATGGTATCCTGGCTCTCCAGTTGCAGATTAGCTTCCTGTACAACCTGGCTACTGGCATCGCTGCCTGCCAGCAGGTGTCCGCTGCTCTGGATGCTGCGGGCCGCCGTCAGCCGCACATCACCTGCCGCCGCCAGGGTGCCGGACTGAGTGATTCCGCCTTCGCGGCTCCGGACCGTCAGCTGACCGCCACTGTGGAGCTTGCCCTGATAATCGATATCCTCTCTGGCCGCAAGACTGATGTCGCCTCCGGCCTGCGTCACGCCATCCTGCGCCGCCGACTGCCAGACAAGCTTACCTTCGCTGCTCACCACCAGCGTTTTGCCCGCCTGCACCTGAGCGTTCTGATTTCGCACGCCGACGCCCGCTTCAGTACCTATCATGCGGATCTGGCCGCTGTACATGCCGCCCATCTGCCCCATGTCGATCGCCAGTTCAGGTCTGGCGCTGCCGTCGTCAGCCAGCGGTGTGACCGTCTGTGCGTCTGCGCTTACGCGATTGCGACCGGCCACCACCGTCAGCTCTTTTTTGGCCCAGACGCCCGCATTGATCTCCACCGCGCGGGCCAGTACGTCAACATACTCAGTATCATGACGGGGATCGCCGTTGAGTCCGCCGCCTTCAATGCGCACCACGCCGCGTTCGACCTGATAACCCGCCAGACTGCCGTCAGCGTTGAGCTGTGGTTTGCCGGTGGTCAGCGTCATCCGTCCGGCGTTGATGGTGCCGCATCCGTTACAGACAATCCCGGCCGGGTTGGCAACGATCACCTGCGCCCGTCCGCCCGCCACTTCCATATAACCGCGCAGCTGGCTGGGATTATTGCTGTTTACTTCGTTGATGATTACCCGCGCCGCTGGGGTGTCTGGGTTGAGATTCGGGTTGCCCTGAATCATTCCGGCCAGTTGTGTTGAGGTCATCACTGCGGAGTTATTCAGGATGGCGCCGTTCTGCGCGACATCGAATTGCTGATACTGGTTATGCGAGATACCCGCCTGATTGGGGGCGGTGATATTAACCTGCGGCAGCCCGTTCTGGGTGGCGATGACGTCCGGCCGCTGTCCTGGCGTAGCATTGCTATCCGCCACAATGCCGTTCGCCATTGCAGGCCCGGCAAACAGGGCCATTCCCAGCAGCCACGCCGCGCGGCGTAAAGTGACCCAGAGACGCGGCGTGCCGTTGCCACGGCTCTGACCGGGCTCCGTGCTGCAACTGCGGGCAAGTTCTGACACCACCCGGAGTTCCCCATGGGTGCGGCTGAAGATAATGCGATAGCAATGTTTATTCATGGGTCACATCCATGTGAAAGTCACTCAGTTCAGATAGCGGGATCGCCCGCTTTGGTGGTCAGATTTCCAGGTTAACGCTGAAACCCGCCGTCGCGCCTGATGTATGAAATCCCGCGGGTTTATAGAGCGGAATGCCCGCAAACAGGTCGTAGCTGAAGCGCCCCCAGAGCGCGCCGCGTACGCCTATTGCACTGCCTGCCAGTTGATGTCCGACCAGGTCGCAAGTCGCAGGTCCGCTTACCCGGCCATAATCGGCAGCCAGATAGAGCTCATGTCCGTGCGAGAAAAGATTCCAGCCAATTTCGTTGCGCCACAGCAGTCCTTTTTCCCCCGACAACATCTGTTCACCGTCGAAGCCGCGTACCGTATAACGGCCGGCAATCGCCATGCGCTCCTGTGGCGTCAGGGCATTCGGACTCCATTGGCCCCGCACACTGCTGTAGACCCGCCAGGGCTGCTCGCCCACAGCGAAAGGATGGTTGATGCCGAGGTCGCCCAGCAATATGCCGGTACGCGCGCTGCCCTGATGACGCGACTCTTCTGGTGCAGGAAGCGCATTAAACGCACCAGTACCGCGCCGCCAGGCGATACTGGCGTCCAGCGTGCTGCTGCCCAGATAGCTATGCTGATTCAGGCCCAGTTCCCAGCCCGCGGTGCGCCGCTTTTGCTGCACAATGTCGATATCGTTGACGGCGTTGGTGGAATGTTTGCGGTAGCCACGCAGATTAAGCGTGGTTTTGTTCGACTGATCGCGGTAGAGCACCCGGGAGACCGTGAGCTGGAAATTATCGCTCTTGCCGCTGTAGCGCAGCACCTCATTGGCATTGGGGATGTTCTGGTGATAGGTGTAGTCGTTGTAGTTGGCGGAAACGGCCCAGTAGCCTATCGGGAAAAAGTAATTCAGGGTGTGCGAGCGGTTACCGAACGGCCCATGCTCAAACAGATTTTTGCCAATATTGGCGTAAAACAGATCGTTCTGCGCAAAGGGCGCATCCACTGCGAGGGTGGCGGAACCGAGGTAGCGCCCGGTACTTCTGGAGCCGCTGTCATCCAGTCCCAGACTGAGCCGCACCGGTCTGCCTTCGCGCCAGTTGACCTGCAGATCGCTGGTGGCTTCCTGCTCGCCCGGCACGATTTTAATGTCGGCACTGGCGCTGGGCACCCGCTTGAAGTTTTCCAGCCCCTGCTCAATATCCCGCAGATTTAATATCTCGCCCGATGACGCCGGAATCGCATTCCACAGCCGTCCACGCCAGGAAACCGGTTCATCAAAACGGATCCTGCTGATACGGCCCGGCTGTAACGTCAGCGTTAATACGCCTTTAGTCAGATCCTGCTCCTGTGCCATGACGCGGGTGGTGACATAGCCTTTGGCGAGAATTGCATTCTGCACTTTGTTAATGACCAGCACGATGCCCTGTCCGCCCAGGCAGCGGCCGGTGGCATCCGCGGCGGCGTCGAGCGCCCACTGAAAACGGCTGGCTTCGTCGCCAGTCAGGGCGATCTGATTGATGGTAAAGCAGGGTTGCTCACCGGCAGGATAACCGGGCAGACGACTATCAGGACGGGGAAGATGTTCATTCGCCTGCGGCGCATTCTGCTGTTGCAGCACGCGCTCGCGCGTCTGCTGACGCAGTTGCTCGCGGGCATCAATCGCCTGGCCTTCTTCGCGGGGATTATCGGCTGGCGGGGCTGCCATCAGCGGGGAAGCAGAGCAGAGCAGCGCGCCTGCCACCATGGCGAGCAGACGCACTGGCGGATGACAGAGCGATAAACAAATCCTTTTCATGAAAATTCCATTTCACTAAATGTAACCGGGTGTAAATTCTGGCGAATTATCCATCAGGAAAGGGGAAAAACAAGAGGGCTGGCTATCTTTAGGGCGGTTTCTTAACCACCGGATTGATGAAAAACTTTAGAGTATGACCGGAGAAAAATTAACAAGTAACATTTTGATATATAGACATAATATTTATAATCTGGCGCATCGAAACAGCCGATTCCTGATGACCGGCAATGGCAGTTTGAGCACTTTAGCGTATTCATTTGCACCCTAAAAAATGGCCGCTATAGCGGTCACACTCAGGTATGAGTTGAAAACATCAGGCCAAAAAATCCCATAAAAAAAGGGACGATTGCTCGTCCCTTTTCCGCACAACAAATAGCATTACTGTAGCAGTGAGATATCCGCGACCTGAAGGAACAGCTCACGCAGTTTTGACAGCAGCGTCAGGCGATTAACCCGCACCGCCTGATCGTCGGCGTTAACCATCACTTTATCGAAGAAGTTGTCTACCGCAGTACGCAGCTGTGCCAGTTCGACCAGCGCATCCTGATAACGACCTTCAGCGAAGTAAGGCTGCAGCTTGCTGCTCAGCGCAGTGACAAAGGTCGCCAGCTGGATCTCTTCATTCTCTTTCAGCAGCGACGCCTGCACGCTCTCATTCAGCGTTTCAGTCGATTTTGCCAGAATGTTAGAGACGCGCTTGTTCGCCGCCGCCAGTGCTGCGGCTGCTTCCAGCGTACGGAAGTGCGACACCGCTTTCATGCGTGCATCAAAGTCAGCCGGACGGGTCGGACGACGCGCCAGAACCGCCTGCAGCGTGTCGATGCTGTGACCCTCTTCCTGATACCAGGCGCGGAAGCGACCCAGCATAAAGTCGATCACATCATCCACCACGCGGGCGTTGCTCAGCTTGCTGCCATACAGGCGCACCGCTTCTTCGGTCAGAGTCTGCAGGTCGAGCGGCAGGTTCTTCTCAACGATGATACGCAGCACGCCCAGCGCCGCACGACGCAGTGCGAACGGGTCTTTGTCGCCTTTTGGATGCTGACCAATGCCGAAAATACCGGCCAGCGTATCCATTTTATCGGCAATCGCCAGTGCACAGGCGACAGGGCTGGACGGCAGATCGTCACCGGCAAAGCGCGGCTGATACTGCTCATTCAGCGCCACCGCAACATCTTCGGCTTCGCCGTCGTGACGCGCGTAGTGCATGCCCATCACGCCCTGGGTGTCGGTGAACTCGAAGACCATGTTGGTCATCAGGTCACACTTCGACAGCAGGCCCGCGCGGGTGGCGTGATTCACATCTGCGCCAATTTCACCGGCAATCCAGCCCGCCAGGGCCTGAATGCGATCGGTTTTATCGCGCAGCGTGCCCAGCTCTTTCTGGAACAGCACCGTCTCCAGACGCGGCAGGTGATCTTCCAGACGCTTTTTGCGGTCGGTATTAAAGAAGAACTCCGCATCGGCCAGGCGTGGACGTACCACTTTTTCGTTGCCGGATATAATCTGGCGCGGATCGCTGGATTCGATGTTGGTGACGAAAATGAAGTTCGGCATCAGGTTGCCGTCATTGTCATACACCGGGAAATACTTCTGATCGCCTTTCATGGTGTAGACCAGCGCTTCCGCAGGCACCTTGAGGAATTTCTCTTCAAAGGTCGCGGTCAGGACCACCGGCCACTCCACCAGCGATGTCACCTCTTCCAGCAGGCTGTCGCTGATATCAGCGTTGCCGCCTAAACGGCGTGCTGCCGCTTCAGCATCGGCTTTGATCATCGCTTTGCGGACCTGATAGTCGGCAATGACCTGGCCACGTTTTTCCAGCACATCGGGGTATTGATCGGCGTTGTCGAGCGTGATTTCGCTTTCACCCATAAAGCGGTGACCACGAATAACCCGATCTGACTTAATGCCCAGAATGGTGCCTGGGATCAGCTCATCGCCCAGCAGCATCGTCACGGTGTGAACCGGACGAACGAACTGCACATCGCTGTTGCCCCAGCGCATCAGTTTTGGCACCGGCAGCTTGCTGAGCGCGGTAGCGATCATTGCGGGCAGCAGCGCCTGAGCCGCTTCGCCTTTGACCTGAGCGCGATAAACCAGCCATTCGCCTTTATCGGTGGCGAGACGTTCAGCCTGATCGACGGTAATGCCGTTGCCACGCGCCCAGCCTTCAGCGGCTTTGGTCGCATTGCCGTCAGCGTCAAACGCAGCAGAGATCGCCGGTCCACGCTTCTCTACTTCCCGATCGGGTTGTGAGGCGCTCAGGTTTGCGACTTTCAGCGCCAGACGACGCGGCGCAGCAAACCAGCTGACCTCGCCGTGGCTCAGGTTAGCGGCATCCAGTTCAGCAGTGACCTGCGCGGCAAAGGCTTCTGCCAGGCTGCGCAGGGCTTTTGGTGGCAGCTCTTCGGTGCCGATCTCCACCAGGAAGGTTTGTTCAGTCATGGCTGCCTCTTACTTTTTGTTATTGCACATCGGGAAGCCCATTGCCTCGCGAGAGGCGTAGTAAGCTTCAGCCACGGCTTTGGTCAGGGTACGAATGCGCAGAATATAGCGCTGACGCTCTGTTACCGAGATCGCTTTGCGGGCATCCAGCAGGTTGAAGCTGTGTGCCGCTTTAAGAATGCGTTCGTAGGCGGGCAGTGGCAGCGGTTTTTCCAGCGCCAGCAGATGCTGCGCCTCTTTCTCATACTGCTCGAAGCAGGTAAAGAGGAAATCAACGTCGGCGTATTCGAAGTTATAGGTGGATTGCTCCACTTCGTTCTGATGGAACACGTCGCCGTAGGTGGTTTTGCCCAGCGGACCGTCGCTCCACACCAGATCGTAAACGCTGTCGACGCCCTGGATGTACATCGCCAGACGCTCCAGACCGTAGGTGATCTCGCCGGTCACCGGCTTACACTCCATGCCGCCAACCTGCTGGAAGTAGGTGAACTGCGTCACTTCCATGCCGTTGAGCCACACTTCCCAGCCGAGTCCCCAGGCACCCAGCGTCGGGTTTTCCCAGTTATCTTCCACGAAGCGAATGTCATGCACCGTCGGGTCCATACCCAGCTCTTTCAGCGAGCCAAGATAGAGCTCCTGAATGTTGTCCGGTGAGGGTTTGATGATCACCTGGAACTGGTAATAGTGTTGCAGGCGGTTCGGGTTTTCACCGTAGCGGCCATCGGTAGGACGGCGTGATGGCTGCACGTAAGCGGCGGCGATCGGCTCCGGGCCGAGTGCGCGCAGGCAGGTCATCGGGTGTGAAGTGCCAGCGCCCACTTCCATGTCCAGCGGTTGGACAATGGTGCAGCCCTGACGCGCCCAGTAATCCTGCAAGGTCAGGATCAGCCCCTGAAAGGTTTTGGTATCAAACTTTTGCATGTTGAGTGTGCACGCGCTTCGGTTAGATTAAAAAAAGAGGCCGACAGTATACCCTTTGACCGCGCGATGTGCAGCCGTAAATCCCAGGCGCTACCGGCGCGTTTTCGCGGTGATTCAGGGCGCTGGCATACAGATGGCTCCGAATCCTGCTGGCAGCAGTTGTTGCTCTGGTCGCATTTGGCTACCCTTTTGCGCACGGACGCGATGCGCAAGAGGATGCCATGCCGCAGAAGATTTACTGGATCGATAATTTACGCGCGGTTGCCTGTCTGATGGTGATCGTGATTCATACCACCACCTGGTATATCACCGGGCCGATGGCGGTGACTGGCATCACCTGGGATGCGGCTAATCTGCTGAACTCAGCATCACGCGTCTGTGTTCCGCTGTTCTTTATGATCTCCGGCTATCTGTTTTTCGGCGAACGCAGCGCCCAGCCGCGCCATATGCTCCGGCTGGTGCTCTGTCTGCTGTTCTACAGCGCGGTATCGCTGGCCTATATCACCTGGCTGACCCCCATCAGCGAAGGGCGATCAATCCTGAAGATGCTGCAGAAGCCGGTGTTTTATCACCTGTGGTTCTTCTTTGCGCTGATCGGCATCTATCTGCTGTCGCCCCTGATCCAGGTAAAAACCGTGCAGGCGCGCTACGTGGCGCTGCTGGTGCTGGTGCTGGCGGTGCTCGCCAATCCCAATACGGTCAGCCAGTCGCTGGGGCCGTTTCACTTTCTGCCGGTTAATCTCTATGTCAGCGGTGACAGTATCTACTACCTGCTCTATGCGCTGCTGGGACGGGCTATCGGCACGATGGAGACGACCCGGCGCGGCCTGACGCCGCTGGCTGCCGGGCTGTTTATCGCCTGTGTGATTGGCATTACATTGGGGACGAAACAGGCGCTGATCGTCAACGGGGCGTTTAATGACACCTGGTATCTCTACTGCGGACCGTTGGTGTTTATCGCCGCGATCAGCCTGCTCATCGTGTTTAAAAACAGCCTGAACCAGCGCACGCTGCCGGGTTTAACGGTGATTGCGCGCTATTCACTGCCGATCTACGGCTTTCATGCGCTGTTCATTCACTACCTGCGTACACATCATTACGATGATATGTCGCGTCCGTGGCTCGACCTGCCCTGGGTGTTCGGGCTGACGCTGGGCGGCAGCCTGCTGCTGGGTATGGCATTGAAACGCGTCGATACCCGTCACTTTGTCAGCTGATTGGCTTCACGCTGGCGGGCGCGCCGTAGCTGGCGCGCCGATGAAAACCCCGCCGCCAGCGCCGCTTTTTCGGCAGATTCACCCTGCTGCTGACGCTGGCGTGCCACGCCAACCCGCAACTGCTCATGGTATTCACGCACGCTAATCCCCAGTTGCTGGCGAAACAGCCGCGCCAGATGGCGGCTGCTGACATGCGTGCGTCCAGCCAGCTCGGTCAGGGTCCAGCCGTGCTCAGGATGGGCAATCATCAGATCCTGCGCCCGATGAATGGCCGGATGCATGTGGTTGCGGTAACGCAGCCACGGCGAAAGTTGCGGATCGTCACCGGCACGGCGGAACCAGACCACCATCTCCCGCGCTACCGCCAGCGCGGTTTGCGTATCACAGAGCTGATTAATCAGATGCAGCGCCAGATCGATTCCCGCCGTGATGCCTGCGCTGGTCCAGATATTCTCATGCCCGACAAACACCCGGTTCTCCTGCACCCGTGCGCGCGGGGCTGCGGCTTTCAGGCGGGCAATCACATCATGATGAGTGGTGCAGACCACGTCATCCAGCATGCCTGCCTGCGCCGCCAGCAGCGCTCCCGAGCAGACGCAGACCAGCATAAAGGTCTGCGCGCGCAGCGCGCCGTGCTGGCGCATCAGCCAGTCGCGAGCCTCTCCGGCCTGCGGCGTGGCGTAACAGAGCTGCGAGTCATAGACGCCAGGCACCACCAGCAGACTCCCGGCGGGCAACTGTTCCGGTAACGGTTCGATGCCGCCAATGGTCATGCCGGTGGAGCAGACCACCTCCGGCTGCGGGCCGATGTAGCGCAGCATAAAGTGCTCGCCCGCCAGCTTCAGCGTCTCGGCCGGGCCGGTGAGATCCAGCGCCATCACACCGGGCAGGGTTAAAAACCAGACGGTGTGTGTCATGCTGGCCCGCGCTATACCAGATCCCAGCCACGGGCGCGCCACAGCGCAGGCAGTTGCGCCAAATCGTCGAAGCGCGTCACCAGCGGGTGATCCAGTTCAGGGTTGTGTGGGTCAGCGCAGTAGTAGTAGACCGGAATGCCAGCGGCGATACCGGCGCGGGCGCCCGCTTCGGAGTCATCCACCAGAATGCAGCGCTCAATCGGCACCTGCATCTGTTCCGCCGCGTGGTACATCAGTTCCGGATCGGGCTTCCAGTGCAGAATGTCATAGCCGCTGTAAAGGTGCTCCGCAAATAGCGGCAGCATGCCGGTTAAGCCCAGCGAGTGCTGCATCTTTTTTACCGTCCCGTTTGAAACCACGCACATCGGCACCTTGATCTGCTCAACCAGCGCTTTCGCGCCCGGGATGGGCTGCAGTTGCTGATCAAACAGCCGCGCGACCTCTGCGCGATAAGCAGTCTCCACCTCTTCCATCGGCAGCGTCACCTGATGCGCGTCGCCGACGTCACGAATAATGTCGTAGAGTTTGACGCCCTTATACTTCTCAAACATCTGCTGCAGCGACAGTTCCAGGCCGTAACGGGCAAAGGTGTTGACGTAGGCCTGGGTACAGAGCAACTCACTGTCCACCAGCGTGCCATCGCAATCAAAAAAGACGCATTCTACTGACATCAGACTCTATCCTTCGATTCAGGGGTATGCTCCACACTCTACCGCACTCAGCGCAGATTGCGAGACTGGCAATCGGTTGCGAAAAATCATTGTATTGCCCCGGTAAAATCGCCAGGATACGCGCCGATGATTTTTTCTTCTGGATGGATGGCATGAGCAAGCAAGGCGTTTTGCAGCGCATCTTCAGGCTGCAGGAACATGGCACCACGGTGCGCACCGAAGTGATCGCGGGTATCACCACCTTTCTGACGATGGTCTACATCGTCTTCGTCAATCCGCAGATCCTCGGCGTCGCCGGCATGGATACCCAGGCGGTGTTTGTGACCACCTGTCTGATTGCCGCTTTCGGCAGCATTCTGATGGGACTGTTTGCCAATCTGCCGGTGGCGCTGGCGCCCGCAATGGGGCTGAACGCCTTTTTCGCCTTTGTGGTGGTTGGCGCGATGGGCTATTCGTGGCAGGTGGGTATGGGCGCGATCTTCTGGGGTGCGGTCGGCCTGCTGATCCTGACGCTGCTGCGGGTTCGCTACTGGATGATTGCCAATATCCCGCTGAGCCTGCGCGTCGGCATTACCGCCGGTATCGGCCTGTTTATCGCCATGATGGGGCTGAAGAATGCCGGTATTATCGTGCCGAATCCCGATACCCTGGTGGCCGTGGGGAACCTGACCTCGCACAGCGTACTGCTGGGCGCGCTGGGCTTCTTTATCATCGCTATTCTGGCATCACGCAATATCCACGCGGCAGTGCTGATCTCGATGGTGGTTACCACTGCTATCGGCTGGATGCTGGGCGACGTGAAGTTTGTCGGCCTGTTTTCTGCGCCGCCTTCCATTACTTCTGTGGTTGGCCAGGTGGATATCAAAGGCGCCTTCAACATCGGCATGGCAGGCGTAATCTTCTCCTTTATGCTGGTCAATCTGTTCGACTCCTCCGGCACGCTGATCGGCGTCACCGACAAAGCGGGACTGACCGATGAAACCGGCACTTTCCCGCGCATGCAGCAGGCGCTCTATGTCGACAGCATCAGTTCAGTGAGTGGCGCGCTGGCAGGCACCTCATCCGTGACCGCCTATATCGAAAGCACCTCGGGCGTGGCGATTGGTGGCCGTACCGGCCTGATGGCAGTGGTGACCGGCCTGCTGTTCCTGCTGGTGACCTTCCTGTCACCGCTGGCCGCGATGGTGCCATCCTACGCCGCTGCGGGCGCGCTGATTTACGTTGGGGTGTTAATGACCGCCAGCCTGTCGCGCGTACGCTGGGATGATTTGACCGAAGCCGTTCCGGCGTTTGTGACCGCCGCCATGATGCCCTTTAGTTTTTCCATCACCGAAGGCATTGCGCTGGGATTCATCGCTTACTGCGTCATGAAGCTGGGTACTGGCCGCTGGCGTGAAATCAGCCCCTGCGTAGTAATTGTTGCTCTGCTGTTTGTGCTGAAGATTGTCTTTGTAGACGCGCACTAAGCGCATTCAGGGCCGCAACCTCCGGGTTGCGGCTTTTTACATTTCAGGATGCAGGCTGCGCTCGCTGGGCAGGCTGGTCAGCCGCAGAGCATGAGGCCCGATGTTGGGCTTACCCATCTCTATTTCGCGTAATGCGTGCCACTGAAAGGCGTTATCCATCTCCCACAGATGCAGACGCTGAGTCGCAGACGACAGCGCACACGACCAGACCAGCATGGGCTCCGCATCACACACCACCTGAATATCGGGATAGAGTGAAGATCGCAGCCGACCCGCACCGGGCAACAGGCGCAGCGAATCCAGTCCCCGATCGCCCTCTCCCGTCAGCTTGAGAATGCTCTGGCGTAATGTCCAGATCTGCGTCACCGCCTCCATGGCATCCTGCTGGGCATTGATCCAGGCGATCTCGCCCGAGGTTAATCCCTGAATCAGCTGCTCCTGAGTCTGACGGCTTCTGGCATGCACAATCTCCATATCCAGACCGGCACGTCCACCCTCTTCGGCCAGCAGCACACCCACCGTATTACCCGCATAGGCGATGCTGAAATCGGGCAGATCGCTGTCAGCAAAAACGGGGCGTCCGTTGCTCTGGATAAGCAGGCGCGGCAGTTCACCAATGCCATAAACCCGTAGCATCAGTTGTGCCAGCAGGGTACGGGCGGCAAGAAATCGCCCACGGCGTTTGTCAGCAAACTGCTGTGCCGTGTCGGTGATAGCCTGGGGAATGCGTAAATCATTAGCCGGGAAGCCGGGATCGCCCGTCCAGCGTACAAAATGACCAGCCATCTGTCGCTCCGTGAAAATGGTCAGATAATCATCAGAAGCATTGTAGGAATTTTCTTACCTTAATGCACCTGGCAACGCACAGATTGGGGTAAATTCGGAATAGGATGAGCAGGCGAATGGTGTTTCATCAGGGGACAACCTCAGCAGAACCGGGTTTGATGTGCGTGCCTGATTAGCCATCCTGCTGGCAGCCGGAGTTGCTGTGACAGCGTTGTCATGCGGATGTCAGGCTGCTGTCGGGTCAGGATCGTGTTACTGCCGGACGTTTCGCCGCACACTTTTCCTTCCTGTCTGTTACTACGGAGAATGCGAATGAGCAGCATCAACAGATTCAAAGAACATCGACTGGCCCGGGCGTGGTCACAGGAACAACTGGCAGAAATGGCGGGACTGAGCACCCGCACCGTGCAGCGGATTGAAAATGGCGAGCGACCGGGGCTGGAAACACTGAGTGCGCTGGCTGCCGTCTTTGAAGTGAACGTTGCTGATCTGACCGGTCCACAGAACGGGGAGGATCAGGCGCTGGATCAGCGGATTGTTGATGCACGCAGCAGGCTCCTCGGTGAGGCGCGCTTTTACCGTTCACTGATTACCGCAGTAGTGGTTTGCGGACTGCTGTTTGTGCTTAATCATGTGACGGCACCGGATGATCACTGGTCGCTCTGGGTCGCAGCGATCTGGGGAGCGGTGCTGTTTGTCCGGGCATTGAGGACCTTTGTTTTTCATGGCCTGACGCAGCGCTGGCAGCAAAAGCGCCTGCAAAAAATGCTGCGCCGCTGAACGGTTCGGAGGGTGACACGCTGTTTAAGGTCATCCGCGTCGCGATTCGACTCGCGACGCGGGCAGCATCAGGCGAAACGGCTCGCCTGCTCAAAGCTCAGTCGAGGCAGGCGCGGATGCAGTTTTGACGCATCACCGTAGCCGAGGTTAATCAGCAGGTTAACCTGATACTGACCGTCGGGGAAAAAGGCGTCATTGATTTTGGCCGGATCAAACCCGGACATCGGACCGGCATCCAGACCCAGCGAACGCGCCGCCAGAATCAGGTAGCCCGCCTGCAGGCTGCTGTTACGGAAAGCGGTCTCTTTTGCCGCCTCGGGACTGCCGGTAAACCAGCTGCGCGCATCAGCATGGGGGAACAGGGCGGGCAGCTGCTCATAGAACTCGCGGTCCCAGGCCACAATCACCGTGACCGGCGCGCTCATGGTTTTTTCCAGATTGCCGGAAGAGAGTGCCGGTTTCAGCTTCTCTTTGCCTTCCGCCGAGGTCACGAAAACAAATCGCGCAGGCGAGCAGTTCGCCGAGGTCGGGCCCAGTGCCGTTAAAGCATAGAGCTGCTCCAGCAGGGCGTTATCGACGGGCTTAGCCTGCCAGTAACTATGGGTGCGGGCGTCATTAAACAGCGTGTCCAGTGCGGCAGTGTCGAGCGGTGTACTCATGCAACTCTCCTGTTTCAGGCGAAAAAGTTCGCCCAATGGTGTTCACGTAGTGGGTTTGCGTCCGGCCCGACTCGGCGGGATAAGGCGGGGATTATTCACCGCAATCCGTCGCCGCTCGTCAGATCGGCGCTTCAACCGTTATACGGCAATGCCGTGCCGCCGCAAAATAACA
Source organism: Pantoea sp. EKM10T (assembly GCF_011800685.1). Classification (NCBI taxonomy): domain Bacteria; kingdom Pseudomonadati; phylum Pseudomonadota; class Gammaproteobacteria; order Enterobacterales; family Erwiniaceae; genus Pantoea; species Pantoea sp. EKM10T. The sequence continues at coordinate 156,261 of NZ_JAALEU010000008.1, forward strand.
TATCAGCAAGAATCAACGCAGAAGCGGGAATAACAGGGGAGCAGCGTGGCAGGAAATCTGGCCTGACAGCAGGACGCTATCAGGCCAGCACGGTTATTTACCGATACAGAAGCTGGAGAAGATGCGACCCAGCAGATCGTCAGAAGTGAACTCGCCGGTGATCTCGCTTAACGCCTGCTGGGCAAGACGCAACTCTTCCGCCAGTAGCTCACCGGCCCAGGCACCGAGCAGCTGCGCTTTACCCTGCTGTAAGTGCGTTGCCGCCAGCTCCAGCGCCTGCAGATGACGGCGACGCGCCAGGAAGCCGCCTTCCATATTGCCGGCGAAGCCCATGCTCTGCTTCAGGTGATCGCGCAGCTCGTCCACGCCCGCGCTGGTGCGTGCCGACAGACGAATCAGTGAGTGACCATTTACTTCTGTCAGACCGAGAGACTCCCCGGTAACATCCGCCTTGTTGCGGACCACGGTAATCGGCAGTTCGGGCGGCAGACGGGAGACGAAATCGGGCCAGATAGCCGCCGCTTCGGTGGCGTCGGTCGTCGTGCCGTCCACCATAAACAGCACGCGGTCAGCCTGTTCGATCTCCTGCCAGGCGCGCTCAATCCCGATGCGCTCCACTTCGTCGCTGGCTTCACGCAGACCGGCGGTGTCGATGATATGCAGCGGCATGCCATCAATATGAATATGCTCACGCAGTACGTCACGGGTGGTGCCTGCGATATCCGTGACGATGGCGGCGTCACGGCCCGCCAGCGCATTCAGCAGGCTCGATTTGCCCGCATTAGGCCGGCCCGCAATCACCACTTTCATCCCTTCACGCAGCAGGCTGCCCTGACGTGCTTCGGCACGGACGGCATCCAGGTCGCCGATCACCGTATTCAGCTGCGCTTCGATTCTGCCGTCAGAGAGGAAATCGATCTCCTCATCCGGGAAGTCGATAGCGGCTTCGACATAGATCCGCAGGTGAGTGAGTGCTTCCACAAGATGATTGATACGGGTGGAGAAGACGCCCTGCAGGGAGTTCACTGCCGAACGCGCCGCCTGCTCAGAGCTGGCATCAATCAGGTCAGCAATCGCTTCGGCCTGCGCCAGATCGAGCTTGTCATTCAGAAACGCACGCTCTGAAAACTCACCCGGCTGAGCGATACGCACGCCAGGCAGCGCCACGATGCGCTTCAGCAGCAGGTCCAGGATCACCGGGCCGCCGTGGCCCTGCAGCTCCAGCACATCTTCACCGGTAAAGGAGTGGGGGCCAGGAAACCACAGCGCAATGCCCTGATCCAGCACGCGGCCATCGCTATCGGTGAACGGCAGATAATCGGCGTAACGCGGCTTAGGCAGTTTGCCCAGCAGCTGGCGGGCGACCTCTGCCGCCTGCGCGCCAGAGACGCGCAGAATGCCTACGCCGCCGCGTCCGGGTGGCGTCGCCTGGGCAACAATGGTATCGCTGTGGCTCATAAATTTTCTCTCGCTACAAAAAACACAGGCGGTCGCTTTGACCGCCTGAGAATAGACTATTTTAGGGCGGGATTACTCCCGCTCTGGATCGCTTACGCTTTCTTCTTGTCGCGGCTATGCAGACCACGTTTTTCCAGGCCGCGATAAATCAGCTGCTGCTGGAGAATGGTGACCAGGTTGCTGACGATGTAGTACAGCACCAGACCTGACGGGAACCACAGGAAGAACACGGTGAAAATCACCGGCATGTACGTCATGATCTTCTGCTGCATCGGATCGGTCACGGTGGTCGGTGACATCTTCTGAATGAAGAACATGGTGATGCCCATCAGAATCGGCAGGATGTAGTACGGGTCCTGCGCTGACAGGTCATGGATCCACAGAATAAATGGCGCATGACGCAGTTCAACCGAGCCTGACAGCATGTAGTAAAGCGCCAGGAAGATTGGCATCTGAATCACCAGCGGCAGACAGCCACCCAGCGGATTCACTTTCTCTGCTTTATACAGCGCCATCATTTCCTGGCTCTGCTTCTGCTTGTCATCACCCAGACGCTCACGCATCGCCTGAATTTTCGGCTGCAGCATGCGCATCTTCGCCATCGAGGTGTACTGCGCTTTGGTCAGCGGGTACATAATGCCGCGCACGATGAAGGTGATCACGATAATGGAGAAGCCCCAGTTACCGATGAAGCTGTGGATAAATTTCAGCAGTTTGAACAGCGGCTGAGAGATAAACCACAACCAGCCGTAATCTACGGTCAGATCAAGGTGCGGCGCAATCGCTGCCATCTTGTCCTGAATTTCCGGGCCGACCCACAGCGTTGCACCCAGATTCTGCTGTGCGCCCGCGGCAATGGTGACCGGTGCAGATTTATAGCCAATCGCCGCCACGCCATTACCCAGGTTGCTGGTGTAAAGGGTGTTGGTGCCTTCGGTACGCGGAACCCATGCCGTTGCAAAGTACTGCTGCAGCATCGCAACCCAGCCATTGCTGGTGGTGGCGTTCAGGTTCTCGTTATCCGCGATGGTGTCGAATTTATACTTCTCATATTTCGACTCGCTGGTGGAGTAGGCCGCGCCACGGAAGGTGTGCAGAGCAAAGTTGTTGCTGCCGGTATCACGATGCTTAGGCAGATCGATGGTCTGCTTCAGCTGGCCAAACAGCGACACTTCCAGCGGCTGCTGGGTGGTGTTGTTGACATGATAATCGACATTAACGGCATATTCGCCACGCTTGAAGATGAAGGTTTTGGTGTAAACCACGCCATTTTCAGCGGTGTAGGTCATCGGCACACGCAGTTCGGACTGGCCATCAGCCATCTCGAAGTGATCCTGCGCAGCGTTGAACAGCGGACGCGCGCCGTTGTTCGGGTTATCCGGGCCATTACGACCGGTCAAACCACTCTGTGCCTGATAAAGGAACGCTGGCGTTGTTTCAAGCAGCTGGAACGGCTGGTTAGAACCCAGTTTGTCCGGGAAAGTCAGCAGCTGTGCTTGTTCAACATCACCGCCTCGGGTGTTGATATTCAATGACAGGACATCAGTCTTAACGGTGATCGTCTGGCCCTGACCGCTGGCCGGTACACCCTGACTGGCGGTATCACCCGCTACGCTGTTTGTGCCTTGTGTGGTCTGCGTCTGCTGTGGCTGCGGAGCGTGGTCCGTCTGCCAGGCTTGCCAGATCATAAAGGTCACGAACAGAAAAGCGATGAGAAAGAGATTGCGTTGCGAATCCATCGTTAATGTTCTCTGGTATCAAAGGTTTTTGGCGGCACAGGATCGTCACCACCCGGGTTCAAGGGGTGGCATTTTAATACGCGTTTTAATGTCAACCAACTGCCTTTTATCAGGCCGAACCTGCGTAATGCCTCAATTCCGTAATGAGAGCAGGTCGGGTGAAACCGACAGTGTGGTCCCAGTAATGGACTGATGCCGCGTTGATAGACGCGTATCAGGACGATCAGGAGCCGCGCGCCAGGCGACAGTGACGACGCCATAATTTCTCCAACGCTTCCGCCAGCATACGGTTATCCAGATCGGCAACCCCCTTCTTCGCGACCACCACGAAGTCCATCGACGGCAGTTCATGTTGACGCAGACGAAAGCTTTCGCGGGTCAATCGCTTGATCCGGTTGCGTTCATGAGCGCGTTTCACATGTTTTTTAGCGACGGTGAGACCGATGCGGGGATGCCCCAGCGCGTTAAGGCGGCCGAGAATAGTAATTTGCGGCGTGCCAGCCCGTTGTGGCTGCTGGAAGACGAAAGTGAAATGAGTGGGAGTTAACAAACGTAACTCCCTGGGAAATGCGAGCTTACCCATCAGGGCTTGCTTTATTACTTAGAAACGGTCAGACGAGAACGGCCTTTAGCACGACGACGTGCCAGAACCTGACGACCATTTTTTGTTGCCATACGAGCACGGAAACCGTGTGAACGGTTGCGCTTCAGTACGGACGGTTGAAAAGTGCGTTTCATGGCGGTTTCTACCTAAACTTGAAAATTTTCACTGGGTGACGCGTTTCGGGCCAGAAAATCGACCTACGCCTCAATGTGTCTTTAATAAAGAGGCGGGATTGTAATAATTGTACAGTCCCGAGTCAATTTACTTCGCGTGTCATAGTGCCTGAAAACCCGCATACAGCCCGCAGAGTCCCGACTTTGCGCCTGATGGCTCAATGTCGGGTGGAGAATTATACGGGCTCCGCACTAAAGCGCAAGGATCGCACGGGATCTTATTGCGATCGGCTTGCCGGATCCTGGGGATAAAATGAGATGTCGCCCGAAATTTTAATGGATTGCGTCAGATCCCTGCTGGTTTTTCCCGCAACTGGCGTAAACTTCTTTGCGCGCCTCTGGCCTGTGGATAAAAAGGATCAAAACTGTGTAGAAAGGGAAGATCTCTGCCTCGCTTTGCGCTATGATCCGCCCTTCCGCTGACGATCCTCCGGTGATTGCAGGACGGAAAACCGCTGATAGCGGTCGCAGGCGCTTTCTTAGCGTCTGTGTCAAAAATGAACGTTTCTTAGAGTAACGCCTACTATTCTTTTCGAATTTGTACGAGTGGAGTCCGCCGTGTCACTTACGCTTTGGCAACAGTGTCTTGCCCGTTTGCAGGATGAGCTTCCTGCCACCGAATTCAGCATGTGGATCCGTCCACTACAGGCTGAGTTAAACGACAATACGCTTGCCTTGTATGCTCCAAATCGCTTCGTACTCGACTGGGTTCGGGACAAATACCTTAATAGTATCAATGCACTGCTGAATGAATTCTGCGGTCCGAACGTGCCCGCACTGCGTTTTGAAGTGGGAACGCGCCCGGTTCAGCAGCAGGCGGCAGCGGTCAGCCAGCCCGTAATGGCCAGCGTCAGCGCGCCCGTGATGCCCGTACAGAGCCATATTCGTCCGGCCCCGACGCAGATTATGCGTCCCAGCTGGGATAATGTCCCGGCACCAGCCGACGTCACCTATCGCTCAAATGTGAACAACCGTCATAACTTCGATAACTTCGTCGAAGGTAAATCTAACCAGCTGGCGCGCGCGGCGGCACGTCAGGTGGCGGATAATCCAGGCGGCGCTTATAACCCGCTGTTTCTGTATGGCGGCACCGGTCTCGGTAAAACGCACCTGTTGCATGCGGTGGGCAACGGCATCATTGCCCGAAAACCCAATGCAAAAGTGGTTTATATGCACTCCGAGCGCTTCGTGCAGGACATGGTTAAAGCACTGCAGAACAATGCGATTGAAGAGTTCAAACGCTACTACCGTTCGGTAGATGCGCTGCTGATCGATGACATTCAGTTCTTTGCTAATAAAGAGCGATCGCAGGAAGAGTTCTTCCACACCTTTAATGCCTTATTAGAGGGCAATCAGCAGATCATCCTCACCTCGGATCGCTATCCAAAAGAGATCAACGGGGTGGAAGATCGTCTTAAATCACGTTTCGGCTGGGGTTTAACGGTGGCGATCGAGCCGCCTGAGCTGGAAACGCGTGTGGCGATCCTGATGAAAAAAGCGGATGAGAACGACATCCGTCTGCCTGGTGAAGTCGCCTTCTTTATTGCCAAGCGGTTACGCTCTAACGTGCGTGAGCTGGAAGGCGCGCTGAATCGCGTGATCGCCAATGCCAACTTTACTGGCCGGGCGATTACCATCGACTTCGTGCGCGAAGCGCTGCGCGATCTGCTGGCGCTGCAGGAAAAGCTGGTCACCATCGATAATATTCAGAAGACCGTGGCTGAGTACTACAAAATTAAGGTGGCGGATCTGCTTTCCAAGCGCCGTTCGCGCTCGGTGGCACGTCCACGCCAGATGGCGATGGCGATGGCGAAAGAGTTAACCAACCATAGCTTGCCAGAAATTGGCGATGCTTTTGGGGGTCGCGACCATACAACGGTGCTTCATGCCTGCCGCAAGATTGAGCAGCTGCGTGAAGAGAGCCACGATATCAAAGAAGATTTCTCTAATCTCATCAGAACATTATCTTCCTGACGCTATGAAATTTATTGTTGAACGTGAGCAGCTGCTGAAGCCGCTGCAACAAGTAAGTGGCCCCCTGGGTGGTCGTCCGACGCTGCCGATCCTTGGAAACCTGCTGCTGCAGGTAACTGAAGGTTCGCTGTTGCTGACCGGTACCGATCTGGAAATGGAGATGGTCGCACGCGTGGCGCTGACTCAGGCACATGAGCCTGGATCCACCACCGTTCCGGCGCGTAAATTCCTCGATATCTGTCGCGGATTGCCGGATGGCGCAGAAATTACTCTGGCACTGGAAGGCGATCGCATGCTGGTGCGCTCTGGCCGCAGCCGTTTTTCGCTGTCGACCCTGCCCGCCAGTGACTTCCCGAATCTTGACGACTGGCAGAGTGAAGTTGAATTTACCCTGCCGCAGGCGACGCTGAAACGGCTGATTGAAGCGACTCAGTTTTCGATGGCGCATCAGGATGTGCGTTACTACCTCAACGGTATGATGTTTGAAACCGAAGGGGAAGAGCTGCGCACCGTGGCCACTGACGGTCACCGTCTGGCCGTCTGCTCCATGCCAATTGGTCAGGCGCTGCCGAGTCATTCGGTGATTGTGCCGCGTAAAGGCGTGATTGAACTGCTGCGTCTGCTGGATGGCGGCGATACTCCGCTGCAGGTTCAGATTGGCGGCAGCAATATCCGTGCGCATGTCGGCGACTACATCTTTACCTCTAAGCTGGTTGATGGCCGTTTCCCCGATTATCGTCGCGTATTGCCGAAGAATCCCGACAAAGCGCTGGAAGCGGGCTGCGATCTGCTCAAACAGGCCTTTGCCCGCGCCGCTATCCTCTCTAACGAGAAGTTCCGCGGTGTTCGCCTCTATATCACCGAAAATCAGCTGAAGATCACCGCCAATAACCCTGAACAGGAAGAAGCGGAAGAGATGCTGGATGTCAGCTATAACGGCACGGAACTGGAGATTGGCTTCAACGTCAGTTACGTGCTGGATGTGCTGAATGCGCTGAAGTGCGAAAACGTCCGTCTGCTGCTGACCGATTCGGTGTCGAGCGTGCAGATTGAGGATGTGGCGAGCCCGGCAGCGGCCTATGTCGTCATGCCCATGCGCTTGTAGAATATATCGGCCTGGCTTACTTGCCATTCTGATTCCGGGCAGTGCTCGCCCCTGGTCACATATTTCAGTATGCTCCCAGGGCCTGCGCGCTTCTTGTAGAATATATCGGCCTGGCTTACTTGCTACGTTGTGCCCCGGCAGTGCTCGCCATCCTCACGTACTTCAGTACGCTCCGGTGGCTGTGCGCTGGCGGGGCACAACGTAGCTGCGACGCCGACGGCCTGGTGACTGAGGTATCGGGCAAACCTGCTTTGCCGTTGACGCCCTGGATCGCCAGGCCCAAAATTTTATTGCCCTTCACGCTGGACTGATTCATGGCTTTAACCCGCCTTCTTATCAAAGATTTTCGTAATATTGAGCAGGCTGACCTGCAACTGGCACCCGGCTTTAATTTCCTGGTCGGCGCCAACGGCAGTGGTAAAACCAGCGTTTTAGAAGCGATTCATACTCTGGGGCATGGCCGTTCGTTTCGCAGCCTGCAGGCGGGACGCGTGATTCGTCACGACGAGGCGGCGTTTGTGCTGCATGGGCGTCTGGAAAACAAAGAGCGGGAAATTTCAGTCGGGCTGACCAAAAACCGTGCCGGTGACAGCAAAGTGCGCATTGATGGCAGCGATGGTCACAAGGTCGCGGAGCTGGCGCAGCTGTTGCCGATGCAGTTAATCACCCCTGAAGGCTTTAGTTTGCTGAATGGCGGCCCCAAATATCGCAGAGCCTATGTCGACTGGGGCTGCTTTCATAACACCCCCGGCTTTTTTAACGCCTGGAACAACATGCGCCGCCTGCTTAAACAGCGGAACGCGGCGCTGCGCCAGGTCTCACGTTACAGCCAGATTCGTCCCTGGGATCAGGAGCTGGTTCCGCTGGCTGAACAGATCAGCCAGTGGCGGGCGGAATACAGTGCGGCGATTTCCGCGGAGATCACCGCCACCTGTGGCCAGTTTCTGCCGGAATTTGAGCTGCGCTTCTCATTCCAGCGTGGCTGGGATAAAGAGAGCGATTACGCCGAACTGCTGGAACGTAACTTCGAGCGCGATCGCGCACTGACCTATACCGCCAGCGGCCCCCATAAAGCGGATTTTCGTATTCGGGCTGAAGGGACGCCGGTAGAAGATTTACTCTCACGCGGGCAGTTAAAACTGCTGATGTGTGCATTGCGTCTGGCACAGGGCGAGTTCCTGACAAGCCAGAGCGGACGCCGCTGTATTTACCTCATTGATGACTTTGCTTCTGAGCTGGATGAGAGCCGCCGACGCCTGTTGGCGGAACGGTTAAAAGCCACTCAGGCTCAGGTGTTTGTCAGCGCAATTTCTGCCGGACATGTAATCGACATGACCGACGAAAAGGGCAAGATGTTCCGCGTGGAACAGGGTAAAATAGCGGTTCAACCTGAAGATTAAAATGAGCGAGAAACGTTGATGTCGAATTCTTATGACTCCTCAAGTATTAAAGTCCTGAAAGGACTTGATGCGGTACGCAAACGCCCGGGCATGTATATCGGCGATACCGATGACGGTACCGGTCTGCATCACATGGTATTCGAGGTCGTGGATAACGCAATCGACGAAGCGCTCGCTGGTCACTGTAGTGACATTGTGGTCACCATCCATGCCGATAACTCCGTATCGGTGCAGGATGATGGACGCGGCATTCCTACCGGTATTCACGAAGAAGAGGGCATCTCTGCCGCTGAAGTGATCATGACCGTGCTGCATGCTGGCGGTAAGTTCGATGATAACTCCTATAAAGTCTCCGGCGGCCTGCACGGCGTGGGCGTCTCCGTGGTTAACGCCCTGTCGCAGAAGCTGGAGCTGACCATTCGTCGCGAAGGCAAAGTGCATCAGCAGATTTATGTCCATGGCGTACCGCAGGCACCGCTGGCGGTGACGGGTGAGACCGACATTACCGGGACCCGTGTGCGTTTCTGGCCGAGCCACGAAACCTTTACCAACGTGCGCGATTTTGAGTATGACATCCTGGCGAAACGCCTGCGTGAACTCTCATTCCTGAACTCCGGCGTGTCGATTCGTCTGGATGATAAGCGTGATGGCAAAAGCGATCACTTCCACTATGAAGGCGGCATCCGGGCGTTTGTTGAGTACCTCAACAAAAACAAAACCCCGATTCACCCTACCGTGTTCTATTTCTCTACCGAGAAAGATGGCATTGGTGTGGAAGTGGCGCTGCAGTGGAACGACGGCTTCCAGGAAAATATCTACTGCTTTACCAACAACATCCCACAGCGCGACGGCGGTACACACCTCGCCGGTTTCCGTTCAGCGATGACCCGTACCCTGAATGCCTACATGGAAAAAGAGGGTTACAGCAAGAAGGCCAAAGTCAGCGCCACCGGTGATGATGCCCGTGAAGGTCTGATCGCTGTGGTTTCGGTGAAAGTGCCGGATCCTAAATTCTCCTCGCAGACCAAAGATAAACTGGTCTCCTCCGAGGTGAAAACAGCGGTTGAGCAGCAGATGAATGAACTGCTGGCTGAATACCTGCTGGAAAACCCATCAGACGCCAAAATTGTAGTCGGCAAAATCATCGACGCTGCCCGTGCCCGTGAAGCGGCACGCCGCGCCCGTGAAATGACCCGCCGTAAAGGCGCGCTGGACCTGGCGGGTCTGCCAGGCAAACTGGCGGATTGCCAGGAGCGCGACCCGGCGCTGTCTGAAATCTACCTGGTGGAGGGTGACTCCGCAGGCGGCTCGGCCAAACAGGGCCGTAACCGTAAAAACCAGGCGATTCTGCCGCTGAAAGGTAAGATTCTTAACGTTGAGAAAGCGCGTTTCGACAAGATGCTCGCCTCCCAGGAAGTGGCCACGCTGATCACCGCGCTGGGCTGCGGTATTGGTCGCGACGAGTACAACCCGGACAAGCTGCGCTATCACAGCATCATCATCATGACCGATGCCGACGTCGATGGTTCGCACATCCGTACCCTGCTGCTGACCTTCTTCTATCGTCAGATGCCTGAAATCATTGAGCGCGGCCACGTTTATATCGCCCAGCCGCCACTCTACAAAGTGAAGAAAGGCAAGCAGGAGCAGTACATCAAAGATGATGAAGCGATGGATCAATACCAGATCGCTATCGCGCTTGATGGCGCGACGCTGCACACCAATGCCAGCGCGCCGGCGCTGGGCGGTGAGCCGCTGGAGACGCTGGTCACTGACTTCAACAGCACCCAGAAGATGATCAAGCGTATGGAGCGCCGTTATCCGATGGCCATGCTGCGTGCGATGATTTATCACGACACGCTGAGCGACCTGACCAGCGAAGCAGAGGTTACAACCTGGCTGAATGGTCTGGTGAGCTATCTGACTGAACGCGAAGCGCACGGCAGCACCTATCTGGCACAGGTGCGTGAAAACCGCGAATCAAACCTGTTCGAGCCGGTACTGCGCGTCCGTACCCACGGTGTAGATACTGACTATCCGCTGGATGCTGATTTCATTCAGGGTCCTGAGTATCGCAAAATCTGCGCCCTGGGCAGCAAACTGCGTGGTCTGCTGGAAGAGGATGCTTACATCGAACGTGGCGAGCGTCGTCAGCCAGTGGCAAGCTTCGAACAGGCGATTGAGTGGCTGATTAAAGAGTCGCGTCGCGGCCTCTCGGTCCAGCGCTACAAAGGTCTGGGCGAGATGAACCCGGAGCAGCTGTGGGAAACCACCATGGATCCAGACAGCCGTCGTATGCTGCGCGTTACCATTAAAGATGCGATTGGCGCTGATCAGCTGTTCACTACCCTGATGGGCGATGCGGTTGAACCGCGCCGCGCCTTCATCGAAGAAAATGCGCTGAAAGCCGCCAATATCGATATTTAACCGGCATCAGCGATGAAAGGCCATCACCCAGGTGATGGCCTTTTTTTTGTGCCGTCCGGGCGGAAAACCCGCCAGGAGGTGCCTTCCTGCCCGCAGGCTGCGATCCCGATCACGTTTTAACCCGGTCTGCTCCCTTACTCTTGCCCCTCTTTGCGCATTTACCGCGCACTATTCCACACAGGGAGTTACACCATGATTGTTTGCGATCGTCACGACTGGGACAGAGAACGTCACGCCTTTCATCCGGTAGTCGATCAGGCGATAAGCTGGATTGCCAGCACAGATTTCAGCCAGCTGGAAACCGGCAAATATGAGATCCTGCCCGACAACAAAATGTTCTGTCTGGTGCAGGAGATGATGACCGAACCGGCCAGCGCACGTAAAGCGGAGTCCCACTTCAACTACATCGATATTCAGTATCTGCTGGCAGGCACCGAAAATATTGGCGTGGCCCGCGCCCATCCCGACCAGCACATCACCGAAGATTTTGCCCAGCAGCGAGACGTCGTTTTTTATCAGAAGATATTGAATGAGTCTGTGATTACGCTGATGCCCGGCATGTTCGCGCTCTTTTTCCCGCACGATATTCATCGTCCCTGCTGCGCCCCTGGCGAACCCGCAACAATCCGAAAAGCCGTGATTAAAATCCACCGCGATCTCTTTACCGCCTGAAGCTGGCGGTCAGCTGGCCGTTCTCGCCTGCCATGAAACTGGTCAATGTGCGCTGAATCGCGCTAGCATTGAACAAAACCCAGACGCTACGAGGACTCTATGGCTATTAAATTGATCGCTATCGACATGGATGGCACCCTGCTCAACCCGCAACATGAGATCACACCGGCGGTGAAATCCGCCCTGGATCGCGCCCGTCAGCAAGGGGTGTCGATTGTTCTGACCACCGGCCGGCCGTTTGTGGGTATCCAGCGCTATCTCATGGAACTGGATATGCAGACGCCCGGCCAGTACGCGATCAGCAACAACGGTGCGCTGGTTCATCAGGCCGAAGATGGTGAGTGCGTGGCGGAAGTGACGCTGACCTTTGACGACTACCTCTACATTGAGAACCTGGCACGTGAGCTTGGCGTACATTTCCAGGCATTCGACAAAACCCATCTCTATACCCCTAACAAAGACATCAGCGAATACACCATCCATGAAGCGAGCCTGACCGGCATTCCGGTGCGCTACCGCGCGGTGGAGGAGATGGATCGTGCCATGCGCTTCCCGAAACTGATGATGATCGACCGGCCCGCTCTTCTCGACGCGGCGATTGCCCGCCTGCCCGGGCATGCTCAGCAGACCTACACCATCCTGAAGAGCGCGCCTTATTACCTCGAAATCCTCGATCGTCGGGTGAATAAAGGCCAGGGCGTCAAAATGCTGGCTGAGAAGCTCGGCCTGAAGCAGGAAGAAGTGATGGCGATTGGCGATCAGGAGAATGACCTGGCGATGATCGAATACGCAGGAACGGGTGTCGCAATGGGGAATGCCATTGACTCTGTTAAGAAAATTGCTCAGTTCATCACCAAAACCAATATGGAAGATGGCGTCGCGCATGCCATCGAAGAGTTAGTGCTGTAACGGCCTGTTCTCTGCCGGGCCGCTTCGGCCCGGATCCCCTAACCCGGCAAAATTGCTGCACCGCAAAACAGAATCGCGTAATTTGTCGGGCAACTCTTTCTCCGTGGGTTTCATCATGTCAGAAAAACAGATCACCTTTGCTGCCCGTCAGCATCAGCTCACCAATATTAATGTCTGGACTGCCGATAGCCAGTGGCTGGCGTTTGACGTTCGTCCATCGGGCGCATCGTTTACCAGTCAGACCATTGAGCGGGTCAATGTGATGACCGGTGAGGTGGAGGTGCTCTATCAGGCCCGGCATGGTGCCCATGTCGGCGTCGTGACGGTCAGTCCCGACCTGCCACCGCGCTACGTCTGCATTCATGGCCCGGAACATCCCGATGCCAGCTGGCAGTATGACTTCCACCACCGGCGCGGGGTGATCGTTCAGAACGGTGCGGCGGTGAATCTGGATGCCTGCGATATCACGCCACCGTTTACTCCTGGCGCGCTGCGTGGCGGCTCGCATGTACATGTCTTCAGTCCCGACGGTTCTCGCCTGAGCTTTACCTACAATGACCACGTAATGCACGAACTGGATAGCCGGCTCGATCTGCGCAACGTCGGCATCGCGGTGCCCCTTTGCGCTGTAACGCCCGAAAAGCAGCATCCGCGCGAATATGACGGCACCTTTTTTTGCCTGCTGGTGAGCCAGACGCATGCGGAACCGCTGCCAGGCAGTGACCAGATTAATCGTGCCTGTGAGGAGTGCTGGGTCGGTGAGCGTGGCTACCAGAAGCCGGACGGCAGCTGGCAGCGCTGGGCGATCGCCTTTATTGGCGACACGCTGACGGCGCAGGGCGAAAAAAGGCCTGAAGTTTTTATTGTTGATCTGCCTGATGCACTGGAGGATTACGCCCGCGCCGGAGAGACGCCGCTGGAGGGCAGCAGCCAGCAGTTACCTGCGCCACCGGCTGGCGTGCAGCAGCGTCGCCTGACGCACAGCCGTGGTGTGGCTCTGCAACCTCGCCACTGGCTGCGCGCCGCACCGGTTGGCAGCCAGATAGCGTTTCTGATGGCGGATGCCGCAGAGGTGATCCAGCTCTGGACGGTCTCCCCCAACGGCGGCGAACCGCGTCAGATCACCCGACTCAGCCACAGCATTCAGTCCGCCTTTAGCTGGCATCCTGACGGCCAGGCGATCGCTTTTATCTGCGATAACAGCGTGATGCGATGTGACGTTGAGAGCGGCGCATGTCAGCGTCTGACCCGCAGAACAGAAGAGGCGCCATCAGGTGACGCGGTGGTCTGGTCACCGGATGGTACACAGATTGCTTATATGCGTGAGGTGAATGGCTGGCGGCAACTCTTTACGGTTGCGGCAGTGACCGCATAGGGGGCATAGGCTGCGCCTGCGCCAGGCTTTCCTGCGTATGCGCCAGCCTTTCGCTCTGCAGGATGCGTTCACGTGGAGAGTCGAGAGATTTATCTTTGTCGCTGCGGTAGTAGTCCCACGGCAGCAGCAGCGTATCCAGCACGGCAGAGAAAGGAAGATCGATTAACGCCAGCGGCTTCAATGCCCAGCTGGTATCACCATCGGACAGCATGTCAGCGCTGGCACGGGTGCCTGGATAGTAGCCCTGACTCGCACCTGTGTGAGACATCACGCTGGAACAGCCGGTTGTTGCCATTGCGCAGCACACCACTCCAGCCAGAGGTAAGGTCTTCATCAATTTCATCATCATCATCCCTTCAGTCATGGCATAAGCCTGGCTGAGTTTGCTTGCCAGACAACGTCAACACTCTGGGGCGAAGTCCGTCTGGGTCTGGCAAAAGTAGTCCTGAGTGTATGCCATTTCCACAATTTGGCGAAAAAAATTGCATTTCACCCTCTTGAAAATGGTCTTGTGGCACCCATTTTTAGTTTACGGACGCACTCACCGTTGCCGCAAGGGACAGTGGGGTGCCATATCCAGCCTGTCCAGTAGTGGAAGGTTGCCAAAACTTGCTGAAATTCAGGAGTCTTAATATGCGTAATTTTGATCTCACCCCACTTTATCGCTCTGCTATCGGTTTTGATCGCCTGTTTAACCTGCTCGAATCTAATCAGAATCAGAGCAATGGCGGCTATCCTCCCTATAACGTTGAACTGGTCGATGAAAATCACTATCGCATTACTATTGCGGTGGCCGGTTTTGCTCAGAGCGAACTGGATATCACGGCGCACGATAACGTGCTGATCGTGCGGGGTGCCCATCCTGAAGAGCAGACCGAGCGTAAATACCTGTATCAGGGTATCGCCGAGCGTAACTTCGAGCGTAAATTCCAGCTCGCCGACCACATTGTGGTGCGCGATGCCCGTCTCGAAAATGGTCTGCTGAGCATCGACCTTGAACGTCTGGTGCCGGAAGAGGCGAAACCACGCCGTATTGAGATTCTGAAGTAACCATGACAAACGCCGCGTTAGCGGCGTTTTTTTTGCCCTTATATCTGAAGGCGGACTTGTCCTTACGACTGCGTTCGCATCGCTAAGCGCTGACCCAGCACGCCACCAAACACGTTGACCAGCAGCCCCAGTATAATCACCACCGCACCCAGCATCTGCTGCCCGGAGAGATGCTCATCCAGCACCAGCGCGGCGGTAATAATCCCCACCACCGGCACCAGCAGCGACAGCGGCGCGACGCGCCAGGTTTCGTAGCGACTCAGCAGATTCCCCCAGATAGCGTAACCCACAATGGTGGCAACAAACGCCAGATAGAACAGCGCCAGCACGGTCTGCAGGCCGATATGCAGCAGGCTGTAAACGATGGCGGCCTGACCATCAAACAGCAGCGAACAGGCAAAGAAAGGAACGATCGGCACCAGCGCACTCCAGACCACCAGTGACATGATCGGCACGCTGCGGTTCCGCATAATAATCTTATTGGTGATATTACCCAGTCCCCATGAGAGCGCCGCCGACAGCGTCAGCATCATGGTGGTCAGCGTGATACCGGCGCTGGTCTGCCCTTCCATGCCTGCCGTTGCCAGCAAAAACATCCCCAGCGTAGCGATGATAATCCCGACGATATGATTCCAGCGCAGCCTCTCCGCCAGCAACAGCGCGCCCAGCAACAGGGTAAAGAATGCCTGCGCCTGCAGCACCAGCGAGGCCAGACCGGCAGGCATGCCGAGCTTGATCGCCAGGAACAGAAAGGCGAACTGACCAAAACTGATGGTCATGCCATACACCACCAGCCAGCGCAGCGGAATCGGCGGGCGACGCACAAAGAAAATGGCGGGAAAGGCGACCAGGGTAAAACGCAGCCCGGCGAGCAAAAAAGGCGGCATACCCTGCAGCCCCAGCTTGATCACCACAAAATTGACGCCCCACGCCACCACCACGCACAGCGCTAACAGCATATCTTTTACCGACATCAGAAACTCCTTGTCCCGCCGTCAGGCGGTGACCGCAATCGGGGTCGCGATATCGGCACAGCAGCCTTCACCCACGATGCGAAAATAATCATCTACAGCCAGCGCGATCGACTTATCCAGCTCGCCCGCGTTAAACCATAACGTTCCGACCTGTTGCAGCCGGGTATCCACCCGCAGCGCCAGCCGGTCATCAAAACTAAACGGCGGTACCGCGCCCATCACACAGCCCGTCAGCGCCTGCGCCAGCTCCGGAGCGGCGAAAGAGGATTTTTTGCCGCCGATGGCGCGCGCCGCACTTTTGAAATTGATCCGGCAGTCGCCCGGCACTATCGCCAGCAGCTGACGCGATGGCGCACCGTCCGGCATGCTGACCTCCAGCACCATCGCTTTGGCCGCCTGACCCAGCAGGTTACCGCGTATCTGGCTGATCTGTTCGGTCTGCCCTATCGCCTCATGTTCCACCACGCGGTAGCTGGCCTGCTGCTGATCCAGCAGCGCAGTAATTTTTTCAAACGTCGTCATTCCCTTCTCCTGTTCTGGCACGACCCGGCTTAGCTCCAGGCGATAGCGTGTTTCATTTTTTTATCGGTCAGCCCGAAAAAGAAACCCATGGTGATACGGGTATCGCCTTCGACCCGATCGATCTCATGATAAAACGCAGGATTAAACAGATAGATATCGCCACTGCGTGGTGAAAATTCGCAGATCTCGCTGTTTTCAATCACCCCACTGCGATAACCCAGCTCCCCGGCGGTTTTGAACTGCTCATCCTCTGGCGACCACTTTTTGTTGTAGATACGCAGTGCTCCGCCCGCGTTGCACTCCTGCAGGCAGACCACGCAGCTGAGCTGATGCAGGATTTGCGTCACCACCAGCGAAGTCTCTGCGGCGTCGCGCACGATATTGTCGTTATGCAGCGGGTTCGCGACGCCATTGGCATGAAAGCGCACGATAGAACCGGCATAGTCTCCACAACCCGGTTCGTGGGCGATGCGTAAACTTTCCAGCCGCAGCGCATGCTGAACCCAGCGGTAAATCTGTTCGCGCAGCGTATTCAGCGAGGGCGGCAACGCCGGCTGGATATCGCGCAGCTCGGTAAAGTAGTTATCGGGAGCCGCAGTATGACGCGCCAGATAGGGGCCGAGCGTGGTCAGCGCGCCATTGGGATAGTGGGAGACACGGATCTTTTCCCGGCAGCTCTGCAGGTCAGTCACCACCGCTTCCCGCACCTCTGGCGTCAGGAAATTACGCAGCACCAGCAGCGGCACCCGTGCGGTAACGATGTCATCCAGCCAGGTCGATTCCACAAACATGTTGGGATTAATCACGCGGAACTGATTGAAAATTGCCATGTTTATCACTCCCTAAACGGTATTTCATAGAGTTCATGATTGTTCATTCGCCGCCAGTTGCCAGCGCTGCCTGGTATTGCCACGGGTTCAGAGGCGATCAGCGTGCAACCATCCTGTTGCTGAAAATGCATCGTAAAATAGTCGGGCCAGGGCGTGTCGTGCGGATACCACTGCCACGCCCAGGCTTTGTCACGGGTGACGAAAATGGCATTCCCTGCGCTGCCGCCCGGCTCTACCTGCGCCATCTTTGCGCGCAGATAGTCGCGGGTGAAATCGGCAGGCGTGGTCTGATCTACCAGATAACGCAGATACTCTTCTGAATCGAAGCGCGATTCGGCCAGACCGAGCTGACGGTAAATCGTCGGCAGAAAGCCGTTATGCATCATGTACCACTGATGTCCGGCGCTGTTGCGCCACAGCGGATGAGAAAACGCCAGTCCCTGATTTTTACTCAGCGTGGCGTGCCGCACATGCACCGCCAGAAACCGGCTGCGCAGGCGATCCACATCGATACCCGGCAGCGCTTCTGCGAACTCGCCGGTGCCGTGCAGGGTACGAATCTCGCCCTCTTCGAGCCACAGACAGCCCCAGCCGTTAGGGTGTGATTTGATCGGGCCATCGTGTTCGGCGCTTTCACCGCAGCTCATGGCGCGCGCCGCCTCCAGAATTTCTGCGCTGTCGAACCGGCCATGCGCCAGAATCATCCTGCACATACTTTATCTCTCCCGGCCGCCACCGGCTGCGCGGCAATCACCTGCTGAAAAGTGGTCATAATCGGCTCACGCGCTGTGGCCGTCAGGCTGAAAGTGGCCAGAATGCCCGCGTGACGCGTCAGGTCGGCATAGAGCGATGAGCGTGACGAAACCTGTAACGCAGGCAATCTGAGTGGCGGTAACAGCGCGCCCTGCTGATGCTGATCGATCCAGCGTTCGGCAGCCTGCAGCTGCGCCGGTTGCCGTAACCGCAGCTGGCCGACCGCACCGGGTGTGGTGAAGGCAAACGCGGGCAATGCGCCACCCGCCTCCAGCCGGAAGGTGACTTCTGCCCAGTTGATGCCGGTCGCCTCCTGCACCAGCGTCGCCACACCCATGCCGGAGAGCCGGAACCCCATCTCCAGGAAATGCGGCACGCCGTTGACCACAATAAAATCGATATGAAATGCACCCTGACAATAGCCAAAGGTTTCACAACAGAAGGTCATCAGGCTGCTGAACGAGGCTGGCAGGGCCGCTGCCGCCATCGCCACATGCCCCGACTCATAAAAGCTGACGCAGCCCTCAGCATCCCGGTGCTGCTCAATCACCTTCTGGCAGCAGGTCAGCGCCTGGGGATGTCCCTGATGCACCACGCCCTGTAATGAAAACTCATCGCCGATCAGTGCGCTTTCCACAATAAAGCCGCTGAAACCGCGTCCGCCGTAATTCATGGTCTGCACCAGCTGTTTCACTACGCTATGCAGCTGATCGGCATGCTCAATCAGCCAGATGCCCAGGCCGCCGCCGCCATCCACCGGCTTCACGACGCAGGGATAGATCAGCGCCTGTCCGGCATCCAGAATGCTGAGCGGCGAGGCGAAAAAGCGGAACTCCGGCTGCGGGAAGCGCGGCCAGGCTTTTTTTAGCGCCATGCGCTGCGCATATTTATCCAGCGGAATAAAGGCGGCGGGCGCATCCGGCCCGGCCAGCATCTCGCGCAGTCGTCCGGCGCTGGCGTTGTAGGCTTCAAAGCCCGCCAGCACCACCAGCGGATGCGCCAGTAAACCGGCGTGCAGATAGGCCTGCATCACCTCCCAGGGATTCTCGGGTCGATCGAGGCGAATGATCAGATCAAATGGCAGAGCCAGGCTTAACGACTGGTAATCGACGAAATCACCCATTTCAGCCAGCACGGTAAAATAGCCGTCGCGCTTCGCCACCGCGCAGTAAGGATTTTGCCCGTCGCGGGTGGCGCCAATTTGCAGAAAAATCTTTTTCATCGCCTCGCCTTACCGGGTTATCGCCCGGAAATGATTTCTGTCACGATGTCATTCAGTACACCGTTATTGACCTGAATCACCGCTTTGTGGGGATCAAAACGCAGCACGCGCGACAGCGGATCGGCACTTTTGCCCTCCAGCAGCGAACTGACCGGCTTGCTCTGCCAGCAGTGCCGCATCTGCGTCAGCGTCATGCCAGAGAGCCGGGTTAACTGCTGTGCCAGCGCGCCATCCTCACTGCGTTGCTCAAGCAGGTCGCGGATGGCCGCCTCATCCAGCGTAATCTGCTGCTGCATCAGCCAGTGTCCGAGCTGCTCTCCCTGCGCCAGGAACGGGGAGTAGATCATGCAGATCAGCTGATCTTCGCTGAGGTCAAACGCCTGTATGGCGAAGTCCGCCGCGCGCTGCCGCTGCCGCTGGATCGCGGCGTCATCCTGATAGCGTGCTGCCATCTCATCGATTAGCGCGGGCGGAAAATCTTTCTTCACCATCAGTCCCAGCGCAAAGCGCACATATTCGCGGATCCCTTCGGCATAGTGGCGCTGCAGCAGCGTTTCTGCCCGCAATCCGCGCAGGTGCGCCATCAGCGTCGGATTACCGCAGTCGGATTCGGAAAAACTGAACATCAGCGCATCAAAACGGAAGCGCATAAATTCGCTGAGCAGTGCCCAGTGCGCGCCCGCTTCATAGGCGGTGTCCTGATAGATGTTGAAGAACAGTGGATTGCGCGCCAGCTGGTGGGTGATGCGGTGCGCAGGCGTCAGCTGATCGGCGCCATAAACATCGCTGAAGTAGCGCTCTGCCACGCCATCCAGCGTCTGCAGAAACCCGCTGAAGCCCCGGGTTTTGTCCGCCACCGGCGCATCAAACAGCCGTGAGAGGTGCCGCGCCCAGGCGACATAGGCGGCCTGCTCCTGTGGCGAGTCGCCGGTAACAATCAGATCCACGCCACCGTTGTAGTCTGCCGCCAGGCCAAAGGAGTTCACCATGCTGAGATTACAGGCGTTGCAGAAGGTCGAGCGCGCGTCGGCGCGAAACCGGTGGCCATTCATCAGCACGTCATTGCGGTTCTGCTGCCGCACGCTCTCCGGCATCGGCAGGTCGCGGTCAAACGGCCGGATCAGCAGGCCATCCACCACCAGACACTCCACCCGCTCATCGTCATGCATCGCCAGCGACTGATAAACGCGGTGGATATTCTCCATTACGCTCTGATTCATCGCCGCATGGCGATTGGTGCTGATCCGCAGATGAAAGGTGCTGCCCTGCTGCTGCCAGATCAGTCCCTGAATGTAACGCACGTAAGCCACCATGTAGCTGCTATCTTTTCCCCCGCCATAGGCGAGCAGCACACGGTTATTCTCCAGCAGCTGCTGATCCGGCAACGCTGCCAGCAGGCGAAGAGAGCAGCGCTGAGCAGACTCAATGATGGCGGGTGACAGATACGCTTCCATCTCCTTCATCATGGCGGGCAGATTATTCATTTCTCACGTTTTCCTCAGGTG
Organism: Pantoea sp. EKM10T; assembly: GCF_011800685.1. Classification (NCBI taxonomy): domain Bacteria; kingdom Pseudomonadati; phylum Pseudomonadota; class Gammaproteobacteria; order Enterobacterales; family Erwiniaceae; genus Pantoea; species Pantoea sp. EKM10T. The sequence continues at coordinate 176,953 of NZ_JAALEU010000008.1, forward strand.
AACAGAATCACTTTATGGTCTGAAGCCCGGGGCTGACGGGGTTGCCGGGCCGTTTAGCGTTATGAATAATTAAGAGATGCAGCCTAAAGTACTTTGAATGTACTCTGTTGAATATGCACAGATCAGCGCGATATGGGGTGGAACAGATGGCCGATATTATCGGGGAACAGGAGAGTCAGAGCAGTCGTTACCGCCAGATCGCAGAACAGATCAAGCAGGCCATTCATGCCGGTTCGCTGGCACCTGACAGCCGTCTGCCGTCGGTGCGCACGCTGGCGACGCAGTACAATGTCAGCCTTACCACCGCCCTGAAGACACTGCGCACGCTGGAAGATGAGCGCTACGCCGTTGCCCGCCCCAAATCGGGCTTTTTTGTTGCCCCGCAGCGGCCCTCTTCCCGTCAGCTGCCCGCCGTCAGTGAACAGCCGCGCGCCATCGCGCCGCTTGATGAGCAGACAGAACTTCATCTGGCGATGCTTGGCTCAGACTGCCGGGTGCGTCTCGATCTGGCCAACGGTGACAGCGCACTCTATCCGGTCAAGCGCATCGGCCTGCTGATGCGTCAGATGGGCTACAGCAAACCGGCCCTGCTCGGGAATACGGTGAAGGGCACCGGCTATGCGCCGCTGAAAACAGAGATTGCCCGCCGGGCAGTGGGTTACGGCTGTAATATCAGCGCTGACGATATTCTGATCACCAACGGCTGCATTGAGGCGATCTCGCTGTCGCTACGCGCCACGACCCAGCCGGGCGATGTAGTCGCCGTGGAATCACCCTGCTATTTCGTGCTGCTGCAGATGCTGCATAACCTCAATTTACGGGTGATTGAAGTGGAAGCCGGGCCGGAAGGGTATGTCGATGTCGCGAAGCTCACCGGGCTGTTTCAGCGCAAGGCGGTGCGGGTCTTTCTCACTCTGTGCAACGTCAACAATCCGCTGGGAAAAAGCATTCCCAACGAGCATAAGGCCTATATTGCGCGGCAGGCGGATGAAAACGACGTGGTGATTATTGAGGATGATATTTTTGGCGATACTGCCTTCGGTGAACGCCGCCCTTTCCCGATGCGCGCCTTCAGCCCCAACGCCATTCTCTGCAGCGGCTTCTCTAAAACCGTGGCGCCAGGCATTCGTATTGGCTGGGTTCACAGCGTCAACTACATGCGTAAAATCGCCTCACTGAAATATACCTCAACCATGGGCACCTCGGTGCTGTCGCAGGCGGCGGTGGCGGAACTGCTGCGCAGCGGCGGCTATGATGCTCATCTGCGTAAGCTGCGGCGTGAGCTGGCACGACAAATCCGTGAAATGCGTCAGTCAGTGTTACGGGAATTTCCGGCGGGAACCCGGGTGTCCGATCCGGAAGGAGGCTATGTGCTGTGGGTTGAGATGCCCCGACAGGCGCTGAACGTGCGCGAGCTGTTTCTGAAAGCGCGCAACGCGGGCATCGGCATTGCGCCGGGCCACATTTTTGCCACCGACCAGCGCTACGATCACTGTTTCCGGCTGAATGCCGGTTTTGGCTGGAATGCAGAGGTGGAACAGGCGATTCAGCAGCTGGCACAGTGGTGCCAGCTGTCGTTAACCGATACGCAGGATTAGCTGTCGCGCCAGGCGTTCTCAACCTCTTCCGCCAGAATCTGCACCGCCCGCTCAATATTCTCTGCATCCGGCACGTAATTCATCCGCATACATTGATGGGTGTGCGGCCACGCCTGTTCCAGTCCCGGGAAGAAGAAGTGGCCCGGCACCATCAGCACGCCGCGCGCTTTCAGCCGCTGATAAAGCAATTCGGTGGTGATCGGCAGATCGCGGAACCAGAGCCAGAGGAAAATCGCCCCTTCCGGCTTGTGGATCAGGCAACGGTCTTCCGGCAGATAGCGCCGCAGGATCGCAATGGTCTGCTGCACCTTCTGCTGATAGAACGGCTTAATCACCTCTTCGGAGAGCCGCAACAGATCGCCGCGACGGATCATCTCATTGGCAATGGCCGGACCGATACTGCCGGGCGCCAGACTGATGATGCCGTTCATATTGCTCAGCGCGGTGATGGTCTTCTCGTCAGCGATAATGATGCCGCAACGCGCACCCGGCAGGCCGAGCTTCGACAGACTCATGCAGAGAATGATGTTGGGGTTCCACAGCGGGCGCACCTCGCTGAAGATGATGCCGGGGAACGGCACGCCATAGGCATTGTCGATCAGCAGCGGCACATCATGCTGCTGCGCCAGCGCATCGAGCTGCATCAGCTCATCATCGGTGATCACGTTGCCGGTAGGGTTGGTCGGGCGCGATACGCAGATCAGCCCGACCTCTTCGTTCATCGGCAGATGCTCAAAATCGACATGATATTTAAACTGACCTTCCGGCAGCAGCTCAATGTTCGGCTTCGCCGACACAAACAGTCCCTCTTCCAGGCCGGCATCCGCATAGCCAAGATACTCAGGCGCCAGCGGGAACAGCACCCGCTTTTTGCTGCCATCGGCCCGACGACCGGCGAACAGATTGAACAGATAGAAGAAAGCGCTCTGGCTGCCGTTAGTCAGCGCAATGTTCTGTGCGGTGATGGGCCAGCCAAGCTCATCGCTCAGCAGCCCGGCCAGCGACGCCAGCAGCGTCGCTTTTCCGCGCGGGCCGTCGTAATTGCACAGCGCCTCGCTGAGTTTGCCTTCCTCATGCATCTGCTGCAGCAGTTGCTGAAAGTAGTCGTTCATGGCCGGGATCTGCGCCGGATTACCGCCGCCCAGCATGATGGTGCCGGGCGTTCGCAGGCCCGCGCCCATATCTTCCATCAGACGTGAGATGCCGGAATGTTGGGTAAATTTGTCGCCGAACTGAGAAAAAGACATAGCGGTTAAATATTTGTGATAGCGAATCGGGGGTCCACCATAACGCCCGCCATGGGCGGGCGCAATGGAAAGGCGAGGGGATTACTTCAGCGCCTGCGGGTTCACGCAGTTTTTCTCGACGCTTCCGCCGAGTGCAGCGAGGAGATTTTCTACCGCATCCTGCATCATGCCGTAGCGGGTTTCATGGGTGGCAGAACCGATATGCGGCAGCGTCACCACATTGGGCAGCGACAGCAGCGGAGAGTCGGCAGAGACCGGCTCCTGCTCAAACACATCCAGCCCGGCGGCATGCAGTTTGCCCGCCTGCAATGCGGCGACCAGCGCATTCTCATCCACCACCGGCCCGCGACCGGCGTTGATCAGCACCGCATCCGGCTTCATCAGTTCAAGCTCGGCGGCACCGATCAGATGGTGCGTCTCTTCAGTCAGCGGCAAACTGATGCAGACGAAATCACTCTGCTTCAGCAGCGCCTCCAGCTCACAGCGCTGTGCGCCAAAGCGCGACTGCGCCTCTTCATGCTCGCGGCGGGCGTTGTAGAGGATTTTCATGCCGAAGCCAAAGTGGGCGCGCTGCGCCAGTGCCATCCCGATACGTCCCATGCCGAGAATACCCAGCGTTTTATGATGCACGTCGATGCCGAACTGTGCCGGACCGATGCTCTTCTGCCAGTTGCCCGCTTTGACCCAGGCATCCAGTTCCGGCACCCGACGCGCGGTGCTCAGTACCAGCGCCATCATGGTGTCCGCCACGGTTTCGGTCAGCACGGTCGGCGTGTGCATCAGCACCACGTGACGCTGATTCAGCGCATCCACATCAAAATTGTCATAGCCTACAGAGACGCTGGAGCAGACGCGCAGATTGGGCATCTTCGCCAGCAGCTCGCCATTCACTTTACCGCCCGATCCCAGCAGACCTTCTGCCTGCTGGAACGCCGCAGCATGTTCCTGCTGGCTTTCCGGCGAGAGATCGCTGATTTCCGTCACGTCACACTGTTCAGCCAGGCGAGCATAAAGATCGTCGGGCAGTTTTTTATAGAGAATTACAGCGGGTTTCATTCGGTGGCTCCCGGTCAATAAGTAGCGGGCGGCTTGCAGGCCGCCCGGAGAAATAGAGGCTAACGTTTACGCTTTCAGGCGGGTTTTGCACCCTGCAGCGGCGGCGCTTTGTTCTGCGCCGGTTTCACAATCAGCGTCAGCCACACCGAAACTAGCAGGGCCGATCCCATAAAGATGTAGGACGCGGACGGGCTGCCGGTGGCTCCATTAAGATAGCCGACAATCCATGAACCGATAAACGACCCCAGCGCACCCATACTGTTAATCAGCGCCATTGCGCCACCGGCGACATTGCGTGGCAGCATCTCAGGAATAATGGCGAAGAACGGTCCGTAAGGCGCATACATCGCGGCACCGGCAATCACTAACAGGGTGTAGGACATCCAGAAATTGTTCGATCCCACCAGATAAGAGCCCAGGAACGCCAGCGCGCCCACCAGCAGCAGCGGCCAGACGAACAGCTTACGGTTCTGGGTTTTATCCGAAGCCCAGGATACCACCACCATCGCAATGGTCGCCGCCAGATAAGGCACTGCGGAGAGCCAGCCCGCCTCTACCATGCCCATCTGCGTGCCGTTACGCAGAATCGACGGCAGCCACAGCACAAAGCCATAGACGCCGATGCTCCAGGCAAAATATTGCAGGCAGAGAATGATCACGTTGCGGTTGCGGAACGCTTCGCTGTAGTTGCGCACCGCTTTAATATTTTCCTGCTCTTTCTGCAGTTCAGCCTGCAATGCCGCTTTCTCGGCATCGCTCATCCAGCGCGCCTGCGCCGGCTTATCCTGCACCAGGAACCACCAGGCGATCGCCCAGACCACCGCCGGAATCCCTTCGAAGATAAACATCTCACGCCAGCCAAACGATTCGATCAGATAGCCTGACACGACCGACATCCACAACACCGTGACCGGATTACCCAGGATCAGGAAGGTATTGGCGCGTGAACGTTCCGACTTGGTAAACCAGTTGCTGATGTAGATCAGCATCGCGGGCATCACCGCGGCTTCCACCACGCCCAGAATAAAGCGAATGGCCGCCAGCATCGGAATGTTGCTGACCACGCCGGTCAGTGAGGCACAGCCGCCCCACAGGATCAGGCACCAGAAGATCAGTTTCTTGACGCTGCGGCGTTCGGCGTAAATTGCACCCGGGATCTGGAAAAAGAAGTAACCCAGGAAGAACAGCGCACCCAGCAGCGAGGACATACCTTTGGTGATGCCGAGATCGTCATTAATCCCGGCAGCAGAAGCGAAGCTAAAATTTGCACGATCGAGATACGCCAGGCTGTAGGTGATAAACACGATGGGCATGATGAACCACCAGCGTTTTGGCGCGATTGTCTGCTTTTTCATCGGGAACTCCTGTGACTGTAGAGGGGCGCGAACTACACGTCGCCCAGTTGCTGACGCGTCGGCAGACCTTCGCTGTCACCAATGACCTGAATCGCCATCGAACCAATTTTGTTGCCGCGACGAATCGCCTGCGGCAGCGACTGACCTTCCAGCAGGGCGCTGATGACGCCAACGGCAAAGCCGTCTCCGGCGCCTACGGTATCCACCACGTTGTCGACTTTTATCGCCTCAACCTGGCCCTGCTCGCCCTGCGCCGTTTTATACCAGGCACCGTCACAACCGGTTTTAATCACGACTGCTTTCACGCCCTTATCGAGATAGAAATCCGCGATCGCTTCTGGCTGACGATAGCCGGTCAGAATCAGCCCCTCTTTTTCGCCCGGCAGTACCCAGTCGGCATACTCCGCCAGCAGATTGAGCTGCTTACGCATCTCCTCTTCGCTGCGCCACAGTACCGGCCGCAGGTTAGGGTCAAACGAGATAGTTTTACCGCGCGCACGCATCTCTTTGGCGGTGTGCTTCAGCAGCTCCAGCGAACTCTCTGACAGCGCCGCCGCCACACCGCTCAGGTGCAGATGTCGCGCCGAACCAAAATAGTCCGCGTCAAAATCGTCGACCGACAGATGGCTGGCCGCCGAGCCTTTACGAAAATATTCCACCAGTGGATCAGAGCCGTCGTCGACTTTGGACTTGAGCTGAAAACCGGTGGGATAGCGCTTATCGACCGTCACCCGGGCGTGGTCGATACCCTCTTTTTCCAGCTGCTGGCAGATAAACCGGCCAAAAGCGTCATCGCCAATACGACTGACCCAGCCCACTTTCAGGCCAAGACGAGCCAGGCCGGTCGCCACATTGAGTTCAGCGCCCGCCGCGCGTTTAACAAAGGTCTCTGCTGCGGCCAGGTCGCCGGTTTCACGGGCGATGAACATCGCCATCGCTTCACCGATAGTGACAACATCAAGCGGACCGTTGTGATGCATAGTGTGATGCGTGGTCATCTTCACTCCTTACACGTTACGCAGCAGCGACACGTAGTGGCGTGTCACCGCAGTCAGATCGTCGCCTTCCAGCGGAAATTCAATACCGCGCGCTGCCTGTGCGGGCAACTGTTGCAGCAGTGTGCGCCAGTGGTCATCAGCCTCATCCAGCGCAATCGCGCGGTAGCTATCCTGGTGCGCCACGGCGGCTTTGACATGCACATAGCCCACCTGCGCAGCCAGCTGTTGCGCCGCCTGATCGGCATCCTCACCGGTCCAGCACCAGTTACCCATATCAAAGGTCATGCTGATCGGCAGATCCGCTTCCCTGACCGCCGTGAAAAAGGCGACTGACGGAGCCAGTCGGCCATGCTCAGTCTGGTCATTTTCCACCGTCAGCTGAAACGGCAGATCTGCCAGCAGCGCCTGCAACGCTTCGCGAGGCAGCGCACCAGTGAACTCTCCCAGCGCCACTTTCAGCCGCTGAGCGTTTAACTGGCGTGCTTCTTCAACGTAGTGGGTTATACGGGGATTGATTTCGCCGCCGTCACAAAACAGCGTATCGGGCACCGAATAGCTGCTGTGCAGCTGATGCTGCGCCACCGCCCGGGCCAGTGCCGGCAGATCGGCCAGTGCCGCGTCATCAAGCAGTTCGCGGCGGATTTCGACCCCGTCTGCGCCCGCCTGCTGGATAATCGGCAGCAGCGCACGCTGACCGCCGAGAGCGGCGATCTGTGCGTGGCCATATGCGGCGGTCACCACGATGATGTCAGGTTTCATGTTCTACTCCATGGCAGGGTTCTGCCCATAACGAATACAAAAACCCTAAATGGAACCGGTTCCAAAGCAAAGCAGCAAACTGTGAAATTATGATCGTGCTCACGAAGCGAGCACGTAAACGGAAGGTTAAATCTAAAATTCAGTTAAGAGGCTGGCTGGAGCCGCGAACGATAAGTTCGCCAGAAAAGACCTGCTCGTCAACCGGCAATCCGCTGCCTTCGATGCGCGCAATCAGCCGTTCCAGCGCACTGTAGCCAATCTGCCAGGTGGGCTGTTTCAGCGTGGTGATACCGACACCGGCCAGCGCCGCCCACTCCAGTTCGTCAAAACCGAGCAGGCCGATATCGCGGCCCCAGTGCAGATTGAGTCGCTGTAGCGATCGCGCTACCTGCAGGGTCAGCGCCCCGTTGGCGACCATCACTGCGCAACGTTTGCCGGTGTGACGCTGATGAAAGGCCAGCAGCGCCTGATCCAGCGCGGCGGGCTGATGCAGCGCCACTTCCGTATTCTCATGCTCAACCTGCGGATGCTCTGCCAGTAGCTGGCGGAAGGCCTGCAGGCGCTCACGGCGCGTGTTGACGCTGCCCAGCGGCTCGCTAAGAAACAGCAGCGCATCATAGCCATTGTCGACCAGATGCCGCGTTGCCGTTTCAGCTGCCTCGGCGTTATTCAGGCCCACCACATCGCAGGGAAAATCGGGGATTTTACGGTCAATCAGCACCATCGGCAGCAGGGATTGTTGCAGATGGTTCAGCACCTCTTCGCGCATCCCGACGGCGTTAACCACAATGCCCTCAACCTGATAGCTGCTCAGCAATTGCAGATAGTGCTGCTCCAGATCCACTTCGTTATTGGTATTACACATCAGCAGCGTGAAGCCCTGCTCGCGGCAGGCAGCTTCAATACCGCTCATGACATCAACAGAATAGGGATTGGTGATATCGGCGATAATCAGCCCGATCAGGCGGGTACGTCCGCGCTTCAGGCCGCGCGCCATCTGACTCGGGCGATAGCTGAGATCAGCAATAGCCTGTTCGATCCGCGCTTTCAGACCGGCAGAGAGCAGATGCAGTTCACCATTGAGATAGCGTGAAACGCTGGTTTTACCGGTTCGTGCCGCGTGAGCAACATCGCTGATGGTGGCGCGAGGCGGCCTGATTTTCATGAGATATCCTGCGTAATAAGAAACCCGGCAGAGACTAGCACAAGCAAAGCCCGGCGCAAAAAGCGCTACGCCGGTAATTGCAGCCAGGGTTGCCACAGGGTCTGTAACGTTTCCGGCGGTGCGCCATCAATCAGCCGGATGACCATTTCAGCCACCTGTTCACCGGCCTGATGCGGCGTCGCCTGACGAATGGCGACAATGGGATGATCGAGAATCGCATCTCGCGGCAATCCTTCCCAGCCCGCCAGCAGAATGGCACCCTCGCCCGCTGCACGCCCCGCCAGTTGCAGCGCCAGAGCCGCGCCTTCAGCCAGCGCAGCGCAGTCGGTGATGATCACTTCCGGTACTGGCCCCTCTGCCAGCCACTCCCGGGTTTGCTGATAGCCGGCGCGGCGCGACGGTGCCACCGCCGCCATCGCGTAAGGCGTAACTTCCCCCAGCGCCGTCAGATAACCCTGACGCCGGTCACGCACCCGCGTACTGTTTTCATTGCTGCCAAGCCAGGCTATCCGCTGCCGTCCCTGCGCCAGCGACCAGCCCACCGCCAGCTGTGAACCGGCAAGGTGATCAACATCAAACCACGCATAGGTCGATGGCAGATCGCTGCGGCCCAGCGCCAGAAAACGAAAATTGGTCTGGAGCAGAGCATGAAGCCGACTGTCTTCTGGCGTGGTGTGGCCGACGATCAGGGCATCAACGGCGCCACTGCGCAGCAGGCGTGTCAGCGTCGCCTGACTTTGCTGCTTATCCGCCAGCAACAGCAGGTTAATGTCATAACGGGCAAGGTGATGCTCCAGCGCCAGCAGCATGTCGCTGAAGTCGCTGCCATTCAGGGGAGAGGCACCGATCGGGTAGACGAACCCCACCGCGTTAGCACGGCCGGTTTTCAGACGCCGGGCCGCCGCATTAGGCCGGTAGCCACGCCGCTGCGCTTCCTCTTCGATGCGTTTACGTGTCTCCTGAGCGACATCCTGATAACCGTTGAGGGCGCGGCTGACGGTCGTTACGGAAAGACCTAAAACCGCAGCGATGGCTTTAAGAGACATGGGAAGGCGTCCATTGATCAATTTTTGATCAGACTACCATAAAGCCTCTGCTGGCTCTATTCGCAGAAACATTACTGATACTTTTAACGCGATGCTTTACAGAAAAAAGGCGCCCCCGGGCGGGGGCGACCGCGTTTATCCCAGCGGGCTGAGCGTGATCTCAACACGACGATTTTGCGCTTTGCCTGCTTCGGTGCTGTTGCTGGCAACCGGGTTATCCGGGCCTGCACCTTGGGTGCGCAGGCGATCGCTGGCAACACCCTGCACGATCAACGCGCTGGCGACGCTTTCAGCACGCTGCTGTGACAGACGCATGTTCAGCGCGCGGGTGCCGGTGCTGTCGGTATAACCCACTACGTTTACCGCGGTTTTCGGATACTCTTTCAGCACCATTGAAACACCGGTCAGGGTGTTCGCGCCGGCAGGTTTCAGATTGCTGCTGCTGGAGTCGAAGGTGACATTGTTTGGCATATTCAGGACGATGTTATCGCCATTACGGGTCACGCTGACGCCCGTTCCACGCATCTTGTCGCGCAGTTTCGCTTCCTGCACATCCATGTAGTAGCCCACGCCACCGCCCAGTGCGGCTCCGCCTGCAGCACCAATCAGCGCACCTTTACGGCGATCTTTCTTCGACGAGGAGAGTACGCCGACACCGGCACCCACTAACGCACCCAGGCCTGCGCCCACACCTGACTTACCCGCCTGAGATTCGCCGGTGTAAGGATTGGTGGTACAACCTGGCAGGGCCAGACTGCCGCTTAATAACAAGGTGATGGCGATTAATTTCTTCTGCATTTTTGTTCCCTTACATTCGACACACAGGGGAAAACCTTTCCCATAAGTGGCACGATTATGCCGCCTGGTGGCCGGGAATGTAGTGAGGAAAAATCCTGATTTAGCGGGAATTACGCCTTTTGGTTGTCAGGATGGCAAAAACAGTTGCTCTGATGATCGTTTATCAGCCCGCAGGCCTGCATAAAGGAGTAGCAGATTGTGGGGCCGATGAATTTGAAACCACGCTGCTTTAGCGCCTTCGAGAGCGCAATGGCCTGCTCTGACGTGGTGGGAGCCTGGCTATAGTCAGGATAATGGTGAACGATTTGCACGTTATCGACAAATTGCCAGACGAAGTGGCTGAAATCCTCCCCTTTTGCTTCCATCTGGAGATAAGCACGGGCGTTGGCGATAATCGCCGCGATTTTTCCGGCGTGGCGGATAATGCCGCTGTTGAGCATCAGCGTGTCGATCTCTGCCGCATCCATCAACGCAATGGCCTGCGGATCAAACTGGTGAAACGCCGCCCGATAGTTTTCCCGCTTTTTCAGCACGGTTATCCAGGATAACCCCGCCTGCTGTCCTTCCAGACAGAGCATCTCAAACAGCGCACGCTTGTCTCTCTGTGCCACACCCCACTCCCTGTCGTGATAAGCCAGATAGAGGGGATCCTGCGTTACCCAACCACATCGTTGCATCGCATTGTTCCTTTATAACGAGAATATTTTAGCGGTCCGCTTGATCTTAGAATTAATCGGTTGATAGTTAAACGATCACCGGTTAAATAACAGAGACGGGCCGAAATTTAATTTAAACGCCGGATAATAACTTCAGCCTTGCCTGGAGAAGCGATGTTGCCGAGAAGCGGTTGGAAAGGTCTGCGGATCTGCTGTGCTGTATGGCTGTTAATCTTAACGCAACCGACTTTTGCGCGCGGCGGCATCTCTGCGCCTCAACATCCCGACTTTCTGCCCGACTACGATACGATTCTGGCGGAGAAGATCGCCCTGACGCCACTCGCCTTCAGCGATGAGAGCCGCGCCCTGTTTGAAGCCGCCATCAACTCTCCCACCGCGTCACCCATCGCCGTCCACAGTGAAACCGGCAGCGTAGGCACCACCCCGCTGGGAAAACGCTATCGGGCTGGGGTTGACCTGCCCATTGCCCCGTCATTTACCACCGGGCCGGTGGCGCAGTATGCCGTTGATCCGCAGCAGATGAACTGTCTGCAATGTGACTACAGCGATCAGCAGAGTCGTGAGCAGAGCGCCAGCGTCGGCTGGCGCATCGATTCACAGCAGGGATGGATATCGCCCTGGGCGCAGCTGAGTTATCACTATCTGCTGGCAGACACGCCGCAGAATCCCCGGCGTGAGGCGACGAACGGCACCGATCAGTCCGAAGGCATCGATCTGAGCATCGGTGCACAAGTGCCTCTGAACGATAATCTGGCGGCTTTCGCCGCGTTTTCACAAAGCGAAGCGCTGAATAACCAGGAGCAGCAACTTTATACCTTTGGCTTCAGCGCCAGCTTCTGACCGGGGCATGAAAAGAGAAAGGGAATCGGGCGTTTAAAATATAATGAGTCCGCTAATCATTATACTGGTAACACTATGCGCAACGATTTGACAATTATTGGCCGTGAAATGACGGTCTTCATACTGGCAGCACTCTTTCTCGCTCTGATGATATTGCCCATCTATATTGATGTGGCCTGGATGAATGATGCGCTGCACGAAACTTCTTTTACTGAAACCACCCAGGAAATCATGCTGGCGGTGATTGCCGCCCTGTTCTTTATTGCGGCCCAGCGCCGTCCGGCTCAGCGCGGCGCGCTGACCTTAGTGGCGGGCTTCTATAGCTGTATGCTGATCCGTGAGCTCGACTTTGTGTTTGATGCCATCCAGCATGGCAGCTGGATCTGGTTCGCCCTGGCGGTGACGGCCGGTTGTCTGGCCGTCGCGCTGCGGACGCCGAAAAAAACCCTGCATGCGCTGGCCAGGCTGCTGCAGCACCGCAGCTGGCCGGTGATGGCCTCCGGCTTTTTAGTGGTGCTGGTCTTCTCACGACTGTTTGGTATTCATGCGTTGTGGCAGCACCTGATGCTGGGAGATTACAACCGCGTGGTGAAAAACATGGCCGAAGAGGGCACCGAACTGCTGGGTTACGGCCTGTGCTGGCTGGCCTCGGTTCGCTATTTATGGCAGACCCGTCCGGCCGCCGCTGCCGTCAGCGTGCACGCCACCGAATCTGCACCGGCCCGTCACGCCACTTCTCCGGTCACCTCGCACTGATCCGCACTCTTGCTTTTTAAGCGATCCGCATCATTAAAAAAGGTACAATAAACACTTCTGCGTCGGCGACGGGTTCCCGGCGCAAGGTGTTCGTTAACCTCAGGTCTTTTCATGTCAGCTAAAATCTTAACTTCAACGCTCATTGGCCTGGATGCCTTCCGACAGGATCCGCTGACTGCCCTGCAGCAGGCGGAAAAGGGCACGCTGGCGGTGTTAGATAATTATGCGCCGGTGATGTACGCCATCACACCTAAGCGTCTGGCTGAGCTGCTGGCGCTGGAAGCCGCCGCCCGGCAGCCGAATGATGTGGCGCTGGATGACAGCCTGTATGACGATTCCCCCGCCGCGATCCATACGCCGGCAGGTAAGTTCGCCATGTATCAGGGCTGGCAGCCGGATGCCGACTTTACGCGCCAGGCCGCGATCTGGGGTGTGTCGCTGGGTGAACCGGTGACCCCCAGCGAGCTGGCGGCCTTTGTGGCTTACTGGCAGGCGGAAGGCCGGATGTTCCATCATGTACAGTGGCAACAGAAACTGGCACGCAGCATTCAGATGAACCGTGCCGCAAACGGCGGGCAACCGAAGCGTGATATCACGCAGTTGCCCGATCCTGACCGTACCATTCCCGATGGTTTCCGAGGTGAATGATGAAAACGCCAAACGATCTCTTTAACCGTCTGAAAAAAATGATGCCCGCAGGCACACGTCCTAAATTTGCCAATGGCGAAGAGCTGCTGGCGTGGAATCAGGAGCAGGGTCGCCTGCGATCAGAGGCGATTGTGCGTGAGAATCGCGCAATGAAAATGCAGCGCGTAATGGGCCGTTCCGGCATTCGCGAGCTGCATATGAACTGCTCATTTGATAATTACCGGGTGGAGAACGAGGGGCAGCGCAAGGCGCTGGAACTGGCGCGTCAGTATGCCGCTGAATTTGATGGCAGCATCGCCAGTTTTGTCTTTTCAGGCCGTCCCGGCACCGGTAAAAACCATCTGGCCGCCGCGATTGGCAACGACCTGATCCTGCGCGGTAAAAGCGTGCTGATCGTGACGGTTGCTGATTTGATGTCGAGCATGAAGGGCACCTTCAGCGGCAGCAGCGGCATTACCGAAGAGCGGCTGATTCAGGATCTCAGCAGTGTTGATCTGCTGGTGATTGATGAGATCGGTATGCAGAGCGAATCGCGCTACGAAAAAGTGATTATTAACCAGATTGTCGATCGCCGGTCCTCCTCGAAACGCCCGACCGGCATGTTATCCAACCTCGACCATGCGGGCATGAATACGCTGCTGGGCGAACGTGTCATGGACCGTATGCGCCTCGGCAACAGCCTGTGGGTGCGCTTCGACTGGGAAAGCTATCGCAGTCGGGTACGCGGCGACGAATATTAAACAGTGACCCGGCAGCGCCGGGTCACTGCGCTCATCGGGCCTGAAGCCCCTCGTCATAACGACGAGCTATACCGCCTTTGCCCTTCCGCCGTTGCCCTTCCGCCCATGCCCGGCGCAGCCGGACGCGCTGAGTCAGGATCATTCCGACGTCCGGCCACTGGTGCAGCAGAAAACCCGGCATTAATCCCACGATCTGATCGCGGTCACGATCTTAGCCACAGGCGATCGGGTTGTGTGAAACCGCCCGCAAAAGTGTGGGATGTGGAATACGTATGGGCTGATACACTCAATTCTTACTCCTCTGTTGAGTGAACCCGTAATGAAAACGAACGGCAAAGGCCCTGCACTACTGCGACTGAATAACCAGAAACGGGTGATGACTCAGCTGCGTAAGCTGCGCGTGACGTCGCGTCAGGATCTGGCGGAGGCGCTGACACTCAGCAAAAATACCGTCTCCTTAATCATTGATGACCTGCTGGAGCAGGGTCTGATAGAGGAGCTGGGGCCGGTCAGCGTCGCGTCCGCCGGACGGCCTAAAATCGGGATTACCCTGCGGCCGGAAAAGCTCAAGAGCGCAGGCATCATGGTGGAACGCAACGTCATCCACTGGCGGGTCTGCGACTATTTTTCACAGGTGCTGGCTGAAAAGACGCTGCGCACCGATACCAGTAACCCGACCCGACTGCTGGCTGAGCTGGCGATGCTGTGCCGGGAACTGATGAAAAGCTATCCTGATTTGCTCGGCATTGGCCTGGGTTTTCCCGGTATCGTCGATCCCCGGCGCGGCTGGATGCATATTTCATTGCCCCTCGAATGGCAGGATGTTGACCTGCTGGGCGCGCTGAGTAAGCACGTCAGTCTCCCCATCCGCATTATGAATAATGTCAAAGCCGCTGCGCTGCTGGCGGTACAGCTACGTGGATTATCTGTGGAGAGCGGTCACTTTTATCTGCGTATTTCCGAGGGAATTGGCGGCGCACTGGTACAGCATGGCGAAGTATTTACCGGGCACAGCTGGACGGCGGGCGAGGCGGGACATCTGGTTGTCCAGCCCGACGGCCCGCGTTGCAGCTGTGGCCGCCGCGGTTGCCTGGAAGCGCTGGTCAGCCAGCCTGCGGTTAAACAGCAGCTGGCGCAGCGTCAGCCTGGCCTGAGCTGGCAGAACCGCGACAGCGCGCCACGGGTGGTGGATGAGGTGATGGCGCAGGCGGGTGGCTATCTGGGTGCGGCGCTGAGTCAGATTATGCTGCTGCTCAATCCCGCCACCATCATCATTGATTGTCCGTGGAACGCCAGTGAGGTCTTCTGCAAGGCGGTGCGCACTACCGCACACGGCAACGCGCTGGCCTTTACCGCCGCACATACCCTGCTGCACTTTCCTGAGCAACGGATCGATCCGGCCAACGGGCTGGCGCTGGCGGTGCTGGAGCAGAGTGAGCAGCGGATGATCTAGTGGCTCAAGCCGCCCTGATTCATCCGGTATCCATCCACCTCAGACTGAACGCTTCCTGCTACAACACATTCTCCCCAAAATGCTGGCGATACTCTTTTGGCGTGGTGTCGTAGCTTTTGCGGAAGACCGAATAGAAGTATTGCAGCGAAGGATAGCCGCACATCTGCGAGATCTCGTTGATGTTGAGCGATGAAGAGGCCAGCAGTTCGCGCGCTTTTTCCAGTTTTTCACGGTGGATCATCGCATGGAGGGTGTCGCCGGTCTCATCCCGAAAGCGTTTTTCCAGATTAGAGCGCGACAGCCCGACTGCATCCAGCACCTGCTCCACTTTGATCCCCTTACAGGCGTTGAAGCGGATGTAGTGCATCGCCTGAATCACCGCCGGATCGCGCAGCGAGCGGAAGTCGGTAGAGCGCCGGGCGATGACTTTCACCGGCGGCACCAGGATACGCTGAAGCGGTAAGGGCTGCTTATCCAGCAGCCGATGCAGCAGTTTGGCCGCCTGATAGCCCATCTGTCGCGAGCCCTGCGCCACGGACGAGAGAGCCACGCGTGACAGATAGCGGGTCAGCTCCTCATTATCAATCCCGATCACCGTAAGCTTCTCCGGCACCGGTATTTTCAGGTGTTCGCACGCTTGCAGCAGGTGTCGCGCCCGTGAATCCGTGACGGCGATAATGCCGGTTTGCGGCGGCAGCGTCTGCAGCCAGTCGGCGAGACGGTTCTGGGCGTGCTGCCAGTTTTCCGGCGCGGTTTCCATGCCCTGGTAGACCACGCCCTGATAGCGCTCACGTCCCACCAGCTGGCGAAACGCCTGTTCACGCTCCTGTGCCCAGCGCTTGCCGCTGGAGGCCGGTAAACCATAAAAGGCGAAGCGGTTAATGCCCTTCTCTTTCAGATGCAGAAAGGCTTTCTCCACCAGCGCGGCGTTGTCAGTCGCGATGTAATGCACCGGCGGATAATCCTCCTGCCGGTGGTAAGAGCCGCCAACGCCGACAATCGGCACGGAGACATTTGACAGCAGGGTTTCGATAGAGCGATCGTCGTAATCGGCGATCACCCCATCGCCCAGCCACTCCCGGATGTTGTCGATGCGGCAGCGGAAATCTTCTTCGATGAAGATATCCCAGTCAGTCTGCGACGCCTGCAGATACTCACCGACGCCCTCCACAACCTGACGGTCATACACTTTGTTGGCGTTAAACAGCAGGGTAATGCGATAGCGTTTCTCATGCATGATGGCGCGTTCCCTTAAATCCTCAGCGCATTGCATAACACGGCTGAAAGGGGCAAAAAAATTGTTTGCGCCACAATGTGATCGCCCGCGCGATTACACCCGACGCCGCGTTGCCGTATCCATCCACACCGCCAGCAGCAGAATCGCGCCTTTGACGATGTACTGCCAGAAAGTCGGCACATCCATCATGCTCATGCCGTTATCCAGCGAGGCCATAATAAAGGCTCCCATTACCGCGCCCGCAACCGAACCCACGCCACCCGCCAGGCTGGTGCCGCCGATGACACAGGCGGCGATAGCGTCGAGTTCCGCAATATTACCCGCCGACGGCGAACCTGCGCCCAGCCGTGAACTGAGGATCAGCCCGGCAATCGCCACCATCACACCGTTGATGGCAAACACCGCCAGCTTGGTACGCGCCACGTTAATGCCAGACAGGCGCGCAGCATCAATGTTGCCGCCGATGGCGTAGATACGACGGCCAAACGCGGTGCGGGTTGCCATAAACATGCCCGCCAGCAACAGCACGGCCAGCAGTAACACCGGGGTCGGCACGCCGCGATAGTCGTTGAGCAACCAGATGGCACCCAGCACTAAGATGGCGGTGATCGCCTGACGTCCGATGGTGCCGCTGGCTGCGCCCTGCGCCAGTCCGAGCTGCTGACGACGCAGCCGCAGCCGCCACTGCCACAACATAAACAACGCCAGACCGGCAAAGCCAAAGCCGAAACCGACGCCGCCCGGCAGATAACTCTGACCAATCTGCGACATGCCCGGCGTGATCGGCGCAACCGTAGTGCCATCGGTAATCCCGACCAGAACACCGCGGAAAGCCAGCATTCCCGCCAGCGTCACGATAAACGAAGGCACTTTACGGTAGGCCACCCACCAGCCATTCCACGTGCCAAGCAGCAATCCCATCACCAGCGTCACCACGATGGTCAGCGGCAACGGCCAGCCGAGCCAGACGTCGAATATCGCCGCCGCGCCACCCAGCAGGCCCATCATGGAGCCTACTGACAGGTCGATCTCCGCCGAGATAATTACGAACACCATACCCACGGCCAGAATGCCGGTAATGGCGGTCTGACGCAGCAGGTTGGAGACGTTACGCGCACTGAGCCACGAGCCGTCTGTGGTCCAGGTAAAGAACAATGCAATCAGCACAATTGCGCCCAGCATCACCAGAACCTGCAAATTAGGCAGTGTGAACCTGCCCGGTGACGATTTGCCCGGCGTGCCGGAGAGGCGGCTTTGGGTACTTTCACTTTTAAGCATAATGTTCACTCCGCAGGGCAGCTTCCATCACCTGCTCCTGAGTCAGGTTATCGTTAATCAAATCGGCTTTGATCTGCCCTTCATGCATCACCAGCACCCGATCGCTCAGGCCCAGCACTTCCGGAAGCTCAGAGGAAATCACAATCACCGCGATACCCTGCTGAACCAGCGCATTGATCAGCAGGTAGATCTCCTGACGTGCGCCCACATCAATGCCGCGCGTCGGTTCATCGAGGATCAGGATTTTTGGATTGAGCAGCAGACATTTCGCCAGAATCGCTTTCTGCTGGTTGCCGCCGCTTAAACGGCCAATCGGCAGTTCTGATGAGGAGGTTTTCACCCGCAGCCGACCGATCGCGTCATTGATCGCCTGCTGCTCCTGCGCTTCATCCAGCGTTGAGAGTCGGTGGCTGAACTGGTCCAGCGCCGCCAGGGTAATATTTTTGCCCACCGCCATCAGCGGCACGATGCCATCTTTTTTACGATCTTCCGGCACCATCGCGATGCCGTGCGCAATGGCGGCGCGGCAATCGGTGATGTTGACCTGTTTGCCATTGATCCAGATATCGCCCTGCCAGCGCCCCGGCCAGACGCCAAACAGACATTGGACTGTCTCAGTCCTGCCCGCGCCCACCAGCCCGGCGATGCCGAGGATTTCACCGCGTCTGAGCGTAAATGAGACGTTGTTAACGCGGCGGATGTGGCGGTTAACCGGATGCCAGGCGGTGAGGTTTTCAACTTTCAGTATCACGTCGCCAATCTGATGCGGCGCGTGGGGATAGAGCGCGGTCAGCTCGCGTCCCACCATCATGGTGATGATGTCATCTTCGCTCAGGCCCGCTGCCGGACGGGTAGCAATATGCTGGCCGTCACGAATCACGCAGATGGTGTCGGAGATCGCCTTAACCTCATTCAGCTTGTGCGAGATGTAGATGCAGGCAATGCCGTGTTCACGCAGATTGCGGATGATGCCGAGCAGCACGTCCGTTTCCTGCTCCGTCAGGGAAGAGGTCGGCTCATCCAGAATCAGCAACCGGACCTGTTTGTTAAGGGCGCGGGCAATCTCCACCAGTTGCTGCTGCCCAAGGCCTAACTCACCGACCCGGGTGGCGGGAGAAACGTTCAGCCCGACCCGCGCCAGCAGTTGCTGGCAGCGCAGGGTCATGGTTTCATCATCCACCATGCCGAAACGGCTCAGTTCGGCACCGAGGAAAATGTTCTCCATCACCGTCAGTTGCCGCACCAGCGCCAGCTCCTGATGAATAATCACAATGCCTTTACGCTCGGTATCGCGAATGGTCTGCGCCTGAATGTCGTCGCCAGAGAAGTGAATCTGCCCTTCAAAATCACCGTGCGGATAGAGTCCGCACAGGATTTTCATCAGCGTCGATTTGCCTGATCCATTCTCACCACACAGCGACATCACTTCGCCCGCCTCAAGTTGCAGGCTGACATCATTCAGCGCCTTCACGGCACCGAAACGCTTGGTGATATTTTTCATTTCCAGCAGCATCGACTGTTCTCCCTCACGCTATGCGCAGTCAGAGTTCGCTCTGTTTGTGGAAACCGTCTTTCACCACGGTGCTTTCAATATTGTCTTTGTTGACCGGAATCGGCTTCAGCAGCCGTGACGGAACCTCTTTCAGACCATTATTCAGCGTGCTGTTGCTGGCAGGTGTTTTGCCCTCGCCCAGCTCGACGGCAATTTTCGCCGCTTCGGTGGCGAGCTCAGTGATCGGTTTGTAAACCGTCATGGTCTGGGTGCCCGCTTTGATACGCTTAATGGCTGCCAGATCGGCATCCTGACCGGAGATCGCCACTTTTCCTGCCAGCCCCTGCGCGCTCAGCGCCTGAATCGCGCCGCCTGCGGTGGCATCGTTAGAGGCCACCACCGCATCGATATGGTTGCCGTTGGCGGTCAGGGCATTTTCCATAATTTTCAGGGCATTTTCCGGCAGCCAGGCATCGACCCACTGGTCGCCAACAATTTTAATGCTGCCCTTATCAATATAGGGTTTTAACACCTTCATCTGTCCGGCACGAAACAGGCGTGCGTTATTATCCACAGGCGATCCGCCCATTAAAAAATAGTTGCCCTTAGGCACCTGTTTCACAATGCTCTCGGCCTGAAGCTCGCCCACTTTTTCATTATCGAAAGAGATATAAAAGTCGATATCGGCATTATTTATCATTCGGTCATACGCCAGCACTTTAATGCCTTCCCGTTTCGCTTCAGCGACAACATTACTCAATACCTGACCGTTGTAGGGAATAATCACCAGCACATCGACACCGCGATTGATCATATTTTCAATCTGCGACATCTGTGTCTCTTCGTTGCCGTTGGCTGACTGAACAAACACCTTCGCGCCCAGCGTCTCAGCCTGTTTTACGAAAATGTCGCGGTCTTTCTGCCAGCGTTCGAGTCGCAAATCGTCAATCGCCATGCCGATCTTCACTTCTTTTGCCACGCTGGTCTGGCTGAACAGCGCCAGCGCCGCACAGGCGGCGAGCAGTGCATGTTTCATCTTCATTGTGATCATCCTGTAGGTTGAGGCTATTGTCGTTTCAGGCCTATAAACCAGGCGGATGAATTGTTGCCCTTATTTTCCTGTTACAGCAATTACTGATTTTTATCCGGCTATTACGTTTTTTGGTTTATTTCATTTTTTATGAGCGCGATCGAGGTTTCATCTTTTTCGGACAAGAGAGCGATAATGGTAAACCACCCCGTAAATAACATTATTTTGCGAGCCAGCGCACAAATAATAATTATCTGACACCCGTAGTGAAATATCGTAATTGAGCTGAGACAGCAGCCAATATCAAATATTGCTTCAACGCAGGCCATTCGGGTACTGATGCTAAGGAGCAAACCATGCACGCTTATTTCGATCAGATCGATCGGGTTCGTTATGAAGGCACCCAGTCGACTCATCCTCTCGCTTTCCGCCACTACAATCCCGATGAGGTGATCCTCGGCAAGACCATGGCGGAGCATCTGCGCTTTGCCGCCTGTTACTGGCACACCTTCTGCTGGAATGGCGCGGATATGTTTGGTGTCGGCGCTTTTGATCGTCCGTGGCAGAAAAGCGGAGATGCGCTGCAGCTGGCAAAACTGAAAGCGGATGTGGCCTTTGAGTTTTTCCACAAGCTGAATGTGCCCTGGTACTGCTTCCATGACGTTGATGTCTCACCAGAAGGCGATTCGCTGCACAGCTACAAAGAGAATTTTGCCGCCATGACCGATAAACTGCTGGAGAAACAGCAGGAGACCGGCGTGAAACTGCTGTGGGGCACAGCCAACTGCTTTACCCATCCACGCTACGGAGCCGGGGCTGCCACCAATCCCGATCCTGAAGTTTTTGCCTGGGCAGCGACGCAGGTCTGCAGCGCCATGCAGGCGACCAAAACCCTGGGCGGCGAAAACTATGTGTTGTGGGGCGGACGCGAAGGGTACGAAACCCTGCTCAATACCGATCTGCGCCAGGAGCGCGAGCAGATTGGTCGCTTTATGCAGATGGTGGTCGAGCACAAACACAAAATTGGCTTCCAGGGAACGCTGCTGATCGAACCGAAACCGCAGGAGCCGACCAAACATCAGTATGACTATGATGTCGCGACGGTTTATGGCTTCCTGAAACAGTTCGGTCTGGAGAAAGAGATCAAGGTTAACGTTGAGGCGAATCACGCCACGCTGGCGGGTCACTCTTTCCATCATGAAATTGCGACGGCCATTGCGCTGGGCATTTTTGGTTCAGTGGATGCCAACCGCGGCGATCCGCAGTGCGGCTGGGATACCGATCAGTTCCCGGTCAGCGTGGAAGAGAATGCGCTGGTGATGTACGAAATCCTCAAAGCGGGCGGCTTTACCACTGGCGGCTTAAACTTTGATGCCAAAGTGCGTCGTCAGAGCACTGATAAATACGATCTCCTCTACGGTCATATTGGCGCGATGGATACCATGGCGCTGGCGCTGAAAGTCGCCGCCCGCATGATCAGCGATGGTGAACTCGATAAGCGTGTGGCACAGCGCTACAGCGGCTGGAATGGTGAGTTCGGCCAGCAAATTTTGAAAGGTGAGTTTTCACTGGAGGCACTGGCGGCGCATGCTCAGCAGCAGCAGCTCAATCCGCAGCATCAGAGCGGACGTCAGGAGCAGCTGGAAAATCTGGTGAATCACTACCTGTTTGATTTCTAACCCTTCAGGAGCAGAGCATGTTTATCGGGATCGATTTAGGCACCTCTGGCGTCAAAGTGGTGCTGATGGATGCACAAGGCAACGTGGTGGCGACGGAAACAGCGCCGCTGCAGGTTTCGCGTCCGCAGCCATTGTGGAGCGAGCAGGATCCCGAAAGCTGGTGGCAGGCGCTGGATTTGGCCATGCAGGCGCTGAGCGCGCAGCAGGATCTGCGCGCGGTGCAGGCCATCGGGCTGAGCGGACAGATGCATGGTGCAACGCTGCTCGACAGTGCAAATCAGGTATTACGACCGGCCATGCTCTGGAATGATGGGCGCAGCGAGGCGCAGTGCCGTGAGCTGGAACAGAAAGTGCCGGATTCGCGGGCGATCACCGGCAACCTGATGATGCCCGGCTTCACGGCTCCTAAGCTGCTGTGGGTTCAGCAACATGAACCGGCAATATTCAATCAGATCGCTCACGTGCTGTTGCCCAAAGATTACCTGCGCTGGCGATTGAGTGGCGACTTCGCCACTGATATGTCAGATGCAGCAGGCACGATGTGGCTGGATGTGGCGCGGCGTGACTGGAGCGATGCGATGCTGCGCGCCTGCGACCTCAGCCGCGATCAGATGCCGCAACTCTATGAGGGCAATGCCCTGACCGGCACCTTACATGCCGAACTGGCCACACGCTGGAAGATGAACGCCGTGCCGCTGGCGGCGGGCGGTGGCGACAATGCTGCGGGTGCGATTGGTGTCGGCATGACCGAACCAGGTCAGGGCATGCTGTCGCTGGGTACGTCGGGCGTCTACTTCGTGGTGAGCGACGGCTATCTCAGCAATCCGCAGCGCGCGGTACACAGCTTCTGTCATGCGTTACCCCAGCGCTGGCATCTGATGTCGGTGATGCTCAGCGCAGCCTCCTGTCTGGACTGGGCAGCGACGCTGACCGGTTGCAGAGATGTTCCTGAGCTGCTGGCTGAAGCTGAACGCGCACGCGATGACTTGCCCGGCCTGTGGTTTCTGCCCTATCTTTCCGGTGAGCGCACGCCGCACAATAACCCGAATGCCCGCGGTGCTTTCTTTGGCTTTACCCATCAGCATAGCCGTCCCGAGCTGGCGAGAGCGGTGCTGGAAGGCGTAGGGTTTGCGCTGGCGGAGGGCATGGACGCGTTGCACGACTGCGGCGTTCAGCCAAAGAGCATTATGTTGATCGGCGGCGGCGCACGCAGTGCACTGTGGCGTCAGATGCTGGCAGACATCAGCGGCCAGACGCTGGATTACTGCCATGGCGGGGAGGTTGGCCCGGCGCTGGGGGCCGCCAGGCTGGCGCAGCAGGCGCTGGATGCAGAGATCACCGTGCCGACCCCGGTTCTGGTGCAGCGACACCAGCCGGATCCGGCCCGGGTAGCACACTACCAGCCGCGTCGGGAGACCTTTGCGACGCTTTATCAACAGCTCCTGCCGCTGATGAAGTAAACCTGCGAGAACGCTCTGCCTGTTATGGATTTAAATCGCCTGTTAACGGATCCCCCTGCCATGTAATGCCAGGGGGGTAATGAAGGCAGAACAGGTGATCGTGAGCCATATTACTGACCCGGAATGGCCGGGATGACACTTACCCAGCCATACCATCACGGTAGCATCAGCCAATCGCGCCCAGCGTATCTTCCTGACCCTGTTTCTTCGGCAGCAGGAACAGCGTCGCCGCAATATCCAGCAGATAAATCAGCGCCAGCAGGGTAATCGCCGCCGTAAACGAGAACTGGCTCGCCAGCAGACCAATCACCACCGGGCCGAAGCCGCCCACACCGCGGCCAAGGTTGAACAGGACGTTTTGCGCGGTGGCACGCACCTGCGGCGGAAAAGTATCGGAAATCAGCGCGCCATAACCGCCAATCATGCCGTTAACAAACATCCCCATGATCGCGCCAGTAAATAACATGATGTTCGGGTCGCGCAGCTGAGCATAAACCACCACCATCACTACTGCGCCAAACTGATAGAGCAGGAAGATTTTCCAGCGTGCGAAGCGGTCGGCCAGTACGCCAAACAGCCAGATGCCAAAGGTCATCCCGACCACGGTCACCGCGGTCCAGAGGCCCGACTTCGTCAGGCTGAAGCCAAAGCTGGAGGAGAGGTAACTCGGCATCCAGATCATCAGCCCGTAGTAACCAAAGTTCTGTACTGAACAGAGGATAAAAATGCCCAGGCTGGCTTTGGCGGTGGCGCGATCGCGCACCAGCAGTTTCAGGCGCGCCGGAAAAGAGAGTGACGGCACATGTTTAACCTGCCGTTGATACGCCTCCGGTTCACCCATGCCGCGACGAATGGCAAACGAGACCAGCGCAGGCAACAAGCCGACCAGAAACATGCCGCGCCAGCCGATGATAGTCAGCAGCGGCGGTGTGATAAAGGCCGCCATCAGCACCCCGAGTTGCCAGCCGATGCCAACCCACGCTGATGCGCGATTACGCTTCTCCGCCGGCCAGGCTTCGGCAATCAGCGCCATGCCGATACCAAATTCGCCACCCAGACCGACACCCGCCAGCGTTCGCCAGGCGAGCAGATCCCAGTAGCCCTGCGCCACCGCGCACAGCCCGGTAAAGACCGAGAAGACCAGAATCGTGACGGTGAGCATGCGGATGCGGCCATAGCGGTCGCTGAGATGACCAAATACGATGCCACCGATAACCGCGCCAATCAGCGTCCAGGTCACCAGCGATCCCGCCTGTGATGGGTTGAGCGCCAGCGAAACACTGATAGCCGGCAGCATAAAGCCGAGTATCAGCAGGTCAAATCCATCCATGGCATAACCGCTGACCGCAGCCAGCATCGCTTTGCCTGGCGTTACGCCGGGCTTAGATTGGGGAGAAGGGGACATCGTTGCGCACCTCATAAAGAAAAGTGCCGCAATTATAGAGAGAGTTCAGGATGTGACCAATTGAAAAGGCTTATCCCTGCGCCGATCAGGCGCAGGAAGAAGATTTATCAGGAAGGTCTGTTGCTGCCGTCATCGCCCGACAGTAATTCATCGAGCCGGTCACCGCCAACGTGACGGAAATCCTGACCTTTGACGAAATAGAAGATGATTTCGCAGATGTTCTGGCAACGATCGCCGATACGCTCAATGGCGCGGGCACAGAACAGCGCCGTCAGCACGCTGGGAATGGTGCGCGGATCTTCCATCATGTAGGTCATCAGCTGACGCACAATGCCTTCGTACTCTTTATCCACCTTTTTATCTTCACGGTAGATAGTGATCGCTTCGTTGAGATCCATGCGTGCAAAAGCGTCCAGCACATCATGCAGCATCTGTACGGTGTGACGACCCAGCGACTCAAGGCTGACCAGCAGCGGCAAATGCTGCTGACCAAACTTCTCCAGCGCCGTGCGGCTGATCTTCTCCGCCACGTCGCCAATCCGTTCCAGCTCAGAAATGGCTTTGATGATCGCCATCACCAGTCGCAAATCGATCGCGGTTGGCTGACGTTTGGCGATGATGCGCACGCAGGCTTCATCAATCTCCACTTCCATCATATTGACCTTCTGGTCACCGTCGATCACCCGCTGCGCCAGTTCGCCATCCAGATTATGCATGGCGGTAATTGCATCGGTCAGCTGCTGCTCGACCATACCGCCCATGATCATCACCTGGGTACGGATATGCTCCAGCTCGGCATTGAACTGACCGGAGATGTGCTTATTCAGATTAAGATTATCCATGTCGATCTCCTGTCAGATCAGCCGTAGCGGCCAGTTATATAATCTTCGGTTTGCTTCTGGGCGGGTTTAGTGAACAGCGTGTCGGTATCGCTGAACTCAATCAGTTCGCCCAGATACATGAAAGCCGTATGGTCAGAGCAGCGTGCAGCCTGTTGCATGTTGTGCGTCACGATCACCACGGTGTAATCCTGTTTCAGCTCGGTGATCAGCTCCTCAATACGGCCAGTAGAGATAGGATCAAGCGCGGAGCAGGGCTCATCCAGCAGTAAGACTTCCGGGCGAATCGCGATACCGCGGGCAATGCACAGACGCTGCTGCTGGCCGCCGGAGAGACTGTAACCGCTCTGATGCAGCTTGTCTTTGGTTTCATTCCACAGCGCGGCTTTGGTCAGCGCCCACTGTACGCGCGCATCCATATCGGCACGCGACAGCTTTTCAAACAGGCGAACGCCAAAGGCGATGTTGTCATAGATCGACATCGGGAACGGCGTAGGCTTCTGAAACACCATGCCGACCCGGGCGCGCAGCAGCGCGATATCCTGCTGAGTCGCCAGAATGTTTTCGCCATCCAGCAGAATGTCCCCTTCAGCCCGCTGATCCGGATAGAGCGAGTACATTTTGTTGAAGGTCCGCAGCAGGGTCGACTTACCACAGCCCGATGGCCCGATAAACGCAGTCACCTGATTCTTAGCGATATCCAGATTGATGTTCTTCAGCGCATGATATTTGCCGTAATAGAAGTTCAGATTACGGACCTGAATTTTATCGGCTGATGCTGTCGCGATACTCATAATTCATCTCTCTTATACGGCGCCGCACAGGGCCGCGCCGGAAATTAACCGTGTTTACCTTTGGCGAAAATCACCCGCGCCACGATGTTCAGCACCAGCACGCAGAGGGTAATAATCAGCACACCTGCCCAGGCCAGGCTCTGCCATTCGGCGAACGGGCTCATGGCGAACTTAAAGATGGTGACCGGCAGGTTCGCCAGCGGCTGCATCATGTCGGTGCTCCAGAACTGGTTCGAGAGCGCCGTGAACAGCAGCGGTGCCGTTTCACCTGCAATGCGCGCAATCGCCAGCAGCACACCCGTGATGATGCCGGAGACCGACGCTTTCAGGGTGATAGACGCGATCATCTTCCACTTGGGCGTACCCAGCGCGTAAGCCGCTTCACGCATGCTGTCTGGCACCAGTCGCATCATGTTTTCGGTGGTACGAATCACAATTGGCACCTGCAGCAGCGCCAGCGCAATCACCCCGGCCCAGCCGGAGAAGTGCTGCATCTGCGACACCACAAGGGTGTAGACGAACAGGCCGACCACAATCGAGGGTGCCGAAAGCAGAATGTCGTTAATAAAGCGGATCACTTCTGCCAGTGGCGACTTGCGCCCATATTCCGCCAGATAGATACCCGCCATGATGCCCAGCGGTGTGCCGAAGAAGGTAGACCAGAAAATCAGTAATCCGCTGCCCGCCAGGGCGTTAGCCAGCCCGCCGCCCGCGGTATTGGGTGGTGGCGTTGATTCGGTGAACAGGGACCAGGAGAGCCCATCCACGCCGCGCGATACGGTGGTGAACAGGATCCACACCAGCCAGAACAGGCCAAAAGCCATGGTCAGCAGCGACAGCGTCAGCGCAATTTTATTTTTAGTGCTGCGCCAGGACTGCATTTTACGGCGTGATGCGTCCAGTTCGGCGCGCGCCTGAATTTCAATTGTGGTCATGAGCGCGCTCCTTCACTTTTCGCCAGCCGCATAATCATCAGCTTTGAAATCGCCAGCACGATAAAGGTAATCACAAACAGGATCAGTCCCAGCTCCATCAGCGCGGCGACGTGCACGCCCGATTCCGCTTCAGCGAACTCGTTGGCCAGCGCCGAGGTGATGCTGTTACCCGGCATAAACAGCGACGGGCTGTCGAGCTGGTAGGTGTTGCCGATAATAAAAGTCACCGCCATGGTTTCACCCAGCGCACGACCCAGTCCGAGCATCACACCGCCAATCACGCCATTTTTGGTAAAGGGCAGTACGATGCGCCAGATCACTTCCCAGGTGGTGCAGCCGATGCCGTAGGCTGACTCTTTCATCATCACCGGGGTCTGCTCAAAGACGTCGCGCATGACCGAGGCGATATAAGGGATGATCATGATGGCCAGAATCACACCCGCCGCGAGGATGCCGATACCGAAAGCGGGGCCGGAGAAAAGCTCGCCGACAATCGGAATGCCCGATAGCACGTCATTGACCGGTGTCTGGAAGTATTCGGCAAACAGCGGCGCGAAAACAAACAGACCCCACATGCCATAAACAATACTGGGAATGGCCGCCAGCAGCTCAATGGCGGTGCCCAGCGGGCGACGCAGCCAGCCTGGCGCGAGTTCGGTCAGGAACAGCGCGATACCAAAACTCACCGGTACTGCAATAATCAGGGCAATAATGGAGGTCACAAGGGTGCCGTAGATCGGTACCAGTGCACCAAATTGTTCGTTGGGCGCATCCCAGGTTTTGGTCCACAAAAAGGCGAAACCAAACTTCTGGATGCTGGGCCACGAGGAGATGATCAGGGAGACAATAATGCCGCCCATCAGTAACAGGACAATCAGCGCAGCCAGCCTGACCAGCGCGCCAAAAATTCTGTCACCTTGTTTGCCTGGGGCTTTGAATGCCGGCTTCGTTGCAGCCATAGAAGTCTCAGTCTTCAGAAGTTATCAGGACGGCATGACGCCGCCCGTTGAGTCTGACCGGACTGCTGTCCGGTCAGGGTCGGTCAATTACTGATAAAGCGCTTTACCAGAACTGTCTTTGATGTTGGCTTTCCAGGCGGCGCGAATCTGTTCAGTCACGCTCTCTGGCAGCGCAGCATAATCCAGCGCTGTGGCGGTTTTGCTGCCGCTTTTGTAAGCCCAGTCGAAGAATTTCAGTACTTCAGTGCCTTTGGCCGCATTAGCCTGATCCTTGTAGATCAGAATAAAGGTGGTTGACGAGATTGGCCAGGCATCAGCGCCCTTCTGGAAGGTCAGATCCTGCGCGAACGATTTGCTCCAGTCAGCGCCTTTCGCGGCATTACTGAAGCTGGTTTCGCTTGGGGCGACCGCTTTACCATCGGCATCGATCAGTTTGGTGTAGGTCAGGTTGTTCTGTTTGGCGTAGGCGTACTCCACGTAGCCGATTGAACCCGGCAGACGCTGAACAAACGCGGCGACGCCGTCGTTGCCTTTACCGCCCAGACCGACCGGCCAGTTAACGGTGTTACCTTTACCAATTTTGCTGTTCCAGTCCGGGTTCACTTTCGCCAGATAGCTGGTGAAGACGAACGAGGTGCCTGAACCGTCAGCGCGACGTACCACGTTGATGTTGGTCTCTGGCAGTTTCACGCCTGGGTTAAGTTTGGCAATCGCCGGGTCGTTCCACTTTTTGATGGTGCCGAGGTAGATATCACCGACGGTTTTGCCATCCAGCGTCAGCTGACCTGACTTGATACCCGGCAGGTTAACCGCCAGTACCACGCCACCGATCACGGTAGGGAACTGGAACAGGCCATTTTTCTGCAGATCTTCATCTTTCATTGGCGCATCGGACGCACCGAAATCGACGGTTTTGGCGATGATCTGTTTCACGCCGCCAGATGAACCGATACCCTGGTAGTTAACTTTGCTACCGGTGGCTTTTTGATATTCTGCTGCCCACTTGGCATAAACCGGCGCCGGGAACGTCCCGCCTGCGCCAGTGAGATCGGTTGCCGCAAAAGCAGATACCGCGCTTACGGCGAAGGTGGTGGCGAGGATTCGGGCTACGGTGCTACGCATCAGTGTCATATTCCCTCCAGGGGAGAAAAGTCAGGCTTGGGGCCGTTTTAGTAAGAATCTGTGATTGCTGCAGGAGGGAAAATAGGACAGTTTGATGACAGTGAAATGTACGAAATATGACAGTTATATGACAGAGGGCCAGAGCAAAGTGGGCCCGCGACGGGGCCCACCCGGTTATTCCACAGTAACCGATTTTGCCAGGTTACGTGGCTGATCGACGTCGGTCCCTTTGATCAGGGCGACGTGATAGGAGAGTAACTGTAGCGGCACCGTGTAGAAGATGGGCGCAATGACCTCTTCGACATGCGGCAACGGGATGATCTTCATGCCGTCACTGTCGCTGAAGCCCGCATCCTGATCGGCAAAGACATAGAGCAGGCCGCCGCGTGCGCGTACCTCTTCGATGTTGGATTTGAGCTTCTCCAGCAGTTCGTTGTTAGGTGCCACCACGATTACCGGCATATCCGCATCAATCAGCGCCAGCGGGCCATGTTTCAGCTCGCCTGCGGCGTAGGCTTCCGCATGAATGTAGGAGATCTCCTTGAGCTTCAGCGCCCCTTCCATGGCAATCGGATATTGATCGCCACGCCCCAGGAACAGCGCGTGATGCTTGTCAGAGAAGCCTTCCGCCAGATTCTCAATCAGCTTATCCTGCGCCAGCATCTGCTCAATCCGGTTCGGCAACGCCTGCAGTGCATGAACGATCTCATGCTCAGTCTCGGCTGACATCCCTTTCAGACGGCCCAGTTTCGCTACCAGCATCAGCAGCACCGCTAACTGGGTGGTGAACGCTTTGGTAGAGGCGACGCCAATTTCGGTGCCCGCTTTGGTCATCAGTGCCAGGTCAGATTCCCGCACCAGTGATGAACCGGCCACGTTACAGACCGCCAGCGAGCCCAGGTAGCCCAGCTCTTTAGAGAGACGCAGCGCCGCCAGGGTATCTGCCGTTTCACCCGACTGCGACAGGGTGATCAGCAGGCTGTTTTTGCGCACCGCTGATTTACGGTAGCGGAATTCCGAGGCAATCTCGACATCACAGGGCAGGTTTGCCAGCGACTCAAACCAGTAGCGTGACACCATGCCGGAGTTGTAGGAGGTGCCGCAGGCGATAATCTGGATATGCTCAACCTGGCTCAGCAGCGCTTCTGCGCCCGCGCCCAGTTCGCTGAGATCAACCTGCCCCTGGCTGAACCGACCGCTCAGGGTGCTTTTCAGCGCCATGGGCTGTTCGTAGATCTCTTTCTGCATGTAGTGACGGTAAATGCCTTTGTCACCGGCATCATATTGCAGGTTCGACTCGATCTCGGCACGGGTCACGGTGTTGCCTTCACGGTCGATCACCGTGACATCGCGACGGCTGATCTCGGCGATATCACCCTCTTCCAGATAGATGAACCGACGGGTCACTGGCAGCAGGGCCAGCTGATCCGAGGCGATAAAGTTTTCGCCCATGCCACGACCAATCACCAGCGGGCTGCCGGAACGGGCCGCCACCAGCAGTGACGGATCGCGGCTGTCCATGATCACCATGCCATAGGCACCGCGCAGCTGCGGAATCACACGCAGTACGACTTCACGCAGCGAACCGCCCTGCTTCTGCTCCCAGTGAACCAGATGCGCCACCACTTCGGTGTCCGTTTCAGAGGCAAAGACATAACCGCGCGCGATCAGTTCAGCACGCAATGGCTCATGATTTTCAATGATGCCGTTGTGCACGATGATGATGTGCTCTGAGACGTGCGGATGCGCGTTCGCTTCCGACGGCTCGCCATGGGTTGCCCAGCGCGTGTGCGCGATGCCGGTGCCACCAATCAGCGGTTGCTGCTCAGCGGCTTCCGCCAGTTTCTGCACTTTTCCTAAACGCCGCAGGCGCGTGACGTGTCCCTGACGATCGACCACGGCCAGACCGGCCGAATCATATCCGCGATATTCAAGACGACGCAGACCTTCCAGCAGAATCTCTGCGATATCACGTTGCGCTACTGCACCAACAATTCCACACATAATGATGTTTTCCTGACTACATGGCTTTTCGCCACTTCTGTTGTCATGCGACCTGATATCCGGCTTTGCCGGTTCCCCGAGCCTTGTAGAGAGTGGGGATTATAGTTTTGGCACTGCACTGCATCGGCCCGCATTAAAGCGGGCCGTTAAAATTTATTTTTTCTTCACCGGACGCTGCCAGTCCGCTTTGTGATTCTGCTCTTTACGGTTATAGACCAGACCGGCCTGGGTCACATCTTTCATAATGGTGCTGCCCGCCGCAATGGTGGTCCCTGCCGCGATGCTGACAGGCGCCACCAGCTGGGTATCTGAGCCCACAAATACGTCATCGCCAATTACGGTTTTGAATTTGTTCGCACCGTCGTAGTTGCAGGTAATGGTGCCTGCACCGATATTTACGTTGTCGCCAATCTCCGCATCACCGAGATAGGAGAGGTGCCCCGCTTTCGATCCTCTGCCCAGACGCGCTTTCTTCATTTCGACGAAGTTGCCCACGTGGGCAGCATCGGCCAGTTCGCTGCCAGGACGCAGACGGGCAAAAGGTCCGACGGTGCAGGCAGTGGCGAGATTCGCATCCTCGATCACCGAATAGGGGCTGATTTCACAGTCATCGCCAATCACACTGTTTTTGATAATGCAGCCCGCGCCGATTCTGACGCGTGCGCCCAGCGTGACCTGGCCTTCAATAATGACGTTGGTGTCAATTTCAACATCCCGTCCGTGCGTCAGCGTCCCGCGCAGGTCAAAACGGGCCGGATCGCGCAGCATCACGCCAGCCAGCAGCAGCTTTTCCGCCTGTTCAGCCTGGTAAGTGCGCTCTAATGTCGCCAGCTGCAGCCGGTTATTGACGCCATCGGTTTCACTAATGCGTGCCGGATGAACCGCGTTGATCACCCGACCTTCCTGATGCGCCAGCGCGATAATATCGGTGATGTAATATTCACCCTGCGCATTATTGTTGGTGAGCTGCGCCAGCCAGCGTTTTAAATCGCCGCCGTTGGCGATCAGAATGCCGGTGTTGATCTCTTTAATGGTGAGCTGCGCCGGACTGGCATCTTTCTGTTCGATAATGCCGGTGATGGTGTCGTTCTCACGCACAATGCGGCCATAGCCGGTTGGGTCGTCCAGTACCACGGTGAGTAAGCCAATGCCGCCCTGCGGTTTGGCTTCGCGCAGCCGCTGTAGTGTCGCCTGAGAGATGAGCGGCACGTCACCGTAAAGCATCATGATATCTTCATCATCAGCGAATGCGGGCGCTGCCTGCTGCATCGCATGGCCAGTGCCGAGCTGCTCGGCCTGCAGCACCCAGTTGAGCGAGCTGTCAGTGAGGGTCGCCTTCAGGCGATCGCCGCCGTGACCATAAACCAGATGGACCTGCTGTGCGCCCAGCCCTTTAGCCGCATCAATCACATGCTGAACCATGGGTTTGCCTGCCAGCGTATGCAGAACTTTAGGCAGATCGGAATACATACGGGTGCCCTTGCCAGCAGCAAGGATCACCACACTCATCGCACTGTTAGACATAACTATCCTGAGTGAATTTTTACGGGTGAAAGTAAAACGGTTTGGGATTGAGATTACTACATTTTTCTCAGGCCGAAATTAGGCGGACAGGCAGATCAGGCGCAGCAGACAAAAAAAATGCCAGCCCGAGGGCTGGCATTTCATGACGCATAAAGCTGGATTACATCGCTTTTTTGGTCAGTTCGATCACGCGCAGTTTAGCAATGGCTTTCGCCAGCTCGGCAGAGGCCTGAGCATAGTCCACGTCGCCGTGGCTGCTGTTCATATGGTCTTCTGCTTTGCGTTTTGCTTCCAGAGCGCGTGCTTCATCCAGATCGGTACCGCGGATAGCGGTATCGGCCAGAACGGTGCTGCTGCCCGGTTGCACTTCCAGCACGCCGCCAGAGAGGTAGATAAACTCCTCTTCGCCGTGCTGTTTCACGATACGGATCATTCCAGGCTTAATGGCAGTCAGCAGCGGCGCATGGCCAGGGAAAATCCCCAGTTCACCTTCGCTACCTGACACCTGAATTTTCTGAACCAGACCAGAGAACAACTGCTCCTCTGCGCTGACCACATCCAGGTGATAAGTCATAGCCATAATCTTCCTCCCGGGAAACCGTTATTACAGTTTCTTCGCTTTTTCCACGGCTTCTTCGATGGCGCCAACCATGTAGAAGGCCTGCTCTGGCAGGTGGTCAAACTCACCTTCCATGATGCCTTTAAAGCCACGGATAGTGTCTTTCAGCGTCACGTATTTGCCCGGTGAACCGGTGAATACTTCTGCAACGAAGAACGGCTGAGACAGGAAGCGCTGAATCTTACGCGCACGTGCCACCAGCAGTTTGTCTTCTTCAGACAGCTCATCCATACCGAGGATGGCGATGATGTCTTTCAGTTCCTGATAACGCTGCAGCAGTGACTGAACGCCACGTGCAACATCATAGTGCTCCTGACCGACAACCAGCGGATCCAGCTGACGGCTGGTAGAATCCAGCGGGTCAACGGCCGGGTAGATACCCAGAGAGGCGATCTGACGGCTCAGCGTTACCGTTGAGTCTAAGTGCGCAAAGGTAGTTGCTGGTGATGGGTCAGTCAGGTCATCCGCAGGGACGTAAACGGCCTGTACGGAGGTGATTGAACCGGTCTTGGTGGAGGTAATACGCTCCTGCAACACACCCATCTCTTCTGCCAGCGTTGGCTGGTAACCTACCGCAGATGGCATACGACCCAGCAGTGCAGAAACTTCTGTACCGGCCAGGGTATAACGGTAGATGTTATCGATGAACAGCAGAACGTCGCGGCCTTCATCACGGAATTTTTCCGCCATGGTCAGACCGGTCAGTGCTACGCGCAGACGGTTACCCGGCGGCTCGTTCATCTGGCCATAGACCAGTGCAACTTTATCGATAACGTTAGAGTCAGTCATTTCGTGGTAGAAGTCGTTACCCTCACGAGTACGCTCACCCACACCGGCAAACACTGAGTAACCTGAGTGTTCAGCCGCGATGTTACGGATCAGTTCCATCATGTTGACGGTTTTACCTACACCCGCACCACCGAACAGACCGACTTTACCGCCTTTAGCAAACGGACACATCAGGTCGATAACCTTGATGCCGGTTTCCAGCAGTTCCTGCGAGTTAGACTGATCTTCATAAGAAGGGGCTGCGCGGTGAATAGAGGCGATCTCTACTGCGCTGCCATCTTCTTCTTTCAGCTCGCCTTTCATATCGATTGGCTCGCCGAGAACGTTCATGATACGGCCCAGGGTCGCTTTACCGACGGGTACCTGAATCGGTTTCTGCAGGTCGTTGACGCTCAGACCACGCTTCAGGCCGTCAGACGTACCCATTGCGATGGTACGTACTACGCCGCCGCCGAGCTGTTGCTGAACTTCCAGCACCAGACGCGCATCACCATTCATAACCTCGAGGGCGCTGTACACTTGCGGTACCGCGTCCTGAGGGAATTCGACGTCAACAACGGCGCCGATAATCTGGACAATCTTTCCAGTTGCCATCTTGAATCCTCTACCTAATTCCAAACCTGGTTAAACCGCGGAGGCTCCACCGACAATCTCGGTAAGTTCCTGGGTGATGCTGGCCTGACGAGCTTTGTTGTACACCAACTGCAGCTCTTTGATCAGATTTCCGCCGTTATCGGTTGCGGCTTTCATCGCTACCATACGTGCGGCCTGCTCACTGGCCAGATTTTCCACCACACCCTGATAAACCTGCGATTCGACATAACGACGCAGCAGGGTATCCAGCAGCGCTTTCGGATCGGGTTCATACAGGTAATCCCAGGTCTTCGCCTTCATCTCTTCTTCACCTTCCGCTGGCGGTAACGGCAGCAGTTGGGTGATGGTCGGAGTCTGAGACATGGTGTTATTGAATTTGTTATTGACGATCATCAGCTTGTCGATGCGGCCTTCATCATAAGCCTGCAACATCACTTTTACCGGGCCAATCAGGTCAGACAGGGTAGGTTTATCGCCCATGCCGCTGACTTGCGCCACAATGTTGCCACCCACAGCATTAAAGAATGATGCCCCTTTTGAACCGATAATCGACAGATCGCTCTGCACGCCTTTATCGGACCAGGACTTCATATCCGCCAGTAACTTTTTGAACAGGTTAATGTTCAAACCACCACAAAGCCCGCGGTCAGTTGAAACGACCAGGTAGCCGACGCGCTTCACGTCGCGCTCTTCCAGGTAAGGGTGCTTGTATTCCAGATTACCCAACGCAAGGTGACCAATCACTTTGCGCATGGTTTCTGCATACGGACGGCTGGCCGCCATGCGTTCCTGCGTTTTACGCATCTTGGAGGCGGCGACCATTTCCATCGCTTTGGTGATCTTCTGCGTGTTTTTCACGCTTCCAATCTTGCTTCGTATCTCTTTTGCGCCGGCCATTAGCTTCTCCTCAAAGCCTTGCGGCCTGCCTTTTCAGACAAGCCGCCAGACATTACCAGGACTGGGTTGCTTTAAACGTCTCGACCAGGCCTTTCAGCTTGGCTTCGATATCGTTATTAAAGTTACCCGACTGGTTGATTTCAGCCATCAGCTCAGCGTGGTCGCGATCGGCGAAGGCCAGCAGTGCAGCTTCGAAGCTGCCAATTTTTGCCAGTTCAACGTCGTTCAGATAGCCACGCTCTGCAGCGAACAGAACCAGACCCTGCTGTGCGACAGACATCGGCGCATACTGTTTCTGCTTCAGCAGCTCGGTCACTTTCTGACCGTGGCTCAGCTGTTTGCGGGTTGCATCATCCAGATCAGAGGCAAACTGCGAGAATGCCGCCAGTTCACGATACTGTGCCAGCGCGGTACGGATACCACCGGACAGTTTCTTGATGATCTTGGTCTGTGCAGCACCACCTACGCGGGATACCGAAATACCTGGGTTAACGGCCGGACGAATACCGGAGTTGAACAGGTTCGATTCCAGGAAGATCTGACCATCAGTAATCGAGATTACGTTGGTCGGAACGAACGCAGAAACGTCGCCCGCCTGGGTTTCGATGATCGGCAGCGCGGTCAGTGAACCGGTTTTACCTGTCACTGCGCCATTGGTGAAACGCTCTACATAATCAGCGCTTACGCGTGATGCACGTTCCAGCAGACGGGAGTGGAGATAGAACACGTCGCCAGGGAATGCTTCACGGCCTGGTGGACGGCGCAGCAGCAGAGAAATCTGACGGTACGCGACAGCCTGCTTAGAAAGGTCATCGTATACGATCAGCGCATCTTCACCGCGGTCACGGAAGTATTCGCCCATCGCACAGCCTGCGTACGGAGAGAGATACTGCAGTGCAGCAGATTCAGAAGCAGACGCCACAACAACGATGGTGTTCTGCAGTGCGCCATGCTCTTCCAGCTTACGAACCACGTTAGAGATGGTTGAGGCTTTCTGACCAATCGCAACGTAGACACACTTGATGCCTGAGTCGCGCTGGTTGATGATCGCATCGATCGCCATTGCGGTTTTACCGGTCTGACGGTCACCGATGATCAGCTCACGCTGGCCACGGCCGATTGGAATCATCGCATCGACCGACTTATAACCGGTCTGAACCGGCTGGTCGACTGACTGACGGTCGATAACGCCAGGTGCAATGACTTCAACCGGTGAGAAACCGTCGTTGTCGATTGCGCCTTTACCGTCGATAGGAGCACCCAGGGTGTTCACTACGCGGCCCAGCAGGCCACGGCCAACCGGTACTTCAAGAATACGGCCAGTACACTTAACCTTCATGCCTTCGGCGAGGTCAGCGTAAGGGCCCATCACCACTGCACCAACCGAGTCACGCTCGAGGTTCAGGGCGATAGCGTAACGGTTGCCCGGCAGGGCAATCATCTCACCCTGCATGACATCGGCCAGGCCGTGTACGCGGATGATACCGTCACTTACAGAAACAATAGTACCTTCGTTGTGAGCTTCACTCACGACATTGAACTGAGCAATGCGCTGCTTGATCAGTTCGCTGATTTCGGTGGAATTCAGTTGCATATGCTCCAGTCCCCTTAAGACTGCAAGACGTCAGCCAGACGGTCAAGACGGCCGCGTACGCTGCCATCAATAACCAGATCACCCGAACGGATGATCACGCCTGCCATCACAGACTTATCAATTTTGCAATTCAGCTTAACTTTGCGTGACAGACGTTTTTCCATCGCGGCGCTGATTTTATTCAGCTGGTCGTCACTCAGCGTACTGGCGGAGATAACATCAACTTCAGCGGTGGCTTCATGAGCGTCACGCAGTTCGATGTATTGGGCCAGTACAGCCGGAAGCGCTGTCAAACGTCCGTTTTCCGCCATCACCTTAACCAGGTTCTGCGCGGGTTCATCCAGTTGATCACCACAGACTGCGTTAAACGACGCTGCCAGCGCTTCGGGTGCTAATGCACCTGAGAGAAGATCAGCCATCTGTTCATTGCGAGCCACTTCTGCGGCAAACGCCAGCATCTGTTGCCAGCGTTCAATACTTTGATGCTCAACAGCAAAGTCAAAAGCTGCTTTGGCGTAGGGGCGAGCTACAGTAATCAGATCAGACATCAGCCCCTCCCTCCTTACAGTTCAGCGACCAGTTTATCAACGATGTCGCTGTTAGCAGCTTCATCCACGGAGCGTTCGATGATCTTCTCGGCGCCAGCCATAGCCAGCAACGCGACCTGCTTACGCAGTTCTTCACGCGCACGTTTGCGTTCAGCGTCAATTTCAGCCTGCGCTTGTGTCACGATGCGATTACGTTCGTTTTCAGCTTCGGTTTTGGCTTCGTCCAGAATCTGCGCGCGACGCTTGTTCGCTTGCTCGATAATGACCTGAGCGTCTTCTTTGGCTTTTTTCAGCTGGTCGGTCGCATTAGCCTGCGCGAGATCCAAATCTTTCTTTGCACGTTCAGCAGAAGCAAGGCCTTCAGCAATTTCTTTCTGGCGCTTTTCGATAGCAGCCATGAGCGGCGGCCATACGTACTTCATGCAGAACGCGACAAACAGGATGAACGCGATAGCCTGGCCGAGGATTGTTGCATTAATGTTCACAGCACAATGCCTCTAGATTGAGTATTTAACTTTTCTGCCGTTATCAACGATAAGCGGCAGAATCCGTTCACCCTTGCACATTGTGCGCTGAGTGAACACAGGGCTTTAGGCGACAGCAAACATCACGTACAGACCCAGACCAACAGCGATCATCGGGATTGCATCCACCAGACCCATTACAACAAAGAACTGCGTACGCAGCAGAGGAATCAGGTCAGGCTGACGAGCAGCGCCTTCCAGGAATTTTCCTCCGAGGATGCCGATACCGATCGCAGCACCGATTGCCGCCAGGCCCATCATCACAGCGGCAGCCATGTACAGCAGATCCATATTCAGGTTTTCCATGACAGTCTCCAGTTTGTTTCAGTTAAATGCTCCCTTCATCTTCCGGGCTTCAGCGGTGTGCGCTGCAACCCGAAATCAAGAGGGAAAGTAGTGTTGAGAAAAAAATCAATGTTCTTCAGATGCCATCGACAGATAGACAATCGTGAGGACCATGAAAATGAAAGCCTGTAGCGAAATGATCAGGATGTGGAAAATGGCCCACGGCACATTCAGCACCCACTGCGACCACCACGGCAACAGACCGGCAATAAGGATAAAGATCAGTTCACCCGCATACATGTTACCGAACAGTCGTAAACCCAGTGATACAGGCTTAGACAGCAGGCTCACACCTTCCAGAATCAGGTTGATCGGGATGAAGATCGGGTGGTTAAAAGGCTGCAGCGTCAGCTCTTTAGTGAAGCCGCCAATGCCTTTCATTTTGATGCTGTAGAACAGAATCAAAATAAATACGCCCAACGCCATAGATAGCGTGATGTTCACGTCTGCAGATGGTACGACGCGCAGCGCCGGTAACCCCAATACGTGCTCGCCAATATATGGCAGCAAGTCGATTGGCAGCAGATCCATGAAGTTCATCAGGAAGACCCAGACAAAGATTGTCAGAGCCAGCGGGGCGATAAGTTTGCTCTTACCGTGATACATGTCGCGCACGTTACTATCGACGAAACCGACAACCAGTTCGATAGCCGCCTGCATTTTCCCTGGCACACCGCTGGTGGCAGATTTTGCCACGCTACGGAACAACACCAGGAAGATGATTCCCAGCACCATAGAGAAAAACATGGAATCGATATTTAATACCCAGAACGTCGCGGGAGCGTCGTGCGGATTCACTATCTCGAAGGTACGCAGGTCCAACTGAAGATGAGTCAGGTGGTGACCAATGTACTCTTGCGGAGTAGAGATTTCTCCTGCAGCCATGATGCCTCTTACCCTTTGTTGTTAATTACCGCCGGTGCCAGCATTTGTACCACCAGCACCGATAACCAGGTTATTCCGACCGGCCAGAAAACCGCTCCGAATAGACCCAACGCCACAATGAGCAAAATGATGGTCGCAAACACTTTGGCTATTTCACCCAAAGCGAAGCTCCACGCGACTCGCCCCGAAGCTGGGGTTTGCCCCTGCAGGCGCCAGGCTAAAAACAAAAACAATACGTTTGGCAGCCAGGCTGCCGCACCGCCAGCAAGAGCAGAGAGACCCCAGATGACATCTTTAAGAGCAAAGAGTGCACCGATAATGACTATCGTCACCAGCTGAATCATCAGCACCGTTCGGGCGTATTTTACACTGTAAAGAGACACTGACATGACGCTGATACTCTCCTGCCCCGTTAGGGGTATGTCGCGTGTCGTATAAGACTGCCTTTGCGCAGTTGAGTCAAGCAGCAAAAGCCGTGCAAATTATACGGGCCGCACCTGCGATTTCAATCGGTAAGTAGCGAAAAGGTGAACAATTATTTAAATTTCTTTCCGGAGGGCTATTTTTCCAAAGATTACCCTGCAGAGATTCACCCTAATCTGACTGAAAATTCTCTCGCAACTTGCTTTTAAAGCGTGCTTTAGATCACATAATAAGCACTTTCACTACACTGAGTTTTATCTGTGCGCTATTTAAGAACAATCCGTATTACAAATTAATCCAATAAAATCAAAATATTGAAATTATAAAAATGCATCTGCAAGACTATTTTCACAGAAAACACGCTATTGACATCGAACTGTGCTTAAGAATCATGTAATTGATATTACGCACGCAAAGTTATTACCGCGATATATTTTCAGCCGTGACTACTTTTATTCAGCGACCCGCCTATACAAGTGATATTTCTGATAACTGAATGTGAATTAAACGTTAAATGTAACAGAGCTTTTCGGATAATTTCCGTCACCGTTTTAACCTTCGGTCAGCCAGGGCTTAATCAAAATCTTTTATTGATAGCGCATCATCTGCACTTTTTTGAGCCCGGAGCTGACGAAAATCACTGGCAGATAAACGCTAAATATCTGCCAATCGAAAGCCTATTGGTGACGAAGAATGACCAGGTGGCGATCACCTTCCAGCTGCGGAACCTGCAACTTAATCACCGCGTCAGAGACGTAGCCTGCCGGTAACTCCGCAATTTCATCGTCCGGACGCACGCCTTTCAGCGCGAAGAAGCGCCCTTCTCTTCCCGGCAGATGATGACACCAGTTCACCATGTCGGTCAGCGAGGCAAATGCACGACTGATCACGCCATCAAAGGGCGGCTCAGCCGGGAACGCCTCAACCCGGCTCTGCACCGGAGTAATGTTAGTGAGTCCTAACTCATGCTGAACCTGACGCAGGAAACGCACCCGCTTGCCCAGGCTGTCGAGCAACGTAAAGTGCGCA
Organism: Pantoea sp. EKM10T; assembly: GCF_011800685.1. Classification (NCBI taxonomy): domain Bacteria; kingdom Pseudomonadati; phylum Pseudomonadota; class Gammaproteobacteria; order Enterobacterales; family Erwiniaceae; genus Pantoea; species Pantoea sp. EKM10T. Next base: position 218,094 of record NZ_JAALEU010000008.1, read on the forward strand.
TCAGGCATCACGATAGCCAGCGGAATGCCTGGCAGTCCTGGTCCGGTTCCCACATCAATGAAACGTGAGCCTTGCAGATGCGGCGCCACCACGATGCTGTCGAGGATATGGCGTACCAGCATCTGCTGCGGATCGCGCACTGATGTCAGATTGTAGGCTTTGTTCCACTTATCCAGCAGGCCGACATAGGCAACCAGCTGCTGTTTTTGTTGATCGGAGAGGGAAATACCGGCTGCCTGTAGCAGCGACGTGAGTGTGTTGATCACAGCATAAGTCCATTCAGCGGGGGCGAGTCTCCTCGCCCCGTTTTCAGATCAGGCGCTTTTACGCAGCAGACCCTGTTTTTTCAGATAGATAAGCAGAATTGAGATGGCCGCCGGCGTAATGCCGGAGATACGCGTCGCCTGACCAATCGAACTCGGTTTGTGATCGTTCAGCTTGGCGATAACCTCATTTGAGAGGCCGTTCACCTGGCGATAGTCGAGCTCCACCGGTAACAGCGTGTTCTCGTTGCGCAGCTGGCGATCGATCTCTTCCTGCTGACGCGCGATATAACCTTCATATTTGACCTGAATCTCAACCTGCTCAGCGGCCTGCTCATCAGCCAGTGCCGGACCAAAGGCATCCAGCGTCATCAGCTTCAGATAGGTCAGCTCAGGACGGCGCAGCAGATCTTCGCCGCTCGCTTCTTTGGTCAGCGGCGCACTGAGTACCGTATTCACTTCCGTCACGTGCTCTGACTTCGGATGGACCCAGATATCGCGCAGGCGCTGACGCTCCTGTTCAATCGCTTCCAGCTTCTGATTGAAACGCGCCCAGCGCGCATCATCCACCAGACCCAGTTCACGACCGGTTTCGGTCAGACGCAGATCGGCATTGTCTTCGCGCAGCATCAGACGATATTCAGCACGGGAGGTAAACATCCGGTACGGCTCTTTGGTACCGAGCGTGCAGAGGTCATCAACCAGTACGCCCAGATAAGCCTGGTCACGACGTGGTGCCCAGCCCTCTTTGTCCGCAGACTGACGGGCGGCATTCAGACCCGCCAGCATCCCCTGTGCAGCGGCTTCTTCGTAGCCGGTTGTGCCGTTGATCTGGCCGGCAAAGAACAGGCCGTGAATAAATTTGCTCTCCAGCGTCAGTTTGAGATCGCGTGGATCGAAGAAGTCATACTCGATGGCATAGCCCGGACGCACGATCTTCGCATTCTCCATGCCCTGCATGGAGCGAACGATCTGAATCTGCACATCAAATGGCAGACTGGTTGAGATGCCATTCGGGTAGATCTCATTGCTGGTCAGCCCTTCCGGCTCCAGGAAGATCTGATGCGAGTTACGATCGGCAAAGCGCATCACTTTGTCTTCGATAGACGGGCAGTAGCGTGGACCGATCCCCTCAATGATCCCGGCATACATCGGGCTGCGATCCAGATTATTGCGGATCACCTCATGGGTTTTCTCATTGGTGTGAGTGATCCAGCATGGTACCTGCTGCGGATGCTGAGACGCATTGCCCATAAACGAGAACACAGGCATCGGGTTATCGCCGTGCTGCGGGCTGAGCACTGAAAAATCGATGGTGCGCGCATCGATACGCGGTGGCGTACCAGTCTTGAGGCGGTCTACCCGCAGCGGCAGCGCACGCAGTCGTTTTGCCAGCGGAATGGACGGGGGATCACCTGCGCGACCGCCACTGTAATTATCCAGACCGATATGAATTTTGCCGTCAAGGAACGTGCCGACGGTGAGGACGACGGTTTTCGCGCGGAACTTCAGTCCCATCTGGGTGACTGCACCCACCACACGATCGTTTTCCACGATAAGATCGTCGACCGCCTGCTGGAAGATCATCAGATTGGGCTGGTTCTCCAGTGCCGTACGCACTGCCTGGCGATAGAGCACGCGATCCGCCTGAGCACGGGTTGCCCGCACTGCCGGACCTTTGCTGGCGTTTAGTATCCTAAACTGGATACCCGCCTGGTCAATCGCACTGGCCATCAGACCACCCAGGGCATCCACTTCCTTCACCAAATGTCCTTTGCCAATCCCACCAATCGCCGGGTTACAGGACATTTGTCCAAGCGTATCAATGTTATGGGTGAGTAACAGGGTTTGCTGACCCATTCGGGCTGCCGCCATTGCGGCTTCGGTGCCCGCATGACCACCACCAATTACGATGACGTCAAAAGGATCCTGATAAAACATGAAGTGGTACCTCGGTTGATGAACTTGCAGGATCGTCGTCCTGGGGCGTGGATTCTACTCAAATTCCGTCTGGGGTGAAAGCCGCGGGATCGTCCGGTTTTAAAAGAAAGGATCTTAGATCTGTATATGATCTTTCTGTTAGATCTCTTATTAGGATCCCGCTTTTCTGTGGATATGTGCCAGAAGCACAGCATAAACAACAGGATGACGAGGATCACTACCTGTTAGTGATCGGTGATCCTGATCCGTATAAGCTGGGATCAAAATGGCATGTTATCCACAGCTCAAAATTCATTCTACGGTTGTTCTTTGGATAACTACCGGTTATACGCAGTAAAAGAGGGTAGTTATCCACAAAATAAACGAGCGGAAAAGGATAAAATCAGCATGTTCCACTGGGGATCGTCACTATTTCGCGATCCCCAGCCCCCTTCAGATCGCCTTTTTCCAGCTTTCCAGCCAGGCTTCCGCGGGATCTTCAGGGATCTCATGCTCCAGCACATCAATCTCCAGACGATCGCCGATCTGGCGGGCACCCTGAGCAATTAACAGGGCTTCAATCTGGCGGATCGCGCCACAAAAGAGATCATATTCATGATTGCCGAGTCCGATGGCACCAAACCGGACCTGCGAGAGATCGGGCTGGCTTTCCGTGATGGCTTCGAACAGCGGCAGCAGGTTATCGGGAATATCGCCTGCACCGTGAGTTGAACAGACCACCAGCCAGATACCCTCGTGTGGCACTTCATCCAGCTCCGGGCCATGCAGCATCTGCGTTGAGAAGCCCGCTTCCTGTAATTTTTCTTCCAGATGTTCAGCCACATACTCTGCGCTACCCAGAGTACTGCCACTGATTAAGGTGATATCGGCCATCTTGCTCTCCCGGACATTAAGGCGAGCATTGTACGCTGTGATCAAGCGGTGATCCACCTGTGGACAACAGGGTTAATAGATTATGAGAAGCGAACGCAGCCGTTGCCAGCCGCCACATTCGTCAGGGATAAGATTATGCACAAGGCGGAGAAGGATCAGGGCTTGATAGTGCGCATGATCGGGTTTTGCAGCGAGATCAGCGTTTCCGTCGACTGAATTTCATCTATGGTCTGGATCTTGTTGATCAGCACCTGTTGCAGGGCATCAATGGACCGGCACATCACCTTAATAAAGATGCTGTAGTGGCCGGTGGTGTACCAGGCTTCAACCACTTCATCCAGCGCATCCAGTTTGCTCAGCGCCGCCGGATAGTCACGCGCGCTCTTAAGGATAATGCCGATAAAACAGCAGACATCAAATCCCAGCTGGCGCGGATCGATATCAACCCGGGTGCCCAGGATAATGCCCGCCTGCTTCATCTTCTCCACGCGGACATGAATGGTGCCGGGGCTGACGTTAAACTGTTTTGCCAGCTCGGCGTAAGCAGTGCGCGCATTGTCGAGCAGGGCATTCAGAATGCCGCGATCCAGGTTATCGAGCTGCAGATGTTCGGCCATGGCCATCCTCGTTATTGGTCTGCTTAAGTAAACAAGGATGAATGTGCAGCAAAATAGTGGTTCAGGCAACTCCCGGCAGCGACGGGCGTCGCTGCCGGTTCACTTAGCGTTTGCGCCAGACGGTGACCTGCGCCAGCGTGTGCTGGAACTTGCGGGCCGTTTCGCGGATCACAAACGGTTTATCCTGCGGTTCATCGACCAGGTCGAAGTCGGCTGCCAGCAGACGTTGCAGTGCCTGCAGCGTCGTCAGTGCCTCACCGTTTTCACGCACGCCGCCCAGCCAGTTCTCTTTCGGCGTGAAATCCTCCAGCCAGGTATAGGGCGATGAGAGCACCAGAATGCCGCCCTGACGCAGCATCGGCGTGACATCCTGCAGGAATCGTGCGGGCTGACGCAGGCGATCGATCAGGTTGGATGCGAGTACCAGATCGTAACGGGCGGGTTGCGGCTTAAGGTTACAGGCGTCGCCCTGAACAAACTGAATCCGCTGCGCCAGTTCGCTCTCCAGCGCGAAATCTTTCAGGCGAACCTGGCGATACTCCACCAGATCGCCTTCCTGTGGCAGGAGATAACGGAAGTCTTCGCCGCTGGCCAGCTGAAGCGCCACATCGATGAAGCGTGCCGAGTAGTCCATGCCGGTGACACGTTCAAAGTGGCGGGCCAGTTCAAAACTGGCGCGTCCGGTGGCACAGCCAATATCCAGTGCCTCGCCGCGTGCAGTGGTGTAGTTCAGCGCCAGGTTTACCAGGCTTTCGGCATAGTTATCCACGCCGAAATAGCGCGGGCCATACTGGAAGTCGAGGTATTGCGACACCATGGCGTCAGATTCATACGGGTTCAGCGCCATGGTTTCCTGATGGCTGGAAACCACGTAGCGGAAACCGGCATGCTGGAAGAAGTGGCGGCGGAACGCATAGCGTGCCGATTTCAGCGCTTCGTTGCCGGTCGATATCCAGCTACCGCCTTTGATCAGCGAATGTTTGCCATCAAAGGTCGGGGTAGAGAAATCATCGTAAAGCGGGTGGACTTTAAAACCTTCAAAGCCGTTGGTCGGCGTGGTCGTCCACTGCCAGACGTTACCGACGATATCGAAGAAGTCACCCTGGGCGAAGAGATCGACCGGTGAAGAGGAAGCCCAGTACGCCAGGTTAATGTTACCCGGTGCCCGATCCCAATCCGGCTGATCGCCCGCGACCTGTTCGCGCAGCTGAGCCCACTCCGCTTCACAGGGGAGCTGAACACTCATTCCCGTCTGATCCGCTTTCCAGCGGCAGAAGGCCGCCGCTTCCAGCTGGTTAACCTCGGCTGGCCAGTCCCACGGCATCGCGACTTCTTCACACATCAGACGCAGTTTAAGCTGATCGGGCATCGCAGGCGTGCCGACCCAGAAGGTGGGCATCTCCGCTTTAGCAAACTGACACCAGCCCCAGCCTTCGTCATCCCACCAGCGAGCGTCCTGATAACCCCCCGCCTCAACGAACGCCAGGAATTCCGCGTTGCTGACCAGCATTTTGCTCGCCTGGAACGGCTGCAGCGCGATCTGCTGGCGGCCATATTCGACATCCCAGCCATAGGTATCGTCGGTTTTACCCAGCGTGACGGTGCCGCCGGGCATCGGCAGCAGGGTATTGGCCGGGACAGCCTCGCGCTGGTGGCGCGCCATCGGGCAGACCGGCCACGCGGGCTGGGGTTTCACCCACCCGACCGGTAACTGGCGTATCAGTACGCTGGAGGTTTCCAGATGAATACGCTCATGCTCAATGCCCATCAGGATCACCCAGACCGGACTCTCCCAGGTGATCGGCAGAGTCAGCGGCAGGGTCTGGATCAGATCGCTGACCAGCGCTTTAACGCGCCCGCGGTATTCGCGGACTTCTTCAACAGTGGGCCAGTCATAGTGGCTGTCGTTAAGATCGTCCCAGCTCATCTCATCCACACCAATCGCCATCATCGCTTCGATACGATCGTCCAGACGCGCGTCGATAAGGCGTCCGGCCATCAGCTTATTAATGTAGAAGGTAGCGGTGTGGCCAAAATAGAAGATTAAAGGATGGCGCAGTGGAATGGCTTTGGTAAACCAGGCCTGGGAATCGGCCAGACAGGTAAACAGACTTTCATACTGTTCCCAGGTCTGGTGGAAATAGGCCAGCAATTCGGCACGTTTTTGTTCAATGTTATGGCCGGAGAGCAGTAGCGTTCGCGTCGGCGCAGGCAGATCGCGATGAGGTTGAGCAAGCGTCACAAGGAGCTCCAGATTGCTGAGTAAGTGAAACGGTAATTTACTATAGCAAATGTGCATTTCTGCCCGATGACTTAACGCCGCCAGTGACGCAGCAGACGGCTTTTCATGCCGGTATCGAAACGCCAGATATGGTCGAAGATGCGCAGAATGCCTGGTTTCCCGTGGGCCGACATAGCCACGGCGTGAAAACGTTGCTGATTATTTCGCTGACGCGTTTTAATGGTCCCGATCACCTCTTCCGGCAGACGCTGGGCAATAAAATCGGAGACGATCACCGCATCGGCTTCCTGCCACAGGACGCCTTCCATCCGGGTCACAACAGAAGAGAGGCAGGCTGCCAGATCGGTGCCGCCGCGAAAGCGCTGACTGAGAAAGCGAATCGCCTGTTCCAGCCCGTCATCACCGGTCAGTTCATAGCCGATCACCTCATGCGCAAACAGCATGATGTAGCAGCGACGGCGATCGGCCAGCGCGACCTTCAGCAGCGCCAGACAAAACGCTTTGGCGCAGCGCTCATTGAAGCCACCCATTGAACCCGAGGTATCGACGCAGACGATGAACGGCCCGCGCGGCTGCTCTTCATGCTGCTGGTGGCTGGCCGGACGCATCGTGACCTTTTCATGCCAGGCATCGCCCTGCAGCTTGTAGGTCAGCAGCCGTTTCTCTACCAGCCGCCGGTAAAACTCCAGCTCCAGTTCACTGATACTCAGTGCAGCTAACTCCGGCGGCAGCAGACGCAGCACGTCATCGCTCTGGTGAATGCCGCTGACCTCCTCCGGCACGGCCGCAGGTTCCTGCACCATATGGTGAAAGGCCTCCATAGGGGCATCCTGCGACGGCACCGATTTTGCCTCGCGGCTGCGACCCAACTGCTGGGCCAGTTTCAGCAGCTCCGGCTGCTGCGCCAGAAAGTCGCCATATTGCAGCATCAGCTGATAGTCGCCAGGCTGCAGTGACGCTTTGCTCATGTCCCACAGCCGGCCAGCGGCGGCTTCGTCATCGTCGCCGAGAATCGGCGCCAGCTGACCGCTCAGTGCCATACGCTGCTGCAGTTCCGCCAGCAGGCGTTCGCGCTGCTGCTCCAGCAACTGCTGATTCAGCGTCAGAGTCTGTAAGGTCAGGCTCAGCCGCCAGCGCTGTAGAAAAAGCTGGTGCTGCGCGCTGCTGAGATGGCTGATATCGGTGTGCTGCAGCAGCCGGTTGGCTTCATCCAGAAAAGGGGAAGGCAGGCTTTCAAGCGCCTGAAGCGTGGCATTCAGCTGGTGGCTGAATTCACGATCGCTGAGGAGTTGTACCCGCTGGAACAGCTGAAACTCTTCGGCCAGCGTGGCCGGAACCGGCGTGGCTTTGAGCTCAGCGTTGATCTCCGCTCGCCAGCGTGGCACATCGCGCAACAGCGCTTTTTTCAGCCCGGGAAACTTTTCAAAAAACAGCGCCAGCTGTGGAGACGCCAGCAGGGCAATAATCAGCTCTTCAATCAGTTCGGTTTCACCCACGGAGAGCAGTGTGCTGAGCGTCTCCAGTGGGATCATTTACGCGCCTGTTTCAACTGTTCCGCCACATCCTGCAGGCTGGTTTCAACCCGCGCCAGCCAGTCATCACTGATAAACAGGCAGCGCTGATGCTGGCTGAACAGATGACGCTGCGACCGCAGTTCACTCTCCAGTGCATCCAGCGCTTCGGTGATCTCACCGGGCAGCGGCTCGCTGTTGCTGACGCCAGGCAGTGTCAGACGCGACGATTGCAGGCTGACATCACGGATAGCCAGGCAGTGCTGCGCATCCACCTGTAAATCCAGACTCTGCGCAAAGCCAATTCCATTGAGCTTGCCGCGAACCTCGCCCCCTTTCTGCAGCCACTGATTCAGTGCATCACGCGCGATAACCAGATGTGTCACCTGCATGTCATGCAGCATCAGCGGTTTTTGCAGCATCAGCGTCAGTTGCTCATCAGTGAAGCTTTCCGGCAGGTCGTAATGGGGTTTGCGACTGAACATGCCGCTGTGTTTTTCCAGAGTGATCGCCTGTGCGATGCTCTGTTGCTGCTGCAGAGCCATGCGACGCGCTTTTATCTGATGCAGTTTCAGCAACATCGGCTGCTGCTGCCAGGCGTGCTGCGTCATCAGCTGATCGATTTCGCGCTCCAGCAGCTGCATGGAAGCAACGTCGTGCCAGAGGCAATCTTTCAGCAGGATCAGGTCTATCGGCGCAATGGCGCTGCGGCCACTGTAAAAGGCGCTGGCCTGCAGCAGATGAATGGCTTTTTTCCAGCGACGATCGGAAATATAGGGCGCGGCGGGCTGGCTTTCCAGTTGCTGGCGCAGCTGATAAATCAGCTCGAACACCGCATCCGGGAGGCTGACCTGACTGATGCCGAGCTGCCACTGCGCATACTCCTCATCACTGATGCGCAGGGATTCCGCGACCGGATTGGTGTGCTCATCCTGCTGATGGGTCAGCATGCTGCGAAAGTTCTGCTTCTCATGCACATTATCCAGCCACAGGCGGATTAGCATCCGGTCATAGAGCGCTTCAAGGCCGCTGTCCGCTTCCGGCATTTCATTAGAGGCGGTGACCAGCAGACGCATCGGAATAGCCTCTTCGCTGTCGCCATTGCGGAAGCGGCGTTCGTTGATAGCGGTCAGCAGGGTATTCAGAATCGCCGGGCCGGCTTTCCAGATCTCATCCAGAAAAACAATCTCCGCGTCGGGCAGATAACCTTTAGTGAGGCGCTGATAGCGCCCTTCATCCTTCAGTGCCTGAATAGATAGCGGGCCAAACACCTCTTCCGGTGTGGAGAAACGGGTCATCAGATATTCAAAGGCGCGGGCGTGCTGAAAGGCATATTTCAGGCGGCGGGCAATCAGGCTCTTGGCGATGCCGGGCGGTCCCAGCAGGAATACGCTTTCACCGCTCAGCGCTGCCAGCAGGCAAAGGCGGATGGCATGATGTCGCTCATACAATCCTTTTTCTAACGCATTGCTAAGGCGAGAAATTCTTTCTGCCAAAAGATGGGGTTGAGCCATAATCACTTCAATGTCCTTACGATCGTCGGGCCGCCGCGCTTCAGCAAGCGCCTTACTCTATAGATCATCATGCGTGAAAGCGTTGATAGCTGTCAGCTTTTTTGTTTCATAAGGTTTGCCTGCTTTGAAAGCGGCGCTGATTAACGCTTTAATGCCTGAAACCACCCCGTTACCCTGGCAGACAGGCGAAGCGGGTATAGGAATTTTCGGCAAACCGTGCATACTGTGCGCTTTTTGATGGCCTGAGCGAGGGGTTGTTGCGCCTCTTAGACTCCAACAAAAGATAACTCTATGAGCTCGGATAATAAGCAGTCACTTCGCGGATTAACGCTGGCCGCTATTGGTGTTGTTTACGGGGATATCGGCACCAGTCCGCTGTATACCTTGCGTGAATGTCTCTCCGGACAGTTCGGCTTCGGCGTTGAGCGGGAAGCGGTGTTTGGCTTTTTGTCGCTGATTTTCTGGCTGCTGGTGCTGGTGGTATCACTGAAGTACATCAGTTATGTGATGCGCGCCGACAATGCCGGTGAAGGCGGTATTCTGACACTGATGTCGCTGGCGGGCCGCCATACGGGTGCACGCGCCACGGCAGTGCTGGTGATCATGGGCCTGATTGGCGGCAGCTTCTTCTATGGGGAAGTGGTGATCACGCCGGCCATTTCGGTGATGTCAGCCATTGAAGGTCTGGAGATTGCCGCGCCGTCGCTGGATCCCTTTATTGTGCCGATGTCGATTGCGGTGCTGACGCTGCTGTTTGCGATTCAGAAACATGGCACCGGCATGGTGGGCAAACTCTTCGCGCCGGTGATGCTGGTGTGGTTCCTGGTGCTGGCGATCCTGGGGGTCAGCGGCATCATGAAAAACCCGGAAGTGCTGCATGCGCTGAATCCCGCCTATGCGGTCGAGTTCTTCCTGCACTATAAATCTGTCTCATTCTTCGCGCTTGGCGCGGTGGTGCTGGCGATTACCGGGGTTGAAGCGCTGTATGCCGATATGGGTCACTTCGGTAAAGTGCCGATCCGACTGGCCTGGTTCTCGGTGGTGTTGCCGTCGCTGGTCCTGAACTACTTTGGTCAGGGCGCGCTGTTACTCAGCGATCCCAAAGCGATTAAAAACCCCTTCTTCCTGCTGGCGCCGGACTGGGCGCTGATCCCGATGCTGATTCTGGCGACGCTGGCCACGGTGATTGCCTCACAGGCGGTGATCTCCGGCGTCTTCTCGCTGACGCGCCAGGCGGTGCGACTGGGCTATCTGCCGGGGATGCGTATCATCCACACCTCTGAGCGCGAATCGGGCCAGATCTATATTCCGGTGATTAACTGGGTACTCTACTTCGCCGTGCTGATTGTGATTATCAGCTTTGAGCATTCAAGTAATCTGGCTGCGGCCTACGGTATCGCCGTCACCGGCACCATGGTGCTGACCGCGATGCTCTCCTGTACCGTGGCGGTTAAAAACTGGCACTGGAATAAGCTGGCGGTTGCCGTCATCCTGGTACTGATGCTCTGTATCGATGTGCCGCTGTTTACCGCCAACCTGGTGAAAATCTTCTCCGGTGGCTGGCTGCCGCTCTGTCTCGGCCTGGTGATGTTTATCATTATGACGACGTGGAAAAGCGAACGTTTCCGCCTGCTGCGCCGCATGCACGAGCATGGCAACTCCCTGGAGGCGATGATCGCGTCACTGGAGAAATCGCCGCCGGTTCGCGTGCCGGGCACCGCGGTCTATATGTCGCGTGCGCTGAATGTGATTCCGTTTGCCATGCTGCATAACCTTAAACACAACAAAGTGTTGCATGAGCGGGTGGTGCTGCTGACGTTGCGGACAGAAGATGCGCCTTACGTGCACAACGTGCGTCGCGTGACGATTGAGCAGCTGTCACCCACCTTCTGGCGGGTGGTGGCCAGCTACGGCTGGCGCGAAACGCCAAACGTCGAGGAGATTTTCCACCGCTGCGGGCTGGAAGGGCTCAACTGCCGCATGATGGAGACATCGTTCTTCATGTCGCATGAGTCGCTGATTATCGGCAAACGGCCGTGGTATCTGCGCCTGCGTGGCAAACTCTTCCTGGCGCTGCAGCGCAATGCGCTCCGTGCGCCAGACCAGTTTGAGATCCCGCCAAACCGGGTGATTGAGCTTGGCACCCAGGTCGAGATTTGATCTGCAGTGCCCGCCTTACGGGGCGGGCGCTGACCAGCGCAGCGTGACGCATAATCCGCCACCCGATCGCTGGCTGAAGCTGACCTGCATCCCGTGCAACTGGGCGATATTGCGGACTATCGATAATCCCAGCCCGCTTCCGCTTTTCTCCTGACCTGGCGGTCGCCAGAAACGTTCACCAAGCCGTTGCAGATCGGCTGCACTCAGACCTTCGCCGTTATCCTCTACCGACAGGCTGTTCGCCTGAAGCCGCACATCAACTTCGCTGCCCGCTGGCGTATAGCGAATGGCATTATCCAGCAGATTACGCACCAGCAGTGACAGTAACAGCGGATGCCCCTGAATCTGCGGATCGGCGTCAGCATGCAGCCGCAGCGTGACACCCGTTTTATCCGCCAGCGGCAGCTGTGCAGCCAGCGTCTCCTGGACCGTGCGTTTCAGCGCCACCGTTTCGAAGGCGCTGCGTGCATCATCAGCTTCAACCCGTGAGAGCGTCAGCAGCTGATCCACCAGCCGGGTTGCGCGGATAATGCCGGCATCCAGTTGCTGCAGCGCATGGCTTCGCATCACTTCATCATCCGCAGTCAGCTGGATCACCTCGCTTTGCACCTGCAGCGCCGCCAGCGGACTGCGCAGCTCATGTGCGGCATCAGAGGTAAAGCGCCGTTCACGCTGCATCATTGCGCTGATGCGGCTGAACAGACCATTGAGCGCGACCATCAGCGGTTGCACCTCTTTCGGCACGCGGTCTGCCTGCAGCGGCGTATCATCATCGGGTGCGCGCTGCGCCAGCTGCTGTGCCAGCGTCTTCAGGGGGCGCAGTTCAGACCAGACCAGACCGATCAGCAGCAGCAACATAAAGGGCAGCGCGATCAGCCAGGGCAGCATGCTGGCTTTCATCAGATCCCGCGTCATGTCGTCACGGTATTCGGACTCCTGACCCACCACCACCCGGAACTGCTGGTCGGGCGTAGTCAGCCAGACAAACCGCCAGCGATCGTCATCATTGGTGAGCTGACCCTCATGAAATCCCTGATACTCCGCCTCAAACGGCAGGTAGCGGCCATTGTCACCATCATTCATCACCTGCCGGCCGTCGCGCGTGAAGACGGCAAAGGCCAGGGCGTCGTCATCCTGATCGCCGCGATGGTGGCGCAGTATCTCTTTGGTTTTAGGCAGAGTGGCGTTGTCCAGCGAGGAGAAATCCAGCGTCAGCAGACGCTTTGCCAGCAGCATCTGCTGGGTATCGAAGAGCTCATCAAGGGTTTCACGTGTCTGATGCCAGGCACTCAGGCTGGCGCTGGCCCAGCAGATCCCGAGCAGCAGCACAAAACCGATACCCAGCCGCAGAAACAGGCTCATTGATCGCATTCAGCCGCTCCCAGGGTATAACCGACGCCGTGCAGCGTGCGGATAAACTGGCTGCCCAGTTTTTTACGCAGATGATGAATGTGAACCTCTACCGCATTGCTGGAGACATCGGCGTCCCAGTTGTAGAGCTTCTCTTCCAGCTGGCTGCGTGTCAGCACCCGGCCCGGGTTTCGCATAAACAGTTCCAGCAGCGCCAGTTCACGGCTTTTCAGCGCAATCGCCTCACCTTCGCGCATCACACTATGGCTGCCGGGGATCAGCACCACATTACCGTGCCGGAGTTCGGGCTGCAGCTGGCCATGACGGCGGCGGATCAGCGCCTGTAAGCGAGCAGCTACTTCGGTTAAGGCAAAAGGTTTACACAGATAGTCGTCGGCGCCCAGCTGCAGGCCTTCGACCCGCTGATCGAGCGCATCGCGTGCGGTCAGTATCAGTACCGGTACATCTTTGCCCTGCTGTCGCCACTGCCGCAGAATATCGAGCCCATCCCGCTCGGGCAGTGAGAGATCCAGGATCACCGCATCCCAGGGCGCGGCCTCCAGCGCGTTAAAGCCCGCCTCACCAGAGGTAAACCAGTCAACGCTGAAGCCCAGTTTACTCAGCCCCGCCTTGATACCGTCGCCAATTAAACGATCATCTTCAATCAGTAAAATACGCATCACGTCTCCCTGTTCCGATAGCGCTTTATACGAAGCAACTTCCTGCTTGTACAGCTGATTTCGGCGAAAATAGCTTATTTTTGCCTCTTAAGAAGCTGTTAAGAACTTTATGGTCAACTAAGCTCAACAAGACGAACCACATCATGGAAAAGAGGTGAAAAAATGAAAAAGCACGCTGCAATTCTGGCCGTCGTAATGCTGGCTTCCGCCCCGGTTTTCGCTGCACAGCAGGGTGGATTTGTTGATCCCAGTGCGCCAGCCGCACAGACGCAGGCAGCAGCCGGTCAGGGTGGTTTCAGTGCCGATCACACCAGTGTGGTGACCGTAAAGCAGGCTGAAGAGATGAAAGATGACAGCTGGGTCACCGTGCGCGGTAAGCTGGAGAAACAGATCGGCAACGAAGATTATCTGTTCCGCGACCAGACCGGCACCATGAAAGTCGAAATCGACCACAAGCACTGGAACGGTCAGACTATCTCACCTAAAGACAACGTCGAGCTGACGGGTGAACTGGATAAAGATTTCAACAGCATTGAGATGGACGTTAAGCAGGTTAAGAAACTGCCTTAATCCTCTCCTCCGGGGCCGCGTTCGCGGCCCTTTTTTCTGCCCCTCCCCCGACTTAATACAAATTTCTCCCCGCGTGAGCGAAACGTTTCGATAGCGATCACAGATTTCTTCTTTGCCGGTTGAGTTGATGGCGGCTTTTCATACACTCCTGACAGCGAAACGTTTCGCTGTGGAGTGAAAAGATGAAAAAAGGTCGCTTGTTAAACGCTGAACTCTCTCATGTGATTGCCCGCCTGGGACACACGGATACGCTGACGATTGCCGATGCAGGCTTGCCGATTCCGGCCGGACCGCAGCGCATCGATTTAGCGCTCACGCCGGGTACGCCCGATTTTATGCAGGTGGTTAATGCTGTCGCACTGGAGATGCAGGTAGAGAGCGCCCTGATCGCGGAAGAGATTAAGCAGCATAATCCGCAACTTCATAGCGCGCTTGTCGCCGTGCTCGAAGCCTTGCAACAGCACCAGGGGAATATCATCACCATCAGCTACACCAGTCATGAACAATTCAAACAACAAACGCAGCGTAGTCAGGCGGTCATTCGCAGCGGAGAGTGCTCTCCGTTTGCGAATGTCATCCTCAGCGCCGGTGTGACCTTCTGAGGCCGCTATGCAACTTTTACTGCAACTCGACGGCATTGAAAAATCCTTTCCGGGTGTGAAAGCCCTCAAGGGGGCGTCGCTGAATGTCAGGGCAGGACGCGTGATGGCGCTGGTGGGCGAGAACGGCGCAGGCAAGTCCACCATGATGAAAGTTCTGACCGGCATCTATCAATATGATGCCGGTACGCTGCGCTGGCTGGGCAAAGAGACCCGTTTCAGCGGGCCGAAAGCGTCTCAGGAAGCGGGTATTGGCATCATTCATCAGGAACTGAACCTGATCCCTCAGTTAACCGTGGCGGAGAATATTTTTCTCGGCCGCGAATATGTCAGCCGTTTTGGCCGTATCCAGTGGCCGCGTATGTATGCCGAAGCTGATGCGCTGCTTAAACGGCTTAATCTGCGCTTCAGCAGCCACAGGCTGGTGGGGGATTTGTCGATTGGCGATCAGCAGATGGTCGAAATCGCCAAAGTCCTGAGCTTTGAGTCGCAGGTGATCATCATGGATGAGCCGACCGATGCGCTGACTGATACCGAAACGCTGTCGCTGTTCCGGGTGATCAACGAACTGAAAGCGCAGGGCTGCGGCATCGTCTATATCTCGCATCGCATGAAAGAGATCTTTGAGATCTGCGATGACGTCACAGTGTTCCGCGACGGTCAGTTTATTGCTGAACGCCCGGTCAGCGAACTGACCGAAGAGAGCCTGATCGAGATGATGGTCGGCCGTAAGCTGGAAGATCAATATCCCCATATTGATCAGGCACCAGGCGACGTGCGGCTGAAAGTGGAAAACGTCAGCGGACCGGGCGTGGATAACGTCAGTTTCAGCCTGCGCAAAGGTGAAATCCTCGGCGTGTCTGGCTTGATGGGCGCGGGCCGTACCGAACTGATGAAGGTGCTTTACGGCGCCCTGCCGCGTCGCGAAGGCACACTGTGGCTCAATGGTCGGGAAGTGGTGACGCGCTCACCGCAGGATGGGCTGGCTAACGGCATCGTCTATATCTCCGAAGATCGTAAGCGCGATGGCCTGGTGCTGGGCATGTCAGTAAAAGAGAACATGTCGCTGACAGCGTTAGGCTATTTCAGTCACGGCAGCGGCACGCTGAAACATGCGGCAGAGCAGCTGGCCGTGGGCGACTTTATCCGGCTGTTTAACGTTAAAACGCCTTCAATGGAGCAGCCCATTGGTCTGCTTTCGGGCGGCAACCAGCAGAAAGTGGCGATTGCCCGCGGGCTGATGACCCGGCCTAACGTACTGATTCTGGATGAACCGACACGCGGTGTGGATGTCGGCGCGAAGAAAGAGATCTATCAACTGATTAACCAGTTTAAAGCCGAAGGGCTGAGCATCATTCTGGTCTCCTCGGAAATGCCGGAAGTGCTGGGCATGAGCGATCGGATTCTGGTGATGCATGAAGGCCGTATCAGCGGCGAATTTACCCGAGAAGAAGCCACTCAGGAGAGCCTGATGGCAGCCGCCGTAGGCAAGCAACACAGCGAGGATTTAGTGGTATGACGACCCAAACTTTACCTGCCAGCCGTCGCTGGTTTAGCAAAAGCTGGCTACTGGAACAGAAGTCGCTGATTGCGCTGATGGTGCTGATCGCTGTGGTGGCCAGCCAGAGCCCGAACTTCTTTACCGTGGCGAACCTGTTCAACATTCTGCAGCAGACCTCGGTTAACGCCATTATGGCGGTCGGGATGACGCTGGTGATCCTGACTTCTGGTATCGACCTCTCTGTAGGATCGCTGCTGGCCCTGACGGGCGCGGTGGGTGCATCGCTGGTGGGTATGGAGGTCAATGCCCTGGTCGCGGTGGCGGCGTCGCTGGCGCTGGGAGCGGCAATCGGTGCCCTGACCGGCACCATTGTGGCGCGCGGCAAAGTGCAGGCGTTTATCGCCACGCTGGTCATGATGCTGCTGCTGCGTGGTGTCACCATGGTCTATACCGATGGCAGTCCGGTAAACACGGGTTTTAATGCCAATGCCGATCTGCTGGGCTGGTTTGGTATTGGTCGTCCGCTGGGTATCCCTGCGCCGGTCTGGCTGATGGCGCTGGTCTTTATTGCTGCCTGGTACATGCTGCAGCACACCCGTCTGGGTCGCTATATCTATGCGCTTGGCGGTAACGAAGCGGCAACGCGTCTCTCCGGCATCAATGTGAATCGCGTCAAAATCATCGTCTATTCACTGAGTGGCATGCTGGCAGCGCTGGCAGGCACCATTGAAGTGGCGCGCCTTTCTTCGGCACAGCCGACAGCGGGTACCGGCTATGAGCTGGATGCGATTGCTGCGGTCGTGCTGGGCGGAACCAGCCTGGCAGGCGGTAAGGGCCGTATTTTCGGCACCCTGATTGGCGCGCTGATCCTCGGCTTCCTGAACAATGGCCTGAACCTGATGGGCGTCTCTTCGTACTACCAGATGATCGTTAAGGCGGTAGTAATCCTGCTGGCGGTGCTGGTAGATAATAAAAGCAGTAAATAACTCTGACCTTACACAGGATGACATGATGAAAAAGTTAACCGCACTGGCCGTGATCCTTGGCGCAACGCTCAGTACCAGCGCTATGGCCAAAGATACTATCGCGCTGGTGGTTTCAACCCTGAATAACCCGTTCTTTGTTTCGCTGAAAGAGGGCGCGCAGAAAGAAGCGGACAAGCTGGGCTACAACCTGGTGGTGCTGGATTCACAGAACAACCCGGCGAAAGAGCTGGCTAACGTGCAGGATCTGACGGTTCGCGGCACCAAATTGCTGCTGATCAACCCAACCGACTCTGATGCTGTGGGCAATGCGGTGAAGATGGCTAACCAGGCGAACATTCCGGTTATCACGCTGGATCGCGTTGCGGCACAGGGCACCGTTGTCAGCCACGTCGCCTCCGATAACCGTTTCGGCGGTAAAATGGCCGGCGACTTCATCGCCAAAAAAGTCGGCGAAAGCGCCAAAATTATTGAACTGCAGGGCATTGCCGGGACTTCTGCCGCCCGTGAGCGTGGCGAAGGCTTCAAACAGGCCGCTGATGCGCATAAATTCCAGATCCTCGCCAGCCAGCCAGCCGATTTTGACCGTACCAAAGGTCTGAACGTCATGCAGAACCTGCTTCAGGCACACCCGGACGTTCAGGCCGTATTCGCTCAGAACGACGAAATGGCGCTGGGTGCACTGCGTGCGCTGCAGACCGCTGGTAAAACTGGTGTGATCGTCGTTGGTTTTGACGGTACTGCTGATGGCGTTAAAGCGGTAGAAGGTGGCAAACTGTCCGCGACCGTGGCACAGATGCCAGACAAAATTGGCATGATCGGCGTAGATACCGCTGATAAAGTGCTGAAGGGTGAAAAAGTGAAGGCGATCAACCCGGTCGACCTGAAGCTGGTCACTCAATAACTCAAAGAAAAGCAGGGCACTGCGCCACCCTCCTGGTGGCGCACTTATTTCGGACTCCCCTAATGAGCAAAAACGCAAAACTGGCCGTTCTTGGCAGCATTAACGCTGACCACATCCTTAATCTGGCGCACTTTCCTCGTCCCGGTGAAACGGTGATCGGGCAGAATTATCAGATTGCGTTTGGCGGTAAGGGTGCGAATCAGGCTGTCGCCGCCGGTCGTGCTGGTGCCGATATCGCATTTATCGCCTGTGTGGGCGCTGACGACATTGGTGAACGTGTTCGTCAGCAACTGGCCCAGGACAATATTGATACCACGCCGGTCGAAGTGGTCGAGGGTGAGTCAACCGGCGTGGCGATGATTTTCGTCAATGGTGACGGTGAGAACAACATCGGCATCTACTCCGGTGCAAACGCGGCGTTAACACCCGCCTGCGTGACGCGCCATCAGCAGGTTATCGCCGACGCCGATGCACTATTAATGCAGCTGGAATCACCGCTGGAAAGTGTGCTGGCCGCCGCGACGCTTGCCCGACAGCATCAGACGCAGGTTATTCTCAATCCTGCACCCGCCACTCAGCTCTCAGATGAACTGCTGGCGTTGATCGACATTATTACCCCGAATGAAACCGAAGCCGAGAGTCTGACCGGCATTGCGGTCAGCAACGATGAAGATGCCGCCCGCGCTGCGGCAGTACTGCATGCGAAAGGTATCGGCACGGTTCTGATTACTCTGGGTCGCCGCGGTGTCTGGCTGAGCGAGCAGGGAGAAGGTCAGCGTATTGCTGGCTTCAGTGTTAAAGCTATCGACACCATCGCGGCGGGCGACACCTTTAATGGCGCCTTTATCACCGCGCGACTGGAGCAGAAAACGATGTATGACGCGGTGCGGTTTGCCCATGCCGCCGCTGCTATCGCCGTTACCCGCTCGGGTGCGCAGCCCTCCGTGCCGTGGCGCGCGGAGATCGATGAATTTTTGCAGCAGCAGGGCTAAGCATTTGAGCACCATGAAAGATGTCGCTCGCCTGGCGGGCGTCTCTACCTCCACTGTCTCGCACGTTATCAATAACAATCGCTTTGTTAGTGAAGGCGTGCGCGAAAAAGTTGAGCAGGCCATCCGCCATCTGAATTACGCCCCCTCTGCGCTGGCGCGCAGTCTGAAAATCAATCAGACGCACACGATCGGTATGCTGCTGACCACCAGTAGTAACCCATTTTATGCCGAAGTGGTGCGGGGTGTGGAGGAGAGCTGCTATCAGCGTGGCTACAGCCTGATTCTCTGTAACACGGCAGGTGATGAAGAGCGGATGAACCGCAGCCTGGAAACGCTGATGCAGAAGCGCGTCGACGGTTTATTGATTATGTGTACGGAAAGTCACCTGCCCTCGGCCGACATTCTGAACCGTTATCCCTCTATACCTGCCGTCATGATGGACTGGGCGCCGTTTGAAGGCCGTGGTGACATTATTCAGGATAACGCGCTGCTGGGCGGGGAGCTGGCGACTCAGCATCTTATCGACAGTGGTTATACCCGCATCGCCTGTATCGCCGGTCCACAGGATAAAACCCCGGCTCGTATGCGCCTGGAAGGTTATCGCAACGCCATGACAAAGAGTGGCCTGGCGATTCTGCCCGGCTATGTGGTGAATGGTGACTTTGAATTCCAGGGAGGCTACAACGGGATGGTCGAACTGCTGGCGCTGGAAACGCCGCCGGAAGCGGTTTTCACCAGCAACGATGCCATGGCGGTGGGCGTTTATCACGCACTCTATCAGGCCGGCATGCAGGTTCCGCAGCAGATGGCGGTAATGGGATATGACGATATCGAACTGGCGCGCTATCTCACTCCGCCACTGAGTACCATTCATCAACCGAAAGATGCGCTGGGTGAACTGGCGATAGACACCCTGCTCCATCGTCTCAGCAATCCCGACGCCAGTCAGCAAACGCTGGTGCTGACGCCGGAACTGGTGGTGCGTGGATCGGTTTAGCGCTTTTTCTTTTTGTCGCGATTACTGATCAGATTACGGCCATCGCCGTTTTTCAGCAGCATAAAGGTCAGCGCCGACAATACTGTTACCACGCCCATGGTCATAAACGTGGCGTGGAACTGTGAAATGGTGCTGGTTTCAAACTCCTGGTAGAAGCGCAGCACCGCGGCGCTGACGGCCACACCAAAACTGATCGCTAGCTGCTGAGTCACGGCCAGCACGCTGTTACCGCCGCTGGCGTTATCATCATTCAGATCGGCCAGGGTGATGGTATTCATGGCGGTAAACTGCGTAGACATGGCCATGCCGAGAATAAACAGCGGAAGTAAGAGCACAATGATGCTTTCAGCGGGCGACTGCAGAGAGAAGCTGGCGATCAGAATGCCAATAATGGCGGTAATGCCAACCAGCAGGCGGCGGTAACCCAGCCAGCGCAGCAGTTGCGTCACCGTCGACTTCGCCAGTATTGAACCAATGGCGATAGGTGCCATCATGCAGCCCGCGATAATCGCTGAATAGCCAAAGCCGACCTGCAACATGAGCGGCATCAAAAAGGGCACACAACCGGTGCCAAGACGTGACGCGATGTTGCCACCGATGCCCACTGAGAACGTCCGGGTTTTAAACATCGGCAGATTGATCAGTGGCGAAGGGTGATTTCGGGCATGCACTATATAAAGAAGCAAAAGCACAATCCCGCTGAGTAATATCCCGCCCGCCAGCCAGGCGGAAACAATCCGCTCGCCAAACAGCTCAATCCCAATCGAGATCATCACCAGTCCAGCCCCGAACAATAAGAAGCCGAAAAAGTCGAAGCGGCGCTTCGGCGTGGTGAAGTCCGGCATATATTTGCGTGCGTAGATAATGCCGAGAATGCCAATCGGGATATTAATCAGGAAAATCCAGTGCCAGGTCGCGTAGGTCACCAGCACGCCGCCCAGCATTGGCCCCAGTATCGGGCCAACTAATCCCGGCATGGTGACAAAGTTGAGCACCGGCAACAGCTCACTGCGCGGATAGGCGCGTAACAGCGCCAGTCGCGCGACCGGCATCATCATTGCGCCACCGACGCCCTGTATGATGCGCGAGATGACCAGTACCTGGAGTGTGGGAGAAAGTGCACAAGCCAGCGAGCCCAGGGTGAACAGCGAAACGGCAACGATAAATACCTTGCGCGTGCCGTAGCGATCGGCGAGCCAGCCGCTGACCGGAATCAACATAGCGACAGTCAGGGTGTAACTGATGACGGCGGATTGCATGGCCAGAGGAGAACGGTCGAGGCTGGTGGCGATAGCGGGCAGGGCAGTATTCAGTATGGTGGCGTCGAGTGACTGCATGAAAAAGGCCATGGCAGCTATCCATGGCAAACCAGCCATGCTGCGCGCGGATTTTATCATTGAGTATCCTTCCTGGGGTTATCCTGCGAGAAGAAGCAAAATAATAGCACCCGCATTAAGCAACGGCAGGTCTCTTTACAACGTTTAATGGCGATTTTTGTGCGTTATTCCGTCATGAAACGTCTCTTTTTAAGCCGTTCGTTTAAAAAAGATGCGCTCAGCAAATTAATTCAAAGAAACGCTTGTCAGCCCGCGGAAACTCCCTATAATGCGCCTCCATCGACACGGAACACCGGCAACGGGGAGCGGGTTGAAAGGCACAGGAGACTGCGCCGCCGGAGAAAAACTTCTGAAATAGAGGTTGACTCTGCAGGAGGAAAGCGTAATATACGCCACCTCGCGACAGGACGCTAAGGCACTGTTCGCACTGCTCTTTAACAATTTATCAGACAATCTGTGTGGGCACTCGCAGGATTGATATCAGCGTCTCCG
>NZ_JAALEU010000009.1:0-197043 GCF_011800685.1 Pantoea sp. EKM10T
CGTCAAAGCCGAAGGTACCGCGTGAGCGGCGCGAGGACGGCCCGGCAGCAGCAGAGGTGCTCAGGCCCGCACTGCGGCTCGCTCGCCCGGAAAAAAGCTGCCACGTTTGACCGTGACAGCCTTTACAAATCTAATCTTAACTGATCAGCATTACGCCTGGCGGGCGCGTTTTTTTATGGCTTTTCAGGGGCCATTGCGTACATAATCGCCAGCCATGGCACCCGACTTGCATCTGTTGATTCTACTGCAGCCTGCCGCAACGGTTTGCTCACTCTTCTGGTATCACATAACAGGCATTATGATTACGCGTCGACGCTTTATTCTCGGCACGGGAGCGCTCGGGCTCTCCATGACCACCGGCAAAATATTTGCCCGCGATGACATTATTCCCCTCTGGCCGGACGATCCGCCCGGCGGCGGCGGCCCATCGGGCCAGTTGCATATTAACAGCACCGGTTCCTGGTCAAATATCGTCAGCCCGGCGATTCAGCGCTTTAAACCGGAAAATCCGAATGGTGAAGCGGTATTAATTGCAGCGGGTGGCGGTTATCGCTGGATCGGCATGGGACGCGAAGCCTGGCCGGTCGCGCGCTGGCTCAATGCCAATGGCTATACCGCCTATGTGCTCAGCTACCGGCTGCCGCATGAGAAGTGGCAGGCGGGGCGGCTGGCACCGCTGCAGGATGCGCAGCGTGCCATCCGGCTGGTGCGATCCTTTGAGCGCAAGGTGCATGTGCTGGGCTTCTCGGCAGGTGGGCATCTGCTGGGGCTGGCGGCGGCGCGTCCGGACTTTGAATCCTATCCGGCCATCGATCCGCTGGATGAAGTGGTGCCCAAAGTCGACAGCGTGGGTCTGATCTATCCGGTCATCACCCTGGAAGCGCCTTATCAGCACACCAATACCCATCTGATGATGGTCGGCAAAAATGCCACGCCGCAGGATGAGGCGAACTGGTCAGTGCAGAACTACGTAACCCGGCAATATCCGCCGACGTTTCTGGCGCAGGCCGAGGACGATCACACCTCAAATCCGTTTAACACCGAGCTGATGCGCGACACCTGTCGCCGTAATCGTGTGCCGGTTGAGCTGATTCAGATCAGCAAAGGCGGGCATGGCTTTGGCCTTGGCAAGGCGGGCACGCCAGCGGCGTTATGGGATCAGGCTTATGTTCGCTGGCTGGATCGCGTGAGCTGAGTTGCACTGGCGCGGTGCACGACTGCACCGGGGGATCCGTTCTCCCCCTGCCTGGCGCAAGGTCACCAGATCGAAGGTGGCCTTTTGTCCCGGTCCCGGTTAATGCTGCGCCCTCTGCCATCTTAAATCTCCCAATCCAGACCCAGACCCAGCCCCTCAATATTGATATCAGCGGACTATGCTGACAGGTCACGGCGCATTAATAACTCATTCTTATTTATCACGTTAACGAGGGTGTACGGAGCTAAGGGGCACTCACGCTTATTTCTGACTCTGTATACAATAAGATGAAAATCTCCTGCCGTTAGTACGGTACAAAATAGCTAAATAAGGACGCTTTAATAATTATCTTAATAAACAAACGGATCTGATTGATTCCCGGGCAAAGAACATTCCTATCTCATATCTTTTGCTTCTGTTTTTCCGCCATTACTTTGCTTTTTCCACCGATATATTGCCAGTTGATACAGATCAAAAATTGGCCAGAAATATCAGGTCTTATGGATTATAAAAAAACTAATGAAAGCGTTGAAGCGGGCGTGTTCGGATGACGCAATCGTCTTTCAATCCAAAGCGATTCTTCTTTTAAGCTTTATTTTGGCTGATTCTGCTACAGATGGCCGTGATAAAACCCGTAAGTTTTGAACTAAAATAAAAATCCCACTTTATTGTCTTCGTTAACGTTAGATGATTTCATAACGGCTACGCATAAGATGAGGCAAATCAGACAGCAATCCATCCTGGTCAGTTTATCGGTGGTTTCTGATTTAACTAAGAAATATTTAAGTTTTTCTTGCCGGCGATAATAAGCAACAACATCTTATTGCATTCTGTCGGATGAGTATTAAGGTCAGTCTGCTTCTCCGCCAGAACAGACTTATTTATTATTACTTTTTATTAACGATGTGGCGAGGTGGATAGCCAGGATTTTAACACACAACAAAGGGTTATATGCATGACGATCATCGAGGCATCGCTATTACAGACCAGGAACAATGGAAAGGCGTGGCCAGGGCTGATTAAAAAGTGATGTACAAATAATGAAGGGATGTTTTTTAAATACCTGAATAAAAGTTATTATCTTGTTTTCATCATTGTTCTGGAGAACCTCATGCTACCGGGTAATGAAGTAAATTTTATTGGCTATCTTATTGAAGGGAACGTGGTTTATTTACACAAGACAAAGCGACTAATTTGTCTGAATGGGTATGGTGAAGATATCATCCTGAGAAAAACCATGTCGCACGTATTAGAGTATCTTTTTGAAAATGCCACCGTCGATGTTGTCACGGATTCGGAACTGATGGAGAACGTCTGGGATAAACATGGACTGAGTTCTTCTACGCAGCGGGTCTGGCAGGTTATGTCTAATTTAAAGTCGAAGCTCTTTTTTCTGGGTTTAAGTGATGATGTGATCCTGAGAGTTTCGAAGAAAGGCTATCTCCTCAAAGGCGACAGCGTGGAGAGGTTATTTAGCAGTCGTATCACTTCAAACATTCATTAAGCACAGCGATAAATTCACTAACGATAATCCTGTGGAAATGGACGCCGGGACTGTGAATATAATCGGTAGTCATTAAATAATTTCATATGTAAATGGATTTAATTACTGTCGGTTCGGTTTTTCCGCTGTTAATCAGCCTGGCTCTTGCTGGGTGTTGAAAATATGAAGAGAAACGCAGGTTTTACATTTCGCGTCAGCGGGCGCATTAATTTTCGTTGAGCGCAGTTGCAGGAAAAAACTGGCCCTGATGACCAGTTTTTCCCAATAGTATTTTGTTAGGGGAATTAACGCATCGTCACAAACTCTTCCGCTGCGGTTGGGTGGATCGCGACAGTGTTATCGAAGTCCTTTTTAGTGGCACCCATTTTCAGCGCCACAGCGAAGCCCTGCAGCATCTCATCCATGCCGAATCCGATACCGTGAATGCCGACAATCTTCTCATCTGCACCCACACAGACCAGCTTCATGCGACACGGCTGACGATGCTGGGTTACCGCAGTGTACATGGCGGTAAATGACGATTTATAAACCTTCACCTGGTCGTCGCCATACTGTTCCCGTGCCTGCGGCTCGGTCAGTCCCACGGTACCAATCGGCGGATGACTGAACACCACCGTCGGAATATTGCTGTAATCCAGATGCTCGTCCGGTTTGTTGTTAAACACACGCTCAGAGAGACGACGGCCCGCCGCGACCGCAACCGGCGTCAGCTCAACCGCACCGGTGTTGTCGCCCACGGCGTAGATGCCTGACACATTGGTGTTCTGGAATTTATCGACTTTGATATAGCCTTTGTCGTCCAGCGCGACGCCAGCGGCGTCAATATTCAGGGTATCGTTGGCGGGCTCGCGGCCAATCGCCCAGACCAGGCAATCCACGGTATATTCGCTGCCGTTTTCCAGCTGCAGCGTCAGACTGCCATCGCCGTTTTTAATCACAGCTTTTGGAATAGATTCGGTGTGCAGCGCCGGGCCTTCGCTGTTCATCACTTCGACCAGCGTTTCGGTAAGCAGCGGATCGAAGCTGCGCAGCGGCGCGTGTTTACGGACGAACAGATGCGTTTCCGATCCCAGCGCGTTAACCACGCCAGCCAGCTCAACCGCAATGTAGCCTGCGCCGATGACCGCAGTGCGTTTTGGCAGCGCGTCCAGCTCAAAGAAACCGTCGGAATCAATGCCGTACTCTGCACCCGGAATAGAAGGGTGGACCGGACGACCGCCGGTGGCGATCAGAATATGGTTAGCCGTGATAATCTCGCCGTTGACTTCAACGCTGTGCGCATCGACAAAGCGGGCAAAGCCTTTGATCACTTCAACTTTGTTTTTACCCAGCACGTTGTCATAGGAGTTGTGGATGCGATCGATGTAGGCGCTGCGGTTTTTCACCAGTGTGGCCCAGTCGAAGCGATTCACGGTGGTGTCGAAGCCATAATCCGGTCCGTAGAGATGGATCGCTTCGGCGATTTGCGCGGCATGCCACATGATTTTCTTCGGCACGCAGCCCACGTTCACGCAGGTGCCGCCCAGCTCTTTCGCTTCAATCAGGGCACATTTCTGGCCATACATAGCCGCACGGTTAATTGAGGCGATGCCGCCACTGCCGCCGCCAATGGCGAGATAGTCGAAATGTCGGGTCATTGAAGTATCCATCCGGTTGCATAAAAAATTGGGGTTGAGTGTAACGCTGCGGGTCGAAATGACGCAAAGTTTGCGCCTATGATTGTAATAGGGTTCTGTTTTTTCACTCGCTTACAGGGAAGCATACCATGCACCTTACTTTTCTCGGCACCGGCGGCGGTGCTCCCAGCCTGCAACGTAACGTCACGTCTATTGCTTTTACCCGCGCGCTGAGTGGTGAAACCTGGCTGTTCGACTGCGGGGAAGGCACACAATTACAGTTTATGCGCTCCAGCCTCAAACCGGGCAAGCTGGATAAGATTTTTATCACCCATCTGCATGGCGATCATATTTTCGGGCTGCCGGGATTACTCACCAGCCGGTCAATGGCCGGGCTGACCACACCGATGACGGTCTATGGCCCCAGGGGATTAAAAACCTTTGTTGAGACGGCGCTGTCGATCAGCGGCTCTTACACCGACTACCCGCTGACCATCGTTGAGATTGAGGCGGGCTGGACGCTGGACGACGGTGAGTTTCGTATCAGCGCCTGGCCGCTGAGCCATCCGGTGGAGTGTTTTGGCTATCGCATTGAACAGCATGATAAACCCGGTTTGCTGGATGCTGCGCGGCTGAAAGCGGAAGGGGTGCCACGCGGCCCGTGGTTTCAGCAGCTGAAGCAGGGTGAATGCGTGACGCTGGAAGATGGGCGGGTAATCAACGGTGCTGACTATCTTGGCCCCGCGACACCCGGCAAAACGCTGGCCATCTTTGGCGATACGGCACCTACTGAGGTCGCGCTGCAACTGGCGGCCAATGTTGATGTGATGGTGCATGAAACCACGCTGGAGGCCGCGATGGTGGAAAAAGCCAACGGGCGCGGGCACTCCACCACACTGCAGGCCGCCGAAGTGGCAAAACGCGCCGGAGCAAAACGGCTGATCGCCACCCATTTCAGTTCACGCTATCTGGCAAAAGACATGAACCGCCTGCTGGCGGAGTGCCAGACGATTTTTCCCTGCACCGAGCTGGCCTGGGATCTGGCGGTTTTTAACCTCTAATGATGCAGTGCGGGATAAGTGAAAAACAGCAGATGGGTCAGGTTAAGGCCAAAATGCAGGGCGGTCGCCAGCCATAAGCGGCCGCTCCAGTGCCACGCCAGCCCATATAACAGCCCGGCCAGGGTGGCGAAGATCACCAGCAACAGGCCGCCGCTCAGATGCACCAGACCAAACAGCAGCGCGCTCAGTAACAGCGCCGGGATGCCGCCCACTACCTGCTTTAATCGCTGCTGCAGATAGCCACGAAACAGGGCCTCTTCCGCCAGCGAAACAAAGAACAGGTTGGCGAGCATAAATGGGCCCAGCCAGTCCGGTGTATGTCGCTCAAACGCTAATCCGCCCAATAATACCGCGCAGTACAGCAGCAGCGGAATGGCGGCGATCAGCGCCAGTGCGGCGGGTAGTCGATAGCGTGGTGGCGTGGCAGGCGCGCGAAACAGCGTCGGCAGGCAGGCCAGCAGTACAAAAGGAATAAGCGCTTTATCAAAGTTAAACCCGAAGCTGAAAGGCACGCTGTGCGGTCCGGCCTGCACATCCTCTGCCTTAAGGGGATTATTAAAGCCTGGAAAAAGATGGAGGAGCAACCCGATGGCGATCAGCACCAGCAGCGCTTCGGTCACTATTTGTCGTCGATGATGGTCACGGTCATAAATACGGAGTGCCACCACAGCGGCGGTGCCGGTAAACAGCAGCAGCACCGGCCACGCTAACACGTCCTGATAAAAACCCAGCAGTGTGGCGAGCGCCAGTAATAATAATGCCAGCCGTCGGGCCGGTTGCAGCGCGGCCAGCGCGCCAGCCAGTATGATCCACATGGTAAAGACCTGGTACAACGCCGCCGCACCGGTAGTGAGCGGCGTAGAAGACAAAGAGAGTTATTCGGGTACGATCTGGTTAACCGCGTAGTGGCCGGTACCCGTCGGAACCAGTTTCTGGTGCAGCCACGGCAGCAGGGTATTCATCTGCTGGGCCAGCTTCCACGGCGGGTTAATCACGATCATGCCGGAGGCGGTCATGCCGCGCTGATCGCTGTCCGGACGGGCCGCCAGTTCGATTTGCAGAATATTGCGAATGCCGGTCGCTTCCAGGTCGCGCAGCATATGTTTGATCTGCTGGCGTAAAACCACCGGATACCACAACGCAAAGACGCCGGTGCCAAAACGTTTATGGCCTTCCTGAATCCCTTTCACCACTGCCTGGTAGTCGCTTTTCATCTCATACGGCGGATCGATCAGCACCAGACCGCGACGTGACGGCGGTGGCAGTTTCGATTTTAACTGCTGATAACCGTCGGCACGATCGACGCGGGCACGGTTGTCTTTGCTGAATTCGTTACGCAGCAGCGGATAGTCGCTGGAGTGCAGCTCAGTGAGTTGCAGTTTGTCATCTTCACGCAGCAGATGGCGGGCAATCAGTGGCGAACCCGGATAGTAGCGCAGCGTGCCGCTACGGTTCAGCGCACGAATCGCATCAAAATAGGGTTGCAGCAATTCCGGCGCATCGGGCTGCTGCCAGATACGTGAGATGCCTTCCAGATATTCACCGGTACGCTCGGCGTGCTCGCCGCTAAGCTGATAGCGACCTGCGCCCGCATGGGTATCCAGGTAGAAAAACGGTTTCTCTTTCTCTTTCAGCGCCGTGATGATCAGGCTCAGAACGGTGTGCTTCAGCACGTCGGCGTGGTTGCCAGCATGGAAGCTATGGCGATAACTCAGCATTGTTTATCCTGTTGAATGTATAAGGTTTTAATTGATGGAAAATCAATTTATACCAATTATTACCTCACGTATTACCCACAGAACGACGCACAGCAACCGACGCAGGAAAAGCATGAGAATCCGCGATTATATCAGGGATGACCTGTTGATGGGCCAGAAGCGTGATAACAAATCGGGATTACCGCAAGCCGCTCAGGGCGGGGCGTGTGGTTCCCGGCACGCAGTCACGGAAAGCGACCGCAAATCTTCCCCGACGCGCCAGCCAGCATCATGTGCATGAGATAAAAGCGTGCATCTTCCGTGCTGCTATTCGCGCGTTTCTTCCCCACCTCATCCTGGCTGCCATTGATTTTCGCTACACTAAGCCGCATGTTACTTAGATTGCGTTGCGCGACCCGCTGCGCCCCATACATCTATAAAGGACTGCGCTATGACCAATCCGCTACTGACATCTTTTACGCTACCCCCTTTTTCTGCCATTAAGCCTGAACATGTGGTGCCTGCCGTGACGGAAGTGCTGAGCCACTGTCGCGCAGAAGTCGAAAAAGTCGTGGCGCAGGGTGCGCCGTATACCTGGGATAATCTGGTTCAGCCGCTGGCGGAAACTGACGATCGCCTGAGCCGTATCTTCTCACCGGTCAGCCACCTTAATGCGGTGAAAAACAGCCCGGAGCTGCGTGAAGCCTATGAGCAGACGCTGCCGCTGCTCTCTGAATACAGCACCTGGGTTGGTCAGCATGAAGGGCTCTATCAGGCGTATCGCAACCTGAAAGAGGGCGATCAGTACGCTGCACTGGATCTGGCGCAGAAGAAAGCGGTCGATAATGCCCTGCGTGATTTCGAACTCTCCGGTATCGGCCTGCCAAAAGATAAACAGCAGCGCTACGGCGAAATCGCCGCGCGCCTCTCTGAGCTGGGTTCGGCTTACAGCAACAATGTGCTCGATGCCACCATGGGCTGGAGCAAGCTGATTACCGATGAAAGCGAGCTGGCCGGTATGCCGGAAAGCGCGCTGGCGGCGGCTAAAGCACAGGCTGAAGCCAAAGAGCAGGAAGGCTGGCTGCTGACGCTGGATATCCCAAGCTATCTGCCGGTCATGACCTACTGCGACAACGCTGCGCTGCGTGAAGAGATGTATCGCGCCTATGCGACGCGCGCCTCCGATCAGGGTCCGAACGCCGGTAAGTGGGATAACGGCCCAATCATGGCGGA
This sequence comes from Pantoea sp. EKM10T, assembly GCF_011800685.1. Taxonomy (NCBI): domain Bacteria; kingdom Pseudomonadati; phylum Pseudomonadota; class Gammaproteobacteria; order Enterobacterales; family Erwiniaceae; genus Pantoea; species Pantoea sp. EKM10T. Next base: position 8,307 of record NZ_JAALEU010000009.1, read on the forward strand.
AGAGCTGGCGCTGCGTCACGAGCTGGCACAGCTGCTGGGCTTCGACTCCTACGCCGATAAATCGCTGGCGACCAAAATGGCGCAAAGCCCGTCCCAGGTAATCGACTTCCTTAATGACCTGGCGGAACGCGCCCGTCCGCAGGGTGAAAAAGAGCTGGAGCAGCTGCGCGCCTTTGCCCGTAAAGAGCACGGCGTGACCGAGCTTAATCCGTGGGATCTCACCTATTACGGTGAAAAGCAGAAGCAGCATCTCTACACCATCAGCGATGAGCAACTGCGCCCTTACTTCCCGGAAGAGCGTGCGGTCGCCGGTCTGTTTGAAGTGGTGAAACGCATTTACGGCATCACGGCGAAGCAGCGTAACGACGTTGAGGTTTATCATCCTGACGTGAAGTTCTTCGATCTGTTCGATGAAACCGGCGAACTGCGCGGCAGCTTCTATCTCGATCTCTACGCCCGCGAACATAAACGTGGCGGTGCCTGGATGGATGACTGCGTCGGCCAGATGCGTAAAGCCAATGGCAGCCTGCAGAAGCCGGTTGCCTACCTGACCTGTAACTTTAACCGTCCGGTGAAAGGCAAACCTGCGCTGTTCACCCATGATGAAGTGATCACCCTGTTCCATGAGTTTGGTCACGGCCTGCATCACATGCTGACCCGTATCGAAGCGCCTGGCGTCTCCGGTATCAGCGGTGTGCCATGGGATGCAGTGGAACTGCCAAGCCAGTTCATGGAGAACTGGTGCTGGGAACCGGATGCGCTGGCCTTTATCTCGGGCCACTTTGAAACCGGCGAACCGCTGCCGAAAGAGCTGCTGGATAAAATGCTGGCGGCGAAGAACTATCAGGCTGCGCTGTTTATCCTGCGTCAGCTGGAGTTCGGCCTGTTCGATTTCCGCCTGCACACCGAGTTTAATCCGGAGAAAGGCGCACAGATTCTGGAAACCCTGCGCGAAGTGAAAAGCCGCGTGGCAGTGGTTCCGGGTCCGGAATGGGGCCGTTTCCCGCACGCCTTCAGCCACATCTTTGCGGGTGGCTATGCGGCGGGTTACTACAGCTATCTGTGGGCAGACGTGCTGGCGGCGGATGCTTACTCCCGCTTCGAGGAAGAGGGCATCTTCAACCGTGAAACCGGCCAGTCATTCCTGGATAACATCCTGACGCGTGGCGGTTCTGAAGAGCCGATGGAGCTGTTCAAACGCTTCCGTGGCCGTGAACCGAAGCTCGATGCGATGCTGGAACATTACGGCATTCAGGGATAAGTCGGTTCGTGAAAATCTGTTTGATCGATGAATCAGGCGCCGGAGACGGCGCCTTATCACGTTTAGCGCAGCGCTGGCAGCTGGAGCATGATGAAGACGCACTGCTGGCGCTGGTGCAGACTCCGACGCACCTTGAACTGCGCAAGCGTGATGAGCCAAAGCTGGGCGGTATTTTTGTTGATTTCGTCAGCGGCGCAATGGCACATCGCCGTCGCTTCGGCGGTGGACGCGGCGAAGCCGTTGCCAAAGCGGTCGGCATCAAAGGGGGTTATCTGCCGGATGTGGTCGATGCCACCGCCGGGCTGGGACGTGATGCGTTTGTGCTGGCGGCGCTGGGCTGCCGGGTGCGAATGCTGGAGCGTCATCCTGTTGTCGCTGCGCTGCTGGAAGATGGATTGCAGCGCGGGTATCAGGATGCGGAAATTGGCTCCTGGCTGCGCGATCGCCTGACGCTGATTCACGCGGCCAGCGCACAGGCGCTGGGGGATATCACGCCGCCGCCAGATGTGGTCTATCTCGATCCGATGTATCCCCATCGCCAGAAAAGTGCGCTGGTGAAAAAGGAGATGCGGGTGTTTCAGTCGCTGGTGGGGCCGGATGAAGATGCTGACGCATTACTGGAACCCGCTCGTCGGCTGGCGAAGAAACGCATCGTGGTTAAACGGCCAGACTACGCCCCGCCGCTGGCGGGTATTGTGACGCAGGCGGCCGTGGTGACCAAAAGCCATCGCTTTGATATTTACCCACCGCTTTAAAGCATAAAAAAGCCGGCGCAGAGCCGGCTTTATTCATTTATACGGCGAAATTACGCCTCGTCTTCATCGCGCAGCGGCACGATCAGCATGTCGATATGCACGGTGTTGATCAGCTGACGGGCTGAGGACATCAGCTTGCTCCAGAAATCCTGATGATGACCACATACTACAAGGTCAACGTCATATTTTCTGATCGCGTCAACCAGTACCTGGCCGAGGTCGCCACTGCCGCTCAGCGTCTCACTGATCGGGTAGCCCGCCGCATCTGACAACCCTTTCAGCGCCGCATGCGTCTCTTCAGAGATACGCTTCTGCATATCCCCTAAGTTGACATCAATCAGGCCGGTGTAGAGGTCGGAGTAATTGACATCAACGTGAATCAGGGAAATTCTGGCATCGTACGGACGAGCCAGCGAGACGGCCTTATCCACCAGCAACTGGCTTTCGGGAGAAAGGTCTACTGCAATCAGGATATGTTTATAAGCCATGATAAAACTCCTTTCACGAGGTTAAGGATGGCATCCGGTGTTCCTGCCGCGTCACAGCTTAGCGAAATCCCTTGCGCGAGCGGGCGATGAGCGCCACCAAAGTGTCTACCTGCATTGCAGGTGATGATGTTGTTATGTCCTCAGTATAGCCTTCTCCCACTGTAAATGCTGCCGTTGCCGCCTGGCTTATGAATAAGATCAAGGCTATGCCAGATTTACTCGCGCTGAACGAAAATCATCGTTGGAAAAAATGTAAAGATTTCTCCTACACTGAAAAAAGGCGGTCCGATTCGCAACCGCTCAGGGGGTCGAAAAACTTTCGCAGTCCGGTGATTCAGTGGCTGGTTATTTCTGCAGGTGGACTCAGTGTCTGACGCTGGGCCTGTTGCTGCGATTCCAGCCGGGAGGGGGAGAATATGATCAGCACTATTGCGCTTTTTTGGGCGCTTTGCGTGGTGTGTATCGTGAATATGGCGCGCTATTTTTCATCCCTGCGCGCTCTGCTGGCGGTCTTACGCGGTTGTGATCCGCTGCTGTATCAGTATGTCGATGGGGCGGGTTTTTTCACCTCTCATGGCCAGCCGAGCAAGCAGGTGCGGCTGGTCACTTATATCTGGGCAAAGCGCTATCTTGATCATCACGACGATGAGTTTATCCGGCGCTGCGAGCGGGTGCGGGGGCAGTTTATGCTGACCAGTGCGCTGTGCGGACTGGTGGTCATCAGTCTGGTGGCGCTGGCGATCTGGCATTAAAAAAGGGCGACTTGCGTCGCCCTTTTTTTAGCTGGCATCACACCAGTTTTAAGGCAATCCAGTAGAGCGAACCTGACAGCAGAATACAGACCGGCAGGGTGAAGATCCACGCCATGGCGATGTTCTTGATGGTCCGGCTCTGCAGCCCGCCACCGTCGACCAGCATGGTACCGGCAACCGATGAGGAGAGGATATGCGTGGTGGAGACGGGCATGCCGGTATAGCTGGCGACGCCAATCGACAGCGCTGCTGTCACCTGTGCTGACATACCCTGCGCATAGGTCATGCCTTTTTTACCAATCTTCTCACCAATGGTGGTGGCAACACGACGCCAGCCAATCATGGTGCCGATGCCCAGCGCCAGCGCGACGGCCACAATAATCCAGATAGGCGCATACTCGATGGTGCCAAGCAGGTCGCTTTTCAGCTTATTGAGGAAGCGTTTGTCATCTGGCGAGGTTTCCTGCAGACGAGCCGCTTTATCGGCGGTATCGGAGATACACAGCAGCAGACGACGCATCTGACCGCGCTGATCAACCGTCAGCTGATCGTAGCTCTGCAGGTTATTCAGCAACACCTGCGCACCCTGTACCGCCTGTAATGCGCGCGCGCTGTCACAGTGGAACTCCTGCGGGCTGGTTGCTGGCACTTCTTCCGGCGTTGGCAGCTTAGGCGGTGCCATCTGGATGATATGGGTCAGCGAGGCGTTATGCTGCTGATAATACTGCTCCAGGTGATTGACTGCATCGCGGGTTCGCGTGATGTCGTAACCGGAGGCATTCATATTTACCACGAAACCAGCAGGTGCCACGCCAATCAGAACCAGCATGATCAGGCCGATCCCTTTCTGACCGTCATTCGCACCGTGGGAGTAACTCACGCCAATTGCCGAAACAATCAGGGCGATACGGGTCCAGAACGGCGGCTTTTTCTTGCCGTCGATCTTCTCACGGTCAGCAGGCGTCATATGAATACGCGCACGCTTTTTGGTATTGCTCCAGTAGCGACGCAGTATAAAGATTAAGCCGCCCGCCATCACCAGGCCGACAATCGGCGACAGGATCAGAGAAAGGAAGATGTTCAGCACTTTCGGGATGTTGAGCGCATCAACCACCGAGGTTCCGCTCATCAGGGCGTTGGTCAGACCGATACCGATAATGGCGCCGATCAGCGTATGGGAGCTGGAGGCTGGCAGACCGAGATACCAGGTGCCGAGGTTCCAGATAATCGCCGCCAGCAGCATAGAAAACACCATGGCGAGACCGTGAGCCGATCCAACGTTTAACAACAGATCGGTGGGAAGCATATGAACAATAGCGTAAGCGACACTCAATCCACCGAGCAGCACGCCAAGGAAGTTAAATACACCCGCCATGACCACAGCAAGCTGGGCACGCATGGCACGCGTATAGATGACCGTCGCAACTGCGTTGGCCGTGTCGTGGAAACCGTTGATCGCTTCGTAAAACAATACAAACAGCAGGGCAAGAACCAATAACAGGCTAGTACTGAGGTCTAGACCAGCAAACAGATGTAGCATAAACGTTACGCCATTTTTGGAGGACATGAACGCGGCGCATTATCCGCGACAACGTGCTGTATGGGAAAGGAAAATATAGCGCTAATTTAACCTTTCGATGTAAGGCGTAAGGGTAACTCAGAGAAAAAGGGTTAGATATTAGACAGATACAATATGACACATTTGCGGCATTTTTTTGTCGCTGGCGTCTCAGTGAGCAGATCACTACAATCTGCGCCTTTCCAGTTAAGTGAGCGAGTCGTAGTGGAACAGTTTGACGTTATCATCATTGGTGCCGGTGCCGCAGGGCTGTTCTGCGCCGCCCAGGCCGGGCAGCGGGGACGCCGCGTGTTACTGCTGGATAACGGCAAAAAGCCGGGACGTAAAATTCTGATGTCTGGCGGTGGCCGCTGCAACTTCACCAATCTCTACACCGAACCGGCGGCGTATCTGTCGCACAATCCTCATTTCTGTAAATCGGCGCTGGCGCGTTATACCCAGTGGGATTTTATCGATCTGGTTAACCGCCACGGTATCGCCTGGCATGAGAAAACCCTGGGCCAGCTCTTCTGCGACGACTCCGCCCAGCAGATTGTCGATCTGCTGCTGGCCGAATGTGACAAGGGCAATGTCACCCTGCGGCTGCGCAGTGAAGTGCTCAGCGTGGCGCGCGATGAAAGCGGCTATACCCTGCAACTTAACGGCAGCACGGTTCAGGCGGAGAAGCTGGTCATCGCCAGCGGCGGTCTGTCGATGCCTGGCCTGGGCGCCACGCCGTTTGGCTATAAAATAGCGGAGCAGTTCGGGCTGAGCGTCTTTCCGACGCGGGCGGCGCTGGTGCCCTTTACCCTGCACAAGCCGCTGCTGGAGCAGTTGCAGACGCTGTCAGGCGTCGCGCTGGAGACCACTATCGATGCGCAGGATGGCACCCGCTTCAAAGAGGCGATGCTGTTTACCCACCGCGGCCTCTCCGGCCCGGCGGTGTTACAAATCTCCAGCTACTGGCTACCCGGAGAATTCGTCACCATCGATCTGTCGCCTGCCACGCCGCTTGAGGCGTTTCTGACGGCGCAGCGTGAAGCACACCCTAATCTCAGCCTGAAGAACAGCCTGGCGAAAATCCTGCCGAAGCGTCTGGTGGAAGTATTGCAGGCGCTGAAGGTGGTGCCGGATATCACTCTGAAGCAACTTAACAGCAAACAGCAAACCGAGCTGGCGCAGACGCTGCACGCATGGCGCATTCAGCCAAACGGTACCGAGGGATATCGAACTGCTGAAGTGACGCTGGGCGGCGTGGATACCACACAGCTCTCCTCGAAAACGATGGAGGCGCGTGCGGTGCCGGGACTTTACTTTATTGGTGAAGTGGCTGATGTCACCGGCTGGCTGGGCGGCTATAACTTCCAGTGGGCGTGGAGTTCCGCCTGGGCCTGCGCCCAGGCGTTGTAAGGCGCTTACCAGCGCTGATGCACGTGAGGCGCGATCTTCTCCTGATAGATCTGCTTCAGCGCCGCCATCGTATCTGCAGAGAGCGCATCGACATCGCTGGCGCGGGCATTGGCTTCAGCCTGTTCGCGGTTTTTCGCGCCAGGGATCACTACGCTGACATCTTCGTTCATCAGGATCCAGCGCAGGGCAAACATCGCCATGGTGGTGTCGCCAGTGACAAAGCGGCGAATCTCTTCAACCGCCTCCAGCGCCACCTCATAAGGTACGCCGGAAAAGGTCTCGCCTTTATCGAACGCTTCGCCATTACGATTAAAGGTGCGGTGGTCGTCAGCGGCAAACACGCTGTCGGCACGCATTTTGCCGGTCAGCAGGCCCGACGCCAGCGGCACACGGGCGATGATCGCCACATCACGGCGTTTCGCTTCACGCAGCAGCAGTTCAGCCGGACGCTGGCGGAAAATGTTGTAGATCAGCTGAATTGACGAGACGTTTGGAAACTCCAGCGCCTTCAGACCTTCTTCAACTTTCTCAACGGAGACACCGTAGTGACGGATTTTTCCGGCAGCGACCATCTCATCCATCACCGCAAAGACGTCCGGGTTGTAGTAGACCTCGGTCGGCGGGCAATGCAGCTGCACTAAATCCAGCGTGTCGGTTTGCAGGTTCTCGCGTGAACGGTCAATAAAGGCGTTGAGGTTTTCAGCATTGTAACCTTCAGCCACATGTGGCGAGAGGCGACGCCCCAGCTTGGTGGCGACAAACGGACGTTCACCGCCGCGCTGATTCAGCACCTCTGCGATGATTTTTTCGGAACGGCCATCGCCATAGACATCGGCGGTATCAATAAAGGTAATGCCCGCATCCAGCGCAGCATTCAGCGCGGCTTTGGCATCCTCCATGCTCACTTCCCCCCAGGTTCCGCCAATGGCCCATGCGCCAAAGCCAATTTCGGAGACGCGCTGACCGGTACGGCCCAGTGTTCGTAGTTTCATGCAAACATTCCTCGATGCGTTTCAGACAGGGTGACAGAAAGCGGCTAACCAATGAGCTTAGCGCTTCCTGGCAGAGAGGCGATGTGACGTCGTTGCAGACCTGCACGGTAAAAATACGATGCTGCTACGCCATGCTGCTGGTTACGTTGAAGATTTCAGCGGAAAACGGCATGGGCAAGGTGACTACCGCTTCGCTAATTAATTGATTTTAAGAAATTTCACCCGAAATTAAACAGGCGAGAGTGTGGATTCGGTCACATACTTCAATTTTAAGGCCAACAAGTGGATCGCTATGTTTAAATTTGTTAAGTCGGTCTTTGCCAGTCCGGATAAGTTTCTGCAGATCATGACCCGTCAGGATATCAACGACTCGATCGCTGAAGGTGAGCGCATCATTATTGATGAAAACGGCAATATCTCGGTCAACACGCTGAGCGAGGAAGTCCATGAAGATTTTGCCCGCCACGTGAATACGTTAAAGGGAGTGTGAGGTGGGTACCGCAATATTTATGGTGTTGATGGTCAGTGGTTACTGGTACACCAGCCGTGATTTGAACAGCCGCTTTAAAATCCGTCGTTCGTCGGGCTGGGATGTCTATTTCCTGGTCGCGCTTTACGGTTGTATTTTCGTCCTGCAGGGTGTGTTTGCGACCGGTATCATCTGGCTGGTGCTGCTCTGTATCTCCGGCATCGCCAACGCCGTCCAGATGATCCCCGGCGTCCACCTGAAGTGGCAGGTGGAGTTTATGAACTGGAGTTTCCTGGGCATCCAGGCTCCCGTGGTGATCATGCTCACCTTTGCCATTCTTCTCTGCCTTTACCGCTCAAACTGGGCAGGCAGTGCACGACTGAACGTCTCCGGTCGTAAAGACCTCTATCAGCAGCTGTCACGCTCTAATGGTGTGGAGCAACTGTTATTTCAGTGCATGGAAGAGGGCGAACTGGCGTGGATTACAATGAAGTCGCGCCGCATTTACATCGGCATGATTCATGCTTCGACTTTTGAATATGAGAGCACCAAAAATATCGTGCTGATCCCGATGCTGAGCGGATATCGCGACAGCAAGACGCTGAAGTTGGCGGTGGAACATAACTACAGCAAGTGGTACGCCGAGCACGACATCACGCTCGACTCGAAACCCAAAGATGCGATGTCGTTCCGTAAAGTGATCATGGTTGACCAGATTGAGAGTCTGTCGCTGTTCGACCCGGCCAGTGCGGCTGCGCTTTCGATGGGACATCCGCAGGAAGTGGAGAAGAGCCAGGGTAATGACGATGCGGACAGCCCGGACGATAAAAGCCGGGATGCCGCGGGTTAATCGAGCCCGATCTGTTTCCCTTAATGACAGCGCTTCATCAGGGGAAACAGATTCCACCTCACACCATATTTTCCGCCGTAAACAGCCGAAAGGCCACTTTGCCCGCCTGATAGACATCCGGCTGATAGCCGGTTTCGAGATGACTCAGCATCAGATCAATCGCTAAACGGGCATGCTGCTGAGCATGCTGATCCAGGGTAAAGGCCACTTCATCGTTCAGCAGTAGCTGGCGGGTGACATCATAAAGCTCATGGGTGATGTAGGTGCATTTACCCAGCAGCTGGTGGGCGCGCAGGGTGTCGCTGACATCACTATTCCCCATGCCGGTGTTATAGACCCCTGCAATCGCCTGCGACGGACGCAGATGGCGAGCCAGTTCACTGCGGATGGTTTCCCGCTGATCCTGACCCGACAGCACTTCACGCAGATGACGCTGCGGCGCGCGCTGTTCCATGGCCTCACGAAATCCCGCGATGCGCTGACGATGGGCGCGGTAATCAAAACGGCCACTGACCATCAGAATGTCGCCGGGCTGGTTCACTGTCTTACTCATCAGCAGTCCGGCTGTGCGTCCCGCCTGATACTGGTCGATACCAACATGACACAAGCGGTCGGCATCGGGCAGATCGGTGACGATGGTGATCACCGGCACATTGCGGCTGCGGCATAGCGCCAGTGCCCGATAGATGGGCGGCGAGTCATGCGCAAAAACAATAATGCCGTCGCGGGTGCTGCTGCGGGCGATAATGCTTTGCGCCAGCTGCTCAGGCTGCGCTTCGGCCACCAGGGTTTTGTGCAGTTTCAGGCGGCGATAGCCAAGCTGACTGGCGACCTCGCTGAAATGGGTGGTGAGCTGCTGAAAAAAGGATGAGCCGTTATTGCTGAGGAACACCTCAATCTGCCACGGATGCTGGTACTCCTCTGGCAGCAGACGCTTCAGCCCCACTTCGCGCGCGGCTTTCAGGACTTTGCGGCTGGTCTCCAGGGAGACACCGCCGCGCTCATTCAGCACCCGATCGACCGTCGCAATCCCGACGCCTGCCATTTTTGCCACCACCTCTAAGGTGAGCTTTTTCATTCAGACTCCATGCGAAAATGGCAAATTGACTGCTGCCTGCCAGACTGTTTATCTCTTCTAACCGGTTAAAAGTAAAAGATAAAGCGATTTAATGATGGAAAACCATCAACAGCGCTACGCCGTGGGGTTTTACCTGCAGTGCGGTCGTCTGGCTAAAAAGCACAACTGGCCGCTGCCTGGGCAGATTTACCGTTAAGCTTGTGACGAGACAATCAACGAGGAATGAATATGGCTCAGCAAAAAGAGGTTCTGATTATTGGTGCTTCACGCGGTATCGGTCTCGCGGTGGCACAGGCCTTTGCCGATGAGGGCTGGCAGGTTACGGCCACGCATCGTAGTGGCATCCCGGAGCAGGGTAACCGGCCAGACATTCACTGGCATTCGCTGGATATGACTCACTCATCAGCGGTTCAACAGTTTGCCAGTCAGCTTAGTGGCAAGTCGTTCGATGCGATTCTGATTAACGCCGGGATTTCCGGGCCTGCGCACCAGAAAGTGTCGCAGAGTGACGATCAGGTGCTGGCGCAACTGTTCCTGACCAATGCGATAGCCCCGGTTCGCAGCGCAGAGATCCTGTTGCCGCTGCTGAAACAGGAAGGCGTGCTGGCGCTGACCTCATCTCAGCTCGGCAGCCTGAATGAAAATCCGGAGGCGCAGATGCCGATTTACTCGGCAAGCAAAGCCGCACTGAATATGCTGAGCCGCACGCTGACTCCGGCAGTGGAAGCGCAGAGCGGGACGCTGCTGACGCTGCATCCCGGCTGGGTGAAAACGGATATGGGCGGCGAGAGTGCGCCCCTGACGGCAGAAGAGAGTGCCGCCGGTATCGTCCAGCAGCTGATCCAGTGGCGCGGTCGCGGTGGTCATCACTATGTCGATTACGCCGGCCAGCAACTGCAGTGGTAGGCTGAAGCGGGGCGGTTACGCCCCGATGTCACGCAGCGCTTTACCCTTCATCAGATTGCGTTCAATGTGCTCCAGCGTCACATGTTTGGTCTCCGGTACCAGCATCAGCGTCAGCACGATAAACACCAGGTTGAGCGCGCCGTAGAACCAGAAGGTGTTGGCATTACCCAGTTGATCCAGCATGGTCAGGAAGGTGGCGCCAACAATCATATTGCCGACCCAGTTAGTGGTGGTGGAGGCGGTAATGCCGAAATCACGCCCTTTCAGCGGCTGAATCTCTGAACAGAGCAGCCAGATCACCGGCCCGGCCGCCATCGCAAAGCCGACGATAAACATCAGCAGCATCGCGACAGCAAAGTATTTGCGGAAATCTGTCTCAACGCCGATGTGCAACAGCGTTCCCAGCACGCCCATGCCAACCGCCATCACCAGAAAACTGGTGGTGAGCATCGGCTTGCGACCCCAGCGATCGACAAAGAAGATCGCAATCAGCGTGGCCAGCATATTGACCAGCCCGACAATCACCGTGCCCCACATCTGCTCACTGGTGCTGGAGAAGCCGGCGATGTTGAAGATTTTAGGCGCGTAATACATCACCACATTCATGCCGGTAAACTGCTGCATAACCTGTAGCAGCATACCCAGCCACACCGCGCGGCGGAAATTGCCATTAGAACGGAACAGCGACCAGCCGCGCTGCTTCACCTGCAGGCTTTCCCGGATCTCTTCCAGCTCCTCCCGGGCCTGTTCGCTGCTGTTACGCAGCCGATCCAGCACCCGCTGCGCCTCGTTAAAGCGTCCGTGCGCCGCCAGCCAGCGCGGACTGTTGGGCAGAAACAGCACGCCGATAAACAGGATCACCGCCGGAATGGCGATCACGCCGAGCATCCCGCGCCAGTTACCGCTGTAGCTGAACGCGGTGTCGGAGAGATAGGCCACGACAATGCCGGTGGTCAGCATCAGCTGGTACATCGAAATCATTGAGCCACGAATACGTTCAGGCGCAATCTCCGCCAGATAGAGTGGCGCGGTGTAAGAGGCGATCCCAACCGCCAGACCCAGCATCACGCGGGCACAGACCAGCGACTCCACATCCGGTGAGAAGGCTGACCACAGCGAGCCAATGACAAACAGCGTCGCGCCCGCCAGCATACTTTTCTTGCGTCCCAGCTTTGATGACATCCAGCCCGCCGCCAGTGCGCCCAGCGCCGCGCCAAACATCATCGAACTCACTACCCACTCCTGCTGATGGTTAGTGATCTGCAAATCCTTCGCCAGAAACGGCAAGGCACCTGCAATGACGCCGATATCCAGACCAAACAGCAGGCCGGACAGCGCAGCCATAAAACAGACGAACCAGGTAAAGCGGTTCTGTTGATTTCCCGATTTTTTTGCCGCGACCATGCGAGTCTCCTTGCGGGGGTTCTGTGTCAATATTGTTAATGTTATGTAAACATAGTCGATGCCAGTGTGGGGGCGATCACACTTCCGGCTATCACCGGTGCCACACAGCATTGCTGCGATAAGAAAGCATCAGAGATCAGCGGGTTGGTTCAGGAGAGGGAAACTGCGGCCGGGGCACGATTACGCAAAACAGGGCGCGTCAGGTCAGGTTTTGCAACTGCCCGCCTGCGGCATTACACTGCCGCTTTACTGCTATTGATTGAAGGTGCTTATGTCTGAACCTTTCCAGCGTCAGCCGCTGCCTCTGCCGGGCGGTCATAAAAAAGTCCTGCTGCACTCCTGTTGCGCACCCTGCTCGGGTGAGGTGATGGAAGCGATGCTGGCATCCGGCATTGAATACACGATCTATTTCTACAACCCGAATATTCATCCGCTCAAAGAGTATGAGCTGCGTAAAGAGGAGAATATTCGCTTTGCCGAAAAATTTGGTGTGCCGTTTATTGATGCGGACTATGACCGGGATAACTGGTTTGAGCGGGCGCGCGGCCTGGAGTGGTCACCGGAACGGGGTGAACGCTGCACCATGTGCTTTGATATGCGCTTTGAACGTACGGCACTCTATGCCCATGAGAACGGCTTTCCGGTGATGACCAGTTGCCTGGGTATTTCGCGCTGGAAAGATATGAAGCAGATTAACAGCTGCGGAGTCCGCGCAGCGGCGGCGTATCCGGATCTGATGTACTGGGATTTTAACTGGCGTAAAGGTGGTGGGTCATCGCGCATGATTGAAATCAGCAAGCGCGAGAGTTTCTATCAGCAGGAATATTGTGGCTGTGTCTATTCACTGCGCGACACCAATCGTCATCGCGTCACCCAGGGACGTGAGCGTATTCAGATTGGTGTGCAATATTATCAGCCGGATGAATCCTGATTAACCTATTTCGCGGAAAGCGTCTGATGGCGCATATCCGCGCGCTGAGCGCGTAACAGGCCGGACTGTTACGCCACAGCTCTGCTTTAAGCTTTCCGCCCGACCGTAACTGCACAGCGCACAGGGATCATCAACGTCGGCCAGCTGCTGCTTTGCCTCGTCCTTCATCAGACGTTTACGGCAGACGCTCGGCGTGCAACCCATAATCTGCTTAAAAGATCGGGTAAAAGATTGCTGGCTTTCAAAATGGTATTTCAGCGCCAGGCTGATGATGGGCGTGCGGCTGTTTTTTAAATCATGAACACTGGCGTTAAGCTTTTTCTTACGAATATATCGCGCCAGGGTTTCATTGTGATAACGGGCAAAAAGTTTCTGTAAATACCACTTAGAGTAACCCGCCTTTTCTGCAATATCATCCACGCTTAAACGCTGGTCCAGATTATTATTAATCCACTCCGTGATAGAGACGATCACGCTTTCGTTATATTTATTTTCGTTCATAGAACCCCCTGTTTGATTTAAGAAGATTCTAAAATATTTATCTTAATGTGCTTATTCTTTGCGTAAAGATTTTTCAGGATTTTAATCGTTATCTCTGAAGATATTCATTTGAAGGGGTGTTATTAATAAAAAAGATGAATTGTGATTAATCTGTTGGTAATTGTAGGTGAATGAATAAGTGATTCCGCGGGACAATAATCAAAACGAGGCGTGAGTCCGCAGCCAGGCTCACGGTTTACCTTGCCGGAGTCTCTGTAATCACGGCTATAGCACGGCACATCAATAGATTTTTGGCTGCGACATGCCAGGCTTACGGCTCACCTTTAACCTGGAGAACCCCCCGGATGAGCCCGACATACGCGCTGAAAAAACCGCTTGCCGCCTTGCTCACCTCGCTGGCGTTATTTGCTCATGCACCTGCCAGTGCCGCTGGTGTGTATGGCGAACAGCTGGAAGGATTTCAATACCCCTATCCGTTGCAGCATTTTGATTTTCAATCCCAGCAGCAGACGCTGAGTATGGGCTATATGGATGTGAAACCGGCGCAACGGGCCAACGGCGAAACCGTGGTGCTGATGCACGGTAAAAACTTCTGTGGCGCGACCTGGGAAGAGACCATTCGCGCACTCAGTCAGCAGGGATATCGCGTTATCGCGCCCGACCAGATTGGCTTCTGCAGCTCCACTAAGCCAGCCAGTTACCAGTATAGTTTTCAGCAGCTGGCAGATAACACCCATCAGCTGCTCACCCGACTGGGTGTGAAGAAGGCGGTGATTATGGGTCACTCCACTGGCGGGATGCTGGCAACACGTTATGCGCTGATGTACCCGGAACAGACACAGAAGCTGGTGCTGGTTAACCCGATCGGGCTGGAGGACTGGAAAGCCAAAGGCGCACCGTGGCGATCCGTGGATCAGTGGTATCAGCGCGAACTCAAACTCAGCGCAGAGGGCATTAAGAAGTATGAGCAGCAGACCTACTATGTCGGTCGCTGGAAACCCGAATATGACAAGTGGGTTGATATGCTGGCCGGACTCAACAGTGGGCCAGGGCACCAGAAGGTGGCGTGGAACTCCGCCTTAATCTACGACATGATCTTCACTCAGCCCGTATTTTATGAATTCGGCGATCTGAAAGTGCCCACCACGCTGATGATCGGCACCTCAGACACGACTGCCATCGGCAGTGATATCGCTCCGGCAGAGGTGAAAGCCCGGCTGGGTGATTACGCGGTACTGGGGAAAGAGGTCGCAAAACGCATTCCGGGGGCGCGCTTAATCGAATTCCCCGGTATGGGACACGCGCCGCAAATGGAAGAACCGGCAAAATTTAACCAGACGCTGCTCGACGATCTGGCGCGTCCCTGAACCGTCAGGCGCTGCGGCGCCTGACCTTAGATCGCCACGCGTTTCTGCTTTTTACTGAGGTACATCTGCTCATCGCTGTCGTGCAGCAACTGCTCCAGCGATTGCGGATGCGCCGCGTCAAACTCCACGACGCCGGACGAGAATTGCAGGCGGTAACGGCGGTTCAGACTGACTGATTGCTGTTGCAGATAACGGTCAAACTGCAGGAGCAGCGCTTCGCTCTGCTGCTGCTGCAGACCATTAAACAGCACCACAAACTCATCGCCGCCCAGACGGGCAAACAGATCCGAATGCTTGAACACCACTTTCATCGCATCGGCAAAGTCCATCAGCGCGCGGTCGCCTTCGCGGTGGCCCAGCGTGTCATTAATCTGCTTAAATTTGTCGAGATCGAGAAAGGTCAGGCAGGCGGGCCGGTTTTTCAGCCGGCACTCGTTCAGCACCATCTGTCCCAGCGTCATAAAGCCGCGACGATTGGTGATCTGCGTCAGTTCATCACAGGTGGCAGTCTGAAAGGCGACCAGTTCCGCTTCGGCCATGGCGGCCAGGTCGCGCATCGTGGCCTGATCCTCTTCATTAAACTGACGCGGTTCACGACCAATGATACAGAGGGTACCCATTTTAGCGCCGCCCGGTGCCCGCAGCGGACAGCCGGCATAAAAGCGGATATGCGGTTCGCCGGTAACCAGCGGATTATCATAAAAACGTTCATCTTCTGCGGCATCTTCAACGATCATGATCTCATCCTGCAGGATGGCATGACCGCAAAAGGAGATGTCGCGGGGCGATCCTGCGGGTTCATAGCCCTGAGCGGATTTAAACCACTGATGATCAGCTTCCAGCAGGCTGACTAACGCGATAGGAACGTCATACAGGCGGCGCGCCAGACGGGTTAAACGATCAAATCGTTCTTCCGCTGGTGTGTTCATTATGTTCAGCGCACGCAACTGCGATAAACGTTGTGCCTCGTCGGCAGCGATTTCAGGTGCTTTCATCACAGAGCCCTTTATTTTTTTAGCTCAAGCCAGGTTCTGGTGTTTGCCTTACGGCGAAGAAGAAGAGCGTGACATAGCCATCACGCTCTTTATAAGGAGGGGATCAGAGCACTTTTTGTTCGGCGAGATCAAGGGCGAAATAGCTGAAAATCAGGTCTGCACCGGCACGTTTAATCGCACCCAGGCTTTCCAGCACCACATTGCGTTCATCAATGGCACCAGCCTGAGCGGCAAACTTGATCATCGCGTATTCACCACTCACCTGATAAGCCGCCAGCGGCAATTCGGTACGTTCACGGATATCGCGCAGGATATCCAGATAAGCACCTGCCGGTTTCACCATCAGTGAATCCGCGCCCTGCGCCGCGTCGAGCAGCGATTCACGGATCGCTTCACGGCGGTTCATCGGATTCATCTGGTAGGTTTTACGGTCGCCTTTTAGCGCCGTTCCGGCCGCTTCACGGAACGGGCCGTAAAACGAGGAGGCGAATTTGGTGGAGTAAGACATGATGGCGGTCTGAGTGAAGCCCGCGGCGTCCAGTGCCCGGCGAATCGCCTCAACCTGACCATCCATCGCCGCTGACGGGGCGATGAAATCCGCACCGGCTGCTGCGGCAACGACGGCCTGCTTACCCAGGTTTTCCAGGGTAGCATCGTTATCGACGCCGTGATCACACAACACGCCACAGTGGCCGTGGCTGGTGTATTCACAGAAGCAGGTGTCAGACATCACGATCATTTCTGGCACGGTATCTTTGCAGATGCGGGACATACGTGCCACCAGACCGTTCTCGTTCCAGGCATCGCTGCCGGTGGCATCGGTGTGGTGCGAAATACCGAAGGTCATCACCGAGCGGATACCCGCTTTGGCGATGCGCTCAATTTCATAGGCGAGACGTTTTTCCGGAATACGCATCACGCCAGGCATCGCCTGAATCGCTTTGTAATCGTCGACTTCTTCTTCAACAAAGATGGGCAGAGCCAGATCGTTCAGGCTCAGTGAGGACTCCTGGAACATTTCACGCATTGAGGCGCTGGCGCGCAATCTTCTTGGGCGCTGGATAAGGGAATAATCAGACATTTTCATTCTTACGCAGGTGAAAAAAGTGACAACAGTTTACTCCCTTTGCCCGCGAGGGATGAAGGTTTGTGTGCGGTCAGGAGAGGGGGAAAAGAACTCTCCCGCCGGGCGGCGGGAGAGCAGAACGGTTACTCGTTGATATCCGGATGCTGCTGCACCAGGTTTTTACGTTTCGCTTCCAGACGGGAGATCTCTTCGTCGATATCTTCGATTTTGTGCTCGATGTTATCGTGATGTTCCTGCAGGATTTCGCGCGCTTCTTCCATATCAGAAGCCGCCGGTGTCGCGCCTTTCAGGGGCTTATTGGCAGTTTCTTTCATGTACAGACCGGTAATCAGACCAATCACTGCCACCACCATCAGATAGTAGGCTGGCATGTAGAGGTTATTGGTCGTTTCTACCAGCCAGGCGGCCAGCGTTGGCGTCAGACCGGCAACCAGTACCGAGATGTTAAACGCACTCGCCAGCGCACTGTAGCGGATGTGCGTTGGGAACATCGCAGGCAGTGAAGAGGCCATCACGCCAGTAAAGGCGTTGAGGATTACCGCCAGCAGCAGCAGACCACCAAAAATCAGTCCCAGTACGCCACTGTTGATCATCATAAAGGCAGGAATCGCGAAGATCATCAGGGCGATACTGCCGATGATGACAAACGGACGACGGCCGAAACGGTCACTCATCATGCCGATCATAGGCTGGACAAACAGCATACCGATCATGATGGCGATGATAATCATCACACCGTGGTCTTCGCTGTAGTGCAGGTTATGTGACAGGTAGCTCGGCATGTACGTCAGCAACATGTAGTAGGTGACGTTAGTGGCGATAACCAGGCCGACACAGGAGAGCAGGCTGCGCCAGTGTTTGGTCGCAATCTCTTTAAACGATACCTGTGGACCATCCTGCAGGCCTTCGCGGTCGCCCTGTTCCAGTTTGTCCACGTGCTGCTGGAATGCCGGGGTCTCTTCCAGCGCATGACGCAGGTAAAGACCGATAATTCCCAGCGGCAGCGCGACGAAGAACGGCAGACGCCAGCCCCACTCAAGGAAACTCTCTTCTCCGATAATGGAGGAAATCAGCACCACCAGGCCCGCACCGAGCACGAAGCCCGCAATCGAACCAAAGTCGAGCCAGCTTCCCATAAAGCCACGTTTACGGTCAGGCGAATATTCGGCCACAAAGATTGAGGCACCGGTATATTCACCGCCCACCGAGAAGCCCTGAGCCATCTTCGCTAACAGCAGCAGAATAGGTGCCCAGATGCCGATGGAGGCGTAGGACGGTATCAGGCCGATACAGAAGGTACTGACCGACATGATGATGATGGTGATGGAGAGGATTTTCTGACGACCATATTTGTCGCCCAGCATACCGAAGAACAGTCCACCCAGCGGGCGAATCAGGAAAGGAACAGAGAAAGTGGCGAGCGCCGCTATCATCTGAACGCCCGGTGAAACGTCCGGGAAAAAGACCTTACCCAGCGCATAGGCCACAAAGCCGTAAACACCGAAGTCGAACCACTCCATCGCGTTGCCCAGAGAGGCCGCGGTGATGGCTTTACGTAAACGGGTATCATCGATGATAGTCACATCATCGATCCCAATTGGTTTTACACGCTTCCTACGCAATTTCATAGAATTACCCTGTATTGGAACACGAAAGTCCTCAACGGCGCGAGCCGGGTGTGAGTCGTTCAGACCGCTGCGTTGAGAAATTTAAGCATAGCCGTAAATAAGCACTGTTTATGCGCCGGCAGACACAATAATTACTGTTGTGATTATTGCGAACAGCGACAGAGTATACCGTTTTTGTGTGATATCTGTCATGTTTGGGCTACATCCGGCCTGTTTTTACAACAAATAGAGCTGTTTGCAACCGCAAAAAAATTATCACTGAGCGTGACGACCGCCGTTTTTTTCAGCAAAACAGGGTCAAAGAGGGGGAAGTTACGAGGCATGCTGGCACCGGAAGCGGTTATCCGCTTTGCATCACAGGGCGGAGAGCAGAAAGATGAGTGAGTGTGGCTCGACTGGCGGTTCAGCTGCAATCTGCTCTGGTTCAGACGTCGGGTTCCTGCCGGGTCTGAAGAGCCAGCTCCCGTTCAATCGGCTGTTCGCCCCGATCGGTCAGCCAGGCAACCAGCGCCGTGTTGTCCATCGGGCGGGCATAATAATAGCCCTGGATAAAGACCACGCCGCGCCGTTGCAGATAGCTGAACTGTAACGCGGTCTCAACGCCTTCTCCCAGCACTTCCAGCTCAAGCTCATGGCTGAGCTGGATAATGGCGTCCAGCACCGGCGTTCTGCCTTCCAGGGATTCAATCGCGTTGATAAAGCCGCGATCGATTTTCAGATAATCTATCGTGAAGGTCTGTAAATAGCTCAGCGAACAGTGTCCGGTCCCAAAATCATCAATCGCGACCTTCATGCCGCAACCACGTAACTGCTCCAGCTTGCGAGCCACCTCAGCGCCATCTTTGATCAGGCTGCGTTCGGTCAGCTCCAGGGTAATCAGGAACTGCTTATCTTTGATCCGTTCGGCAAACTGCAGCATATCGTCGACAAAGTCAGGATGCTGCAGATGATCCGCCGCCACGTTAATGGCCAGGTGGAAATGGGGCTCAACCTGCCACGCCTGCACATCCTCTGCAATTAAATCGAGCAGATGACGGGTCAGCGGCACAATCATGCCTTCCGCTTCTGCTGCGCCGATAAAAATATCTGGCCGCACGCCTTTACCGTCGGGCGTTGTCCAGCGCAGCAGAGCTTCAGCGCCGCTGCAGCGTTGCAGCCGGTTGTCATAGACCGGCTGATAGTGCGCTCTGAACTGGCCGCTGGTGATGGCCCGGCGAATCTCATCGCGCCATGAAATACGCCGTTTCAGCCAGTTCGCCATCAGCATCATCAGCAGAATAGAGAAGATAGCGGCCATCGGCATGATGATAAACATCACCTGACGCCAGGCCGAGATCAGTTCAGAGGGTGAGGCAATGAGGGTGACAGAGAGCGGATAGCGGTGGGAGAGGGCCTGATAAATCATGGGTTCAAACCAGCTGGACGCGGCGATGTGTGGATCGCCAAACGAGATCGGCGCGCCGCCGCTGAACGTCATGCTGAAATGATAGAGATGGCTGCTGCTGATCGCGCGCATAAAATCGATCAGATACTGGCCATCAATCACTGCCCAGAATCCCTCGCCATCGGGCAGATCGCGCATAAAAATCACGGCCGGACGATTCGGTACGCCCGATGTCCCGGCAATGGACAGACTCCACCAGGCTTTTCCGGCAACCGGCGCGTCGCGCATGATCATCTCTTTCAGCAGGCCTGGGCGTGAACCATACACCGACGAGCAGGCGATGTGATCCTGCTCCATTTTACCGATCGCGCGAAAATAGGGGTTTAGCGAGCCAATGCGCTGCAACTGGTTTTCAATCTGGCTGCAGGGCTGATGATGAAACTGGCGCAGCACGGTAATCATATCCCAGGCGCTGTCGCTCATTCTCTCAGCCTGAGATAACAGCGTATTCGCCGCGGTGACCTGCTGCTGATGCACGGTGTGGCGCGCATCCAGGGCGGTGAAAAAAATGCCAATAATCAGAGGCAGCACGCCGGAAATAATAATCACCAGCCTGGCGTAGTCGCGTTTTCGTTTCAGTAGCGGCACCGCTGAATCCTCTGAGTATTATTGGTGTTATGCGGAGGTGCTGATCAATGGCGCAGCATAGCATCTCTCCGGGCGGTGCAGATTAGCGTTTTTGCGATCAGGAGAACTGACTAAGGTCAATTATCGACCAGACATTGCATTTTTTGACAGGTTGTTTGGTTTTCGTTGCTATGCAGGAAAAAATCAAATGAAAACGGGAGGCAGGCATTGCAAAAGGCCGATCCGCCGCAGTGGCCAGGAGAGACCCTGGCCCGTCACAGGGCGGGCGCAGGGCAGGACGTTTTATTTAATCGGCAAAATAGATCTGTTTCAGCGCTACTTCAACGCCGCGCAGTTCGGCAAGGCCTTTCAGGCGGCCAATGGCGGAATAACCGGGATTGGTGCGCTTATGCAGGTCGTCCAGCATCTGATGGCCGTGATCGGGACGCATGGGAATCGCCCGCAGGTTGCCCGCCCGACGGCGGCGCTGCTCTTCCGCCAGAATAACCTTGATCACGCCGACCATATCGACGTCGCCCGCCAGATGCGCCGCTTCATGGAAGCTGGCCGGGTTTGCCTCGCGTTTCGTGGCGCGCAGATGGATAAAGTTAATGCGGTCGGCATAGGTTTCCGCCATCTCAACCAGCGCGTTGTCAGCACGCACGCCATAGGAGCCGGTACAGAAACAGAAACCGTTGTGCAGGCTGTCCACGGTTTCTTTCAGCCACTGCATATCTTCCTGCGTAGAAATAATGCGTGGCAGGCCCAGAATAGGACGTGGTGGGTCATCCGGATGCACCGCCAGTTTAACGCCCGTTTCCTCCGCAACCGGCACGATGGCGCGCAGGAAGGTCGCCATATGCTCGCGCAGTTTCGCTTTGTCGATGCCGTCATACTGCGTCAGCTGCGCCTGAAACTGCTCCAGGGTGTAACCCTCTTCGGCGCCTGGCAGACCGGCGATAATATTGCGCACCAGGGTGCTTTTCTCTTCTGCGCTCATGGCGGCAAAGCGCTGAGCGGCGGCCTGCTGCTCGGCAGCGCTGTAATCCTGCTCCGCCCCTGGACGCTGCAACAGATAAAGCTCGAAGGCCGCGAAAGCGTCGGCGTCGAAGCGCAGCGCTTTTGCGCCATCCGGCAGCGTCCAGGCGAGGTCGGTTCGGGTCCAGTCCAGCACCGGCATGAAGTTGTAGCAGACGGTATCAATACCGCAGGCGGCCAGATTGCGTATCGACTGCTGATAATTGGCGATATAGCGAAGGTAGTCACCACGCTGGGTTTTAATCGCCTCATGGACCGGGATGCTCTCCACCACCGACCAGACCAGACCTTTTTCCGCCAGCAGTGCCTGACGCGCTTTAATCTCCTCAACCGGCCACACCTCGCCGTTAGGGATATGGTGCAGCGCCGTCACAATGCCGGTCGCGCCCGCCTGACGCGCATCATCCAGTGAGACCGGGTCGTTGGGGCCGTACCATCGCCATGTATGTTCCATTTTTACTCCTCAACTGTGATGTGGCCCAGTGGTCAGGCCGCTGGACCAAGAGTATGATAGTGGACAAAACAGGGCCGTGATCCGGATCGCAGCATGACAAACTGCATCGGTGAAGAGATCGCTTTTACGTGCAATCAGAGGAGAGGGTGATGACGCTGCCAGTAATAAAAACCGAGCGCCTGTACCGTCAGATCGCCAACGTCATCATGGCCGGTATCACGCGCGGTGACTTTGTGGCAGGTGGTTTACTGCCACCGGAGCGTGAGCTGGCAAAACAGCTGGGTGTCAGTCGTTCATCAGTGCGTGAAGCATTGATTGCGCTGGAGATGACCGGCTGGGTCGATATCCGCACTGGCAACGGCGTTTACGTCGCCCAGCCGCTGCCGCAAGCCGCGGTTCCGCAGGAGAGCGAAACCTGCAGTCTGCAGGATCTGTTGCAGGCACGTGAAGCCTTTGAAGGGATGCTGGCAGGATTTGCCGCACGTAACGGCACCACCGTTCAGCGGGCAGCATTGCTGGCGCTGACCGCTGAACTGCAGCAGTACAATGAAAACGACGCGGCCTTTCTGGAGCAGGACAAGCGCTTCCATCTGCTGATCAGTGAGATGAGCGGCAATGATGTATTACGCGACCTGCTGGAGCAGTTATGGAACCGGCGCCACAGCCCGCATGTGCAGCGACTGGAGCGCCATTATGCCGATAACAGCTTCGCGCAGGAGATGAACGCTGACCATCAGCAGATCGCCAATGCGATTGTGGCGGGCGATGAAGCAGCAGCCCGTCAGGCGATGGAGAGCCATCTCCAGCACGTGCAGCAGCGGCTACTTGGTTAATGCCCGCGCCCGCTTGGGTCGTCCGGTGCCCAGCATAATAGCCAGACGGCTGCCGCCTGGCGTGGTTTCCATCAGAATTTTAGTAATGCTGGTGAGCGGCACCGAGAGCAGCATGCCGACCGGACCGAGCAGCCAGCCCCAGAACACCAGCGACAGAAACACTACCAGTGTCGATAAGCCAAGACCGCGCCCCATCAGGCGCGGTTCCAGCATATTGCCAAACACCATATGAATTGCGGTAAACAGCGCCGCCACCATCGCGGCATCAAACAGGCTGTTCAGTAACAACGCCTGCAGGAAGGGCGGGATGCCGGCGATAATCGGGCCGATATTGGGAATAAAGTTGAGGATAAACGCCACGACACCCCATAGCAGCGCAAACTTCACATCCAGCAGGTAGAGACTCAGCCAGACTGCGATGCCGGTTATCAGACTCACCAGGGTTTTCAGCGCCAGATAGTGCGTGACGCCTTTCAGCGCTTTATGCAATCCGGCGATGCGAATCTTCGGATTCACCAGCGCGTTGCGCATTTTATAGGGCAGGTGATGGACCTCAAACAGCATAAACACCACGGTCAGCACCAGCAGCACGGTATTGGTCATCGCGCCGGAAAAGCCGCTCAGCGCCACGGTAGCCAGATTCATCATGGTATTAGGATCGAAACGCTGTACCAGCGCATCGGTTGAAATATTAAGATGAAAGCCCGCCGCCAGATGTTGCAGCACCGTCATTTTCTGCTCCATGGTGGCGCGCAGTTGCGGATAGAGATCGGAAAACTCGCTCATGGAGCTGGCAATAATGGCACCCAGTAGCACGAGAGCGCAGAAAATCACCGTGATCACCAGCCCAATCGCCAGCCCACGGCGGAAGCCACGACGCATCAGCATCGTCACCAGCGGATTCAGCACAATGGCAAAGAACGCCGCCAGCAGAAGCGGAACCAGAATATCGGACGCTGCCCGAACCCCGGCGAGGATAATGACCAGCATCGCCAGTTTTATCAGAATATTTTGTCCGATCTTTTCCCGTTGCAGCTCGCTCATTCTCTCTCTCATAACGTAATTTGGCTGTTGAAAGTGTAGCTGAAACAAAATTAACAATCTGATTTATCAGAGAAACGGTAAAGCACGGCGGCAGGTGGATGATGTCATCAGCGCCACAGCACTCAGCTATCGCGGCAGAGCAGCAACTCCCCATTGTTCCGGTTTTTACCCGGCTTTCTGCTGCACGTCCGGGCAGGGGCAGCCGCCCGATAGCCGTGTCATTAAGAGGCACCAGTGGCGAAAGCGGGTATAGTTAAAGGATAAACCTTATCATTCAGCCAAATACGAGCGCGAGGACTCATGCCTGAACAGCCTTCAGCGGAACCGAACACCCCATCCGGAAACCTGCACATCTCTCTGCTGATCCTCTCTATCGTGGCCTACAACTTTGCCAGCTATCTCACTATCGGTCTGCCGCTGGCGGTATTGCCAGGATGGGTGCATGACCAACTGGGCTTCAGCGCATTCTGGGCGGGCCTGGTGATCAGCCTGCAATATGTGGCGACGCTGCTGAGCCGCCCACACGCCGGACGCTATGCCGATCTCTGGGGGCCAAAGAAAGTGGTGGTGACCGGCCTGGTGGGCTGTCTGATCAGCGGGCTGTGTATTCTGCTGGCGGCGCTCATCGAATCACCGCTGTTAAGCCTGACGCTGCTCTGCGTGGGCCGCTTGATTCTGGGCGTGGGCCAGAGTTTTACCGGCACCGGCACCTCGTTGTGGGGTGTGGCGCGGGTGGGTTCGCTGCACATTGGCCGGGTCATCTCCTGGAACGGTATCGTCACTTATGGCGCGATGGCGATTGGCGCACCGCTCGGCGTGGTGATATTCCGGGCGGGTGGCCTGCTGTGGCTTTCGCTGGTCATTGTTGCTATCTGCGTGGTGGGCATCGTCTGCGCGGTGCCGCGTCCGGCCGTAAAAGCCAGCCGGGCCAGACCCCTGCCGTTTCGTGCGGTGCTGGGGAAAATCGCCGGTTTTGGTGCGATTCTGGCGATGGGTTCGGCGGGTTTTGGTGTCATCGCCACCTTTATTACCCTGTTCTATCAGGATAAAGGCTGGGAAGGGGCCGCCTTTGCGCTCTCCCTGTTCAGCGGCGCTTTTGTCGGGGCGCGTTTGCTGTTCCCGAATGCGATTAACCGCCACGGCGGTCTGCGGGTCGCCAGCATCTGCCTGGCGGTTGAAGCCACCGGACTGTTTCTGGTGGCCGCTGCGGGTGATCCCTGGATGGCAAAAGCGGGCGCATTTCTGACCGGTGCCGGGTTCTCGCTGGTATTCCCGGCGCTGGGCGTGGTGGCGGTAAAAGTGGTTCCGCAGCAGAATCAGGGCAGCGCGCTGGCGACCTACACCGCCTTTATGGATCTGTCGCTGGGGATAACCGGGCCACTTGCCGGATTCATCATGACTTATGCGGGGGTCTCACGCGTCTACCTGCTCACGGCGCTGCTGGTCTGCGTCGCTTTTTTCTGCACGCTGCGCATGCAGCGGCGTCAGGCGGTGTTGCCGGCAGCAGACGATTCTTCAGGATAAAAAAAATGGCCCAGCAGCGGGCCAGAACGTCTTTTCAGACACAGATAAACCGATTAATGGTGCGCGCAAAGCGCAGAACAGGATTCAGGCTTGCAGCAGTTCAATACTGTTGCGGATCTGGCGTTCAATCTCCGCAGGGGTCCAGTTGCTGAGCTGACTGGAGAAGGGTTCAAAGGCATAAACGCCCTTATAGCCGAGCATCTCCAGCCGCTTCACCTGTACCACGCTCTTCAGTACATCGTTATCACTCAGCATGATGCGTTCTTCATCGGTCAGTTCGGCGATCGGACGACGATCTTCCACGCCCGAAAGGTGCACCAGACCGATCTGGTTAACATCAATGCCTGCTGGAAACTCCTGCTCAGCCTGCTCATAGAGATGATGGTGAAAGGTATCCAGCAATAACTTAAAGGGCACGTCCGCCGCGGCGATCAATTGCTGCGCGTTTACCGCCGAACGCAGTGAGCTGACCGGAAAACCCAGCGGCTCCACCAGCCCCTGAATGTCATAGTGGGCAAAGCGCGGGGCCAGCTGCTGCATCGCCGTCTGAGTCTGCTGAGGTGACACGGCAATCCCCTCATTCAGCGGACACATGACCAGCGCCTTTGCACCAATCTGTTGTGCTGTCTGTAACAGTGCTTCGGCCCGGGCCAGTAGCGCGTCATCAATGCGGTTAAACGGATAGAGCGCATTAATGGTGATGATATCAATATGATACCTGTCGGTCAGAGCGCGCAGCTGATCGGTGCTGAGATCGTCAGTGACGCTGCCGCCCGGCATGTCATTACGCAGTTCAACCTTGCTCAGCCCCAGACTCTGGACCAGCTGAAAAAATGCCTCCAGCGAGAGCCGGGGCGCAATTTTGCGGTTGATACAGAAACGGGTTGGATCGATGGCCATGCGCTGACTCCGGGGCAGGAGGATGATGCGACCAAAGAGAACATTTATTTCATTAATAGTGAATAATGAAACACAAATTATTAGATCAGCCTCGCATTAATTTCATATTCCGTTTCAGCCCGATGCATAAAGGCTGGATCGACTTCGCAGTAAAACGCCCAAACCACTCCCCGGCTATTACCCTGCTACGCTAAGGCTGGCCGCTATTAGTGGCCTCTCGTCATCGTAATGCCGCGAGAGACTAAGTGGCGGGAAAAATGCGATCTGTGCCGCTAAAATCAAATTTTCCAAAAAGAACCATTTGAAAAATTTGTTCCACTGTAATAGCTTCATAGCACGCTTTCAGGTTTGCCTGGTCAGGCAGTGTGGCAGGTCGCATGGTCCGTCTGCAGGGAACTTAACCATCTAAAGAGGCAACATCATGACAATCATAGGTAACTTTATTGGCGGTAAAACCACTTTCAGCGCCAGCAACGAAACCATTCCTGTTTACGATCCGGCAACCGGCAAAGTGGTACGTGAACTGACGCAAAGTACCGCTGATGAAGTGGCCCAGGCGATTGGTGTCGCGCATGACGCTTTTGCTGCCTGGTCGAAAACCTCGCCGCTGCGTCGCGCCCGCGTTCTGTTCAACTTTAAAGCCCTGATGGAGAAGCACCGTGATGAGCTGGCGGCGCTGATTGTCTCTGAGCACGGCAAAGTCTGGTCTGATGCGCTGGGTGAACTGACGCGTGGCATCGAAGTGATTGAGTTTGCCTGCGGGATCCCCCATCTGCTCAAAGGCGAATATTCCCCGAACGTCGGCAGCGGCGTTGACAGCTACTCGCTGATGCAACCGGTCGGCGTCGTGGCGGGCATTACGCCGTTTAACTTCCCGGCGATGGTACCGCTGTGGATGTTCCCGATAGCCCTGGCCTGCGGTAACACCTTTGTGCTGAAGCCACCGGCGCTGGATCCTTCTGCTGCAGTGCGTATGGCTGAACTGCTGACCGAAGCGGGCCTGCCCGATGGCGTATTTAACGTCGTACACAGTTCCAATGAAGATGCTGAGCAGCTTTATAAAGATCCGCGTATTGCCGCGGTGAGCTTCGTCGGTTCTTCTGGCGTGGCTGAGCATATCTATAAAACCGCCAGCGCCCACGGCAAGCGGGTACAGGCGTTTGGCGCGGCGAAAAACCACGCTATCGTTATGCCGGATGCCGATCTGGATGCCACCGTCAACGCCATCATGGGCGGTGCGTTTGGCTCTGCTGGTGAACGCTGCATGGCGCTGCCGGTTGTGGTCGCCGTGGGCGATGATACCGCCGACAAGCTGATCGCCCGTCTGACTCCGCTGGTGAACGCGCTGCGCATCGGCCCTGGCATTAATCAGGGCGCTGATGAAAATGAGATGGGACCGGTCGTTTCAGCGGCGCACCAGAAGAAAGTGCTGGGCTACATCGACAAAGGCGAGCAGGAAGGCGCGAAGCTGGTGGTCGATGGTCGTAACGTGCAGGTTGCAGGTCACGCCGAAGGTTACTACGTCGGCGGCACGCTGTTTGATCATGTCACCTCTGAGATGGTGATCTGGCGTGAAGAGATTTTTGGGCCGGTGCTGAGCATCATGCGCGCGCCGGACTACGACAGTGCGCTGCAACTGGTTAACAGCCATGAATTCGGCAACGGCAGCGCGATTTTCACCAGCAACGGTCACACCGCACGTGAGTTTGTGCAGAACGTTGAAGCGGGTATGGTCGGTGTCAACGTGCCGGTTCCGGTGCCGATGGCGTTCCACAGCTTCGGCGGCTGGAAGCGTTCAGTGTTTGGCGCGCTCAATGTTCATGGGCCGGATGGCGTGCGTTTCTATACCCGCATGAAAACGGCCACCGTACGCTGGCCATCCGGTCAGCAGACTGTGTCTGAATTCAGTATGCCAACCTTAGGCTGATTCATTTCAACGCTGATCCCGGTGCGCGACCGGCAGGATAATCTGCCGGTCGCTTTGTTCGCTGGCACCGCGCCCGCGAGCCCACCGCAGCGTCAATCGTGACAGAGAGGAGTATCAGGATGTCTTTACTGTCGAAAGCACAAGCCCCTGACGCGCAGGGTCGTATTCAGCATGTGACGCCTGAGCGCGCCGGCTGGCGTTATGTGGGATTTGATGCCTATTTGCTGAAGAAAGGGGAAACCCTGCGCCTCAGTAGTGGTGACAAAGAGCTGTGTCTGGTGCTGGTGGCCGGGCTGGCCTCGGTAAAAACCCGCCATGCTGATTTTCCCGGTATCGGTCAGCGCATGTCGCCTTTTGAGCGCGTACCGCCTTATTCCGTTTATGTGCCGCATGATGATGAAGTAGAGGTTTACGCTGACAGCGATCTTGAGCTGGCGGTCTGTAATGCGCCCGGTCAGGGGAATCTGCCTGCGCGCCTGATTGCACCAGCCGATGTCGGCGTTGAGCATCGCGGAAAAGGGCGCAACCAGCGCCTGGTTCACAATATCCTGCCTGACAATGAACCGGCTGATAGCCTGCTGGTGGTGGAAGTCTATACCAACGAGGGCGATACCAGCTCTTATCCCAGCCACAAGCACGACCAGGAGGAGAGTGAAAACGAAACCTACCTGGAAGAGACCTACTATCACCGTTTCGATCCGGAACCTGGCTTTGCCATGCAGCGCGTCTACACCGACGACCGTTCCCTGGATGTCTGTATGGCACCCTATAATCGCGACGTGGTGATGGTACCGCGCGGCTATCATCCGGTAGCGACGCTGGCGGGATACAATAACTACTATCTGAACGTGATGGCGGGGCCGGTGCGGCTGTGGAAATTTACCTGGGAGAAAGATCACGCCTGGGTGAACAGCGACAGCTATCCGCGGAAAGCGTAAGTCATCGCAGAAAAATAAACAGCAATCACGGTTTATAAGCCGCGTTCATATCAGTAAAAAGGGCAGCCTGTCGCGCTGCCCTTTTTTGTGTGTGGAACTCAGCTGGTCTTTGCGTTGTTCAGTGCCAGCGAAACCGCCAGCGTCTGTGCCAGGCAGAGTGAAGCGACCTGCGAACGGAAGCCATCAACCTGCGCTTCACGTACCACAAAGCAGACATCGCTGAAGGCGGCCAGCGGACTGACCTGACTGTCGGTAATGGCAATCTGATGCGCACCGCGTTTGGCACCCATTTCAACCACCTCGACCGCTTCACGTGCATAAGGCGAGTAGCTGATCGCAATCACCACATCTTTCGGGTTGACCAGGCTGAGCTGCTCGGTAAACATCCCGCCCAGGCCATCAATCAGGAAAGCGCGGCGCTCAAGATGACGCAGCGCGTAGACCAGGTAGGAGGCGACGCTGAAAGAGCGGCGCAGGCCGATAACATAGATATTCTCAGCCTCATTCAGCAGTTTCACCGCTTTGTTCAGCTGCTCAGGATTAACCTGCATCGCCAGCTGCTGCAGCGCCTGGCTGTTAACCATGGTAAAGACGTTGAGGATTTCCGCCGGACTTTCAGGCGCACTGGCGCTGTCGTCCGTGGAGGTCTGGCGAAACAGGCGAGCGCGCTCGGTATAGTTGACCGTCTCCTCCATCAGATGCTGACGAAAAACCTGTTTCATTTCGTTGAAGCCGCTGAAGCCAAAAGCATTCGCAAAGCGGATCAGCGTCGACGGTGGCACATCGGCCTGTTGAGCAATCGAGGCGACGGTATCGAAAGCAATACTGTTACTGTTATCAAGGATGTAGCGCGCAACCTGTTTAAGACGCTT
Organism: Pantoea sp. EKM10T; assembly: GCF_011800685.1. Lineage (NCBI taxonomy): Bacteria > Pseudomonadati > Pseudomonadota > Gammaproteobacteria > Enterobacterales > Erwiniaceae > Pantoea > Pantoea sp. EKM10T. Next base: position 38,280 of record NZ_JAALEU010000009.1, read on the forward strand.
GCTCAGCGTTTCGTAGCGGCGACGAATATCGTCCTGCAAGAGAGAAAGTTGGGTGGGATTATTGTTCATCACTTCTGCCCGTATAATTAGAATAATGGCTGCATAATGAGCGCTATAGTATCAGATGGATGGAAAATTTCATTTCTTTGCGTCAACGACGCGGTTTATTTCATGGCTTTATGAAATGGTTCACAGATTAGCCTCAGCACCCGAGGCGCGCCTCTGCACAGGCAATAATGGGGTGGAAACCGGCGTGGAAAGTCAGTGAGGGGAAGAGGGATGCGAGTAAAAACGCCATCCCGGGTGTGATGGCGTGAGATTGTTGAAAAGTGTGCCCCTTCCAGCTGTAAGACTGTGCAGGCTCAGGTAACACGGTCAGATCGGAAAGTCGCTAAAGCCATCCCTGGCCGCTCGGCCCGCGCCGTCCCTGGCGCGGGACGCTTTCCTCCTCTGACCGTGTTACCTGCGCATTGAGCTTATTCGTTGCGGCAACATTAACCCTGCTTTGAATGAGTCAGCAGTCTGAGGCTATCCTGGTTGAGACAGCCTCTGGCAGAGCAGGAACTCAGGCGCGGGCAGCGCGCCAGTACTCAATCAGTCGCAGATAGTTGCCTTTAACCGTCTCAATCAGCGCCTGATCGTCCAGCTCCCCCTGTAACCACTGGCGGGAAGGCTGACCAAAGATAGTGCGGCCTACCGCAAAACCTTTCACCCAGGGCGCTTTGGCCGCCGCGGCGAAGCCCGCTTTAAGCTTCTCTTCGGGCGCATCCAGACCGAGTAACAGAATGCCGCGACAGTGGGGATCCTGCTGCTCAATCAGACCGCTGATCGCCTGCCAGCTTTCCGCCGACAGCGGTGGCAGTTTCCACCAGTCAGGCTGGATGCCCAGACTGTAGAAATGGCTCAACATATCAAAGTAATACGTTTCATTCTTATCCGGGTTGTTGTCAGGCAGAATCACTTCCAGCAGCAGCTCATGACCGCTTTTGTTACAGCCGTTCCAGACGTCGAGCACCAGCTCATCCTGCTCTTTACGCAGTTCAGCACTATCATGTGGATGATAGAAGACCAGACATTTCACCACGTGTTCGGCAGGCCAGTCGATCAGCTGCGAGCCGATGTTGCCATGTTCCAGGCGCAGCGGCCGCGAGCTCGGCAGCTCAATCGGGCGGCCAATCCACCAGTTCTTACCGGTGATGGCGTTCAGCGCCTTCTGACCGTAGGTCGTATCCGCCAGAATCCCGCTTTTATTCTCTAATCCTGCTTCTCTGGCAGCCTGCTGAGCGGCTTCCAGCAGCAGCAGTTTCAGTTCCGGAATGCGGCTTTCGTCCATGCCCGCTTCCTGCGCCATATCCGCCAGTTGTTTGCGGTGGTCAAAGGCGAAGACATTCAGCTCCGGCCACTGCTGCTTGCGGGTAGTCACGCGGTGCAGATGGTTCAGACGGCTGTCGAGATCGGGACGCTTCACCTCTTTGTCGCGACTCAGGAAATCATCCAGCTCCGCTTTGGTTGGCATGGCGGGCGCACAACCGTGGCGTGATACCACCAGCGCTCCACAGGCGTTGGCGTAACGGCACGCCTGAGTCCAGCCCTCATCATTCAGCCAGCCGCGCAGCAGGCCAGACATAAAGGCATCGCCCGCGCCCAGCACGTTGAGAACCTCGACGCGAACACCCGTGTGCAGCTCAGTCTGTTCCCAGCTATCCGGGATCTCGCCTTCAAACACCACGCAACCCAGCGGTCCACGTTTGCAGACCAGCGTCGCCTGACTCGCCTGACGCACGTTTTTCAGCGCCGTCAGGGTGTCGGTACTGCCACCGGCAATATGAAACTCCTCTTCGGTGCCGACGATCAAATCGAAATAGTGCACCACTTCCTGTAACTGCTGCGTGACCTGTGACGACTCAATGAAACGCGTTTCACCGTCGCCCAGAGAGGTCAGTCCCCACAACACCGGACGATAATCGATATCCAGCGCCGTGCGCAGGCCGTTGCGGCGGGCGATATCCAGCGCTTTCAGCACCGCTTCGCGGGTCTGAGGATGGGATAAGTGGGTGCCAGTAACCGCCACGGCGCGCGCAGAGGTAATAAAGGCTTCGTCGATATCGTCCGGAACCAGGCCCATATCGGCGCAGTTATCGCGGTAGAAAATCAGCGGAAAAGTCTCTTCATCTTTGATGCCGAGGATCACCAGTCCGGTCAGACGCTGCGGATCGGTGATTAGCGCATCGGTGTTACAGCCTACGCGCTGCAACTCTTCACGCAGAAAGCGACCATTATGCTCATCTCCCACCCGCGCCAGCATCGCCGATTTCAGCCCCTGAATCGCGGTGCCATAGGCGACATTGCCCGACGAGCCGCCCAGATATTTAGCAAAGGAGGTGACATCTTCCAGTCGCGCCCCGATTTGCTGGCCATAAAAATCAACGGCGATGCGCCCGATACAAATCACATCAAGCGGTTTCTGTTGTGTACTCATACCTGTGGTTTCCTTCTGTGATTAGCAGCGCTGGCGGGCGTAAAGACCGACACCAGTTACGCTCTGCTTCCGGGTCTGTAGGTGTCTGACTGGCTATGAGGGGAGTATGAGGAATAAAAATTCCATATTCAATACGAAATGAAATATCCATCGCAATTTTGTGAACCAGGTAAAACTCCTGATTGCCGCCCGCCTGCGCAAACTCTGCCAGCGTGATGTGCGGTATGTCAGGGTTGTGAAGGGGATCGCAGGAATCCGCACGCCAGTCAGGCAAGCTGCTGCATTGAAATGAATTTTTTTATCAGGCACCACTCTCTGTTAAACGTTCCAGATTTCCCCACTGCAATCGCCCGCCAGACCTGTTGTCGTCATTAAATTTGATCTCACTCGCAAAATGAAATGTTTCTTCTGTAATCGTGTTTTATGAAAAATATATTTGTTTATAATCGCCTCACGTTTCAGTTATTCAGGTCGCCTTTTCCGCCGATGACAACGCCTGGCGTGCTGTCGCGGAAGTCGGGGTCCACCAGCATGTAAGGAAGAATATGGGCACTATCAGACTGACCACGGCACAGGCGCTGGTTAAATTTCTTGATAATCAATTCATTGATGTCGATGGCGTTGAGACGAAGTTCGTAAAAGGCATCTTCGCCATTTTCGGACATGGCAACGTGCTGGGGCTGGGCCAGGCGCTGGAACAGGATAGCGGCGATCTGGTGGTCTACCAGGGCCGTAATGAGCAGGGTATGGCTCATGCTGCCACCGGCTTTGCGCGCCAGTCGCTGCGCCGCCAGATTATCGCCTGCAGTTCGTCTGTGGGGCCTGGTGCGGCCAATATGATCACCGCCGCAGCGACCGCGACCGCCAACCGCATTCCTCTGCTGCTGCTGCCAGGCGACGTCTTCGCCACCCGTCAGCCCGATCCGGTGCTGCAACAGATTGAGCAGAGCTACGATCTCAGCATCAGCACCAACGATGCCTTCCGCGCCGTCAGCAAATACTGGGATCGCGTCAGCCGCCCGGAACAGCTGATGTCCGCCTGTATCAACGCCATGCGTGTACTGACCGATCCGGCAGAAACCGGCGCGGTCACGCTGTCGCTGCCGCAGGATGTGCAGGGCGAAGCCTGGGATTACCCGGACTACTTCTTCCAGAAACGGGTGCACCGTCTGGATCGCCGCCTGCCGGTGGCGGCGCAGCTGGCAGATGCCCTGACGCTGATTAACCGTAAGCGCAAGCCGATGATTATCTGCGGCGGCGGAGTGAAATACTCCGAAGCGGGCGAGGCGCTGCGCCAGTTTGCCGAGCGCTATCAGATTCCCTTTGCGGAGACGCAGGCGGGCAAAGGCACGCTGGTCTCTGACCATCCGCTGAATGTCGGCGGCGTGGGCGAGACCGGCTGTCTGGCGGCTAACCTGCTGGCGAAAGAGGCCGATTTAGTGATCGGCATCGGCACCCGCTACACCGACTTCACCACCGCGTCGAAATGGATTTTCCAGCATCCCGATGTCAGCTTCCTGAACATCAACGTCAGTAACTTCGACAGCTACAAGCTCGATGGCGTGCAGCTGCTGGCCGATGCCCGCGAAGGGCTGACCGCGCTCACCGCCGGGCTGGCCTCGCAGCACTACAGCAACGACTGGGGCAATCAGATTGAGCAGGCGCAGAGCCAGCTGCTGAAAGAGACGCAGCGCGTCTACCAGGTGGAATATCACGATGGCGACTTTGTGCCGGAGATTGCGGATCATCTCGACCGCGAAGCGGTGTTCGCTGAGTTTAACCGCCTGACCCAGTCGCTACTGACGCAAAGCAGCGTGCTCGGCACCTTAAATGAGCAACTGCCGAAAGACGCAGTGGTTGTAGCAGCGGCGGGCAGTCTGCCGGGCGACCTGCAGCGCGTCTGGCGCACCAAAGATTACAACGCCTACCACGTTGAATATGGCTACTCCTGCATGGGTTATGAAGTGAATGCCGCGCTGGGTGTGAAGCTGGCGCAGCCGCAGCGCGAGGTCTATGCGCTGGTCGGTGACGGCTCCTTTATGATGCTGCATTCAGAGCTGGTCACCTCGATTCAGGAAGGGGCGAAGATCAACGTAGTGCTGCTGGATAACATGACCAACGGCTGCATCAATAACCTGCAGATGGAACACGGCATGGACAGCTTTACCACCGAGTTCCGGTTCCGTAATGCGGAAGGCGGCAAGCTGGACGGCGGCTTTATCCCGGTCGATTTTGCCGCTATCGCCGCCGGTTATGGCTGCAAAACCTATCGTGTGACCACGCTGGAGCAGCTCAAGGCGGCGCTGGAAGATGCCCGTACCCAGACGGTTTCCACCCTTATCGACATCAAAGTGCTGCCAAAAACCATGATCCACAAATATTTCAGCTGGTGGCACGTCGGCGTGGCGCAGGCCTCGAAGACCGAACGTTCTCAGGCGGTGGCGGACAAGCTCAACAGCCATCTGGATCAGGCGCGAAAATATTAATTTCAGGGCCGTGCCGCGGCCCGTTTTGCTCTTCTCCGTACGAACCCTACACAGGTGTAATTATGACTTTGAAACTTGGCGTCATCGGTACAGGTGCAATTGGTCAGGAACATATTCGCCGCTGCAGCCATGTGCTGCAGGGTGCACAGGTGGTTGCCGTCTCTGACATTAATGTCGAAGGCGCGCGTGCCGCACTGCAACGCCTGAATATTGAGGCGGAGGTATTCGAAAATGGACACGACGTGATTCAGTCTCCGAATGTTGATGCGGTGCTGGTCACCTCATGGGATCCGACCCATGAAGAGTTCACCTTAGCGGCGATTGCCGCCGGTAAACCGGTGTTCTGTGAAAAGCCGCTGGCGATGAGCGCCGAGGGCTGCCGCCGGGTCGTGGATGCAGAGATTCAGGCGGGTAAACGCCTGGTGCAGGTCGGCTTTATGCGTCCTTACGATGCGGGCTACCGTGCACTGAAAAAAGTAATTACCGATGGCGATATCGGTGAGCCGCTGATGCTGCACTGCGCGCACCGCAACCCGACCGTGCCGGAGAACTACACCACGCCGATGGCGATCACCAACACCCTGATCCACGAGCTGGATGTGCTGCGCTGGCTGACAAACGATGACTATAAAACGGTGCAGGTAGTCTTCCCGCGCGTTACCTCGAAGTCACACAGTCAGCTGAAAGATCCGCAGATCGTGCTGTTCGAAACCCAGAAAGGGGTTCGCATTGACGTCGAGATCTTCGTTAACTGCGCTTACGGCTATGACATTCAGTGTGAAGTGGTGGGTGAAGAGGGGATTGCGCGCCTGCCAGAGCCCTCTTCGGTGCAGCTGCGCAAAGAGGCCCGCCTGTCGAACACCATTCTGGTGGACTGGAAAGAACGCTTTATCGAGGCGTATGACGTTGAGCTGCAGGCGTTTATCAACGACATCAAAGCGGGCCAGTTGACCGGTCCTTCTGCCTGGGATGGCTTTGCCGCCTCAGTCGCCGCCGATGCCTGCATTAAAGCGCAGAACAGTGGTGCGATTGAGCCGGTAGAGATGCCGCCGCGTCCTGCTTTCTATAACTGATTTAGCTGTCTATGCGGCATGGCCGCTCTCCGCCTGGGAATAAGATAATGAACAAAGAGAATGTAAAACTGGCGATCGCCCCGATCGGCTGGACCAACGATGACATGCCGGATCTCGGCAGTGAGAATACCTTCCAGCAAACCGTCAGTGAGATGGCGCTGGCTGGCTTTACCGGCAGCGAAGTAGGCAGCAAATATCCCCGCGATCCGGCGATCCTGAAACCGATGCTCGACATTCGCGGCATTGAGATCTGCAACGCCTGGTTCAGCACCTTTTTCGCTAATGGCGATAAACAGAAAACCATCGAACAGTTCATCGAGCATATGAACTTCCTGCATGCGATGGGCGCGCGGGTGATTGGCTGTTCCGAGCAGAGCAAAAGTATTCAGGGCACCGGGCTTGCGGTGTTTGAAGAGAAGGCCATTTTCAGCGATGAAGAGTGGCAGTTAACCGCGGAAGGCTACAACGAACTGGCCCGCATCGCGGCGGAGAAAGGGATGCGCGTGACGCTGCATCACCACATGGGCACCGGCATTCAGACCACTGAAGAGATTGACCGGTTTATGGAGATGACCGACGAGCAGGTCGGTTTGCTCTATGACACCGGCCACGTCTACTACTCCGAAGGCTCCCAGCAGAAGATGCTGGCGGTACTGGAGAAATATCTGCCGCGCATCTTCCACGTGCATCTTAAGGATGTGCGTGATGAGGTGGTCGCCGAGGTGCGTGAGAACCATCTCTCGTTCCTGGAAGGAGTGAAAAAGGGCACCTTTACCGTACCGGGCGATGGCGTGATCGACTTCAGACCGGTGTTCAAAATCCTGGATGATTACGGCTATAAAGGCTGGATGGTGGTTGAAGCGGAGCAGGATCCGGCACTGGCCAATCCGTTTGAATATGCGGTGAAAGCGCGGAAATATATTCGCGAGAATGCAGGTTTATAAAAAGCCCTTCTGACCGAAGGCTGGCTTCCCCGTGCAGGGAAGCCAGCCTTTTGTTTTACTTCAGCGTAATGCTTTTCACGATGTTGTCAGCATCGCTCTGCGCCTGCTGCTGATTATCACCTGGCAGCGTAATCTGCAGCGTCACCAGTTTGCCATCCACTTTCGCCAGAACCACCGAAGACCATGAGGTCTGGTTATTGGCAGAAATCACCGTATCCAGCTGCTGTGCGGGCTGATCTTTCAGCGTCACAGATTTGTTCGACACCACCTGCAACTGCGGATCGCGGTTACGCTGCTGCTGTTCCATACGCTGCGACAGCACATCCAGCCCATCATTGGTCGGGTCACCGGCAATCACAATAATGGCGCGGGCACCGGTTTCATCCGCATAAACGTGCATGTTAGTGGTCTGCGAACCCAGTTTACCGCTTTTATCGGACATGCCTGGTGGCAGCGAGAAGCTCAGTTTGCCATCCATCAGCGTGACGGTTTGCGCCGACTGACTGGCGCTGACGCCGTTGTCATTCGCCGCTTCATCTTTCTTCTGGTCACAGGCTGCTAAGCCGAGTACCAGTAAACCCATTCCTACATATTTCACCAGGTTGCGCATCAGAATCCCTTTTTAAGTTTCCAGTCAGGCATTAATACAACAGGAATCAGGTTGCAAACGCAACCTGATGATTGTCAGAAGATCTTAGCGGATAGTAGTGGAAACCGTATGGGCGCTTAGCCGAAATTGACCTGGCGGGCGGTCTGGCGTTCAGCCAGACGCTTCAGCGCCGCGTTGAGCAGCACGCCGTAGGCGGGCAGGAAGAAGACCATGCAGATCAGCACTTTGAAGCTGTAATCCACCAGGGCAATCTCAACCCAGTGCTGCGCCATAAACGCATCGGGGCTTTTATAGAAGGCGATAAAGAAGAAGGCCAGCGTATCGCTGATATTCCCCAGGAACATGGCGCAGCCCGGCGCAATCCACCACTGTGGCAGGCGACGCAGACGGTTGAACACGTGAACGTCGAGGATCTGACCCAGCGCGTAAGCCATAAAGCTGGCGCAGGCGATACGGGCAACAAACAGATTCATCACTTCCAGTGCCTGCCAGCCCTGCCATTCACCCTGATAGAACAGCGCCGAGACACTGTAAGAGATAAACAGCGCCGGGATCATCACGGCCAGAATAATGCGTCGGGCCAGCGGTGCGCCAAAAATACGCACGGTGAGGTCGGTCGCCAGGAAGATAAACGGGAAGCTGAATGCACCCCAGGTGGTGTGGAAGCCAAACACTGAAATAGGCAACTGAACCAGATAGTTACTCGAAGTGATCACCAGCAGGTGAAACAGCGATAACCAGAAAAGCGCATGCATGCGCTGACGCGAAGAAAAAGCGAGCATATTCAACCTTTTTAATGTTGGGGTGAGGGAACCCATTGCGGGACGCCGTTCGGGCAGCGCCTGGCAGTTTTATGAGCAAAAAGCGGCGGCATCTTACCGCGTTGTGCTTTTTATGCAATGGTTAATTTTAGCGCAATCGTTATCGCCTTGCTTCACCGCCAGCACGCGCTAGAATGAGCGCCCCTTACCTGAACCGAGTTGATTATGAGCGATGCTTTTTCCTCTGCCGACCATCAGCTGGATGCCCGTGGCCTGCGTTGCCCGGAGCCGGTGATGATGGTGCGCAAAACCGTACGCAGCCTGCAGGATGGCGAGACGTTGCTGATCATCGCCGATGATCCGGCCACCACGCGCGATATTCCCGGCTTCTGCCGCTTTATGGAACATGGCTTGCTGGCGCAGCAAACCGACACGCTGCCCTATCAGTTTCTGATCCGCAAAGGCATGGCGGGTTAACGACAGCCGTACAGGCCGCCGTTAACCTCACTCTTCAGATCAGAAGCCGCCTGCTCAGGCGCGGCGACGCAGTAACCGCAGCGCGTTGGCGGTGACCAGCGCGGTCGCACCCGAATCCGCCAGCACCGCCAGCCAGAGTCCGGTCAGACCCAGCAGGGTTGTGACCAGGAAAATCGCCTTCAGCCCCAGCGCAATACCGATATTCTGACGGATGATGCGCCGAGTCCGGCGTGCCAGCGCAATCATCGGAGCCAGATTGCTGAGCTGATTACGCGTCAGGGCAGCATCGGCCGCTTCCAGCGCCACATCGGTGCCGCTGCCCATCGCAATGCCCAGCGTTGCCGCTTTCATTGCTGGCGCGTCGTTAATGCCATCCCCGACCATCGCCAGCGGCTGTTGCTGACTCAGTTCGCGGATCGCCGCGACTTTATCGGCGGGCAGCAGACTGGCGCGATAATCAATATCGAGCTGGCGGGCAATGGTCGCCGCAGCGCGCGGATTGTCGCCGGTCAGCATCAGGCTCTCAATACCCAGCTTTTTCAGCGCCTTTAACGCCTCGACGGCGTCGTCGCGCAACTGATCGCGCAGAGCCAGCGCACCCAGCGCTTCGCCATCGCGCATCAGCACCACCAGAGTTTCACCTTCGGCTTCCTGTTGCGCTATCTGCGCATTTTGCTGCGGCGTCAGACCGGGTGCATGGCCGGGCGTCAGCAGCTGAATCTGCTGGCCAGCGACTTTCGCGCTGATGCCGCGTCCCGCCTGCACCTGCTGATCCTGCGCGTCAGGAATCACCAGATCACGCGCCTGCGCGGCCGCCACGATAGCGCTGGCCAGCGGATGGGTGGCACCCTGTTCCGCAGCGGCGCTCAGCGCCAGCATCTCTGACTCGCTGGCCGTGCCAAAGCGCAGGATCTGCGTCAGCTGTGGCTTGCCCAGCGTCAGAGTAGCGGTTTTATCAAACGCCATTCTGCGCACCGAACTCAGCCGCTCCAGCGCCGCACCGCCTTTGATCAGTGCGCCCTGTCGCGCCGCTGCAGCCAGCCCGGAGGTAATGGCGGCAGGCGTGGAGATCACCAGTGCACAGGGGCAGCCAATCAACAGCAGTGTCAGCCCTTTGTAGATCCACGGCTGCCAGTCGCCTGCGCCGAGCAGTGGCGGCACCACCATCACCAGCAGCGACAGCAGCATGACCAGCGGCGTGTAAATACGGCTGAACTGGTCGATAAAGCGTTCGACCGGCGCACGATGCGTTTCCGCTTCTTCAATCAGCTGCAGGATACGGTCGATCGCGCTTTCACCCGGCTTCGACACCACTTCCAGCATCACCAGGCGATCAACGCTGGTAGCACCGGCGAGGATTTTTTCGCCGCTGGCCCGCGTTACCGGCAGTGATTCACCGGTTAGCGCGCTCTCATCGAAACTGGCAAGCGGGCTGATTAAGCTGCCATCGACCGGCAAGCGGCTGCCCGCCGCGACTTCAATCACATCGCCGGGTTGCAGCGCTGCGAGCGGTACCTCAGTACGTTTGCCCTGTTCAAGGCGGATCGCCGATTCAGGCCGCAACGCCATCAGGCTGGTTACGCCGCTGCGCGCCCTGGAAGCGGCATAGCTTTCCAGCTGTTCGCCCAGCTGAAACAGCACCAGCACCATCGCGGCTTCAGCGTGTGCGCCAATAATCAGTGCGCCAGCTGACGCCAGCGTCATTAATGTCTCAATAGTAAAAGGCGATCCGCTGCGCAGACGCTGCCAGGCACCGCGCGCCACCGGGACCAGGCCGACCAGCGTGGTCAGCACAAACAGCCGATCGCCCCAGGCGGGCGCGAACTGGCTGAGAATGCTACTGGCAAGCACCAGCAGCGCCAGCAAAATCAGCATCCGGTTATGCTGCCAGCCCGGCGTAGCGGGGGATGTGGCCAACGTGGCTGATGGGGTTGCGAGCTGGAAGCCGGCTTTTTTCACCGCCTGTTCAACGGCGTTTTGTACATCCTGGTCAGCATTGACTACCAGTTTCTCGCTGCTGAATAAGACACGGGCATCGGTCACGCCACTTACCTGACGGACAGCGGTTTCAATGGTGCGGGCACACGACGGGCAATCCATCCCGCTGACCTGCCAGCTAAAGGGATAACTGTCGGCACCTCGCCGGTCGCTTTCCTCAGCGGTGTCGGCGTCGTTGCCAGGGCTGCAGTGACTGTCACAGCAACAGCCTGCCGTCTCGGCAGGTACAGGCGTCGCGGCATGAATAGAAAGGGAGAGGGGGCGGGCCTGGCGAACCTGGCACAGCGGTTTTGCTGCGGCGTGACTGGCACGGGGTTTGCCGCAGCCACAGGCGTGATGTTGATGCATATGACCTCCAGAGTGTAAGAATAGTGGGATGAGCAACGCAGCCCATCCTTTATCCTACACTCTGGAGTGAACTCCAGAGTCAAGGCTATTTTTTCAGACGACCCACAACGAGCGCACGATCATAAAGTGACCGGCGAAGTAGCAGGCGGCGACAATCGCGCTGTCGGCGGTAAAGCGGCGACGATAGTGTGAGATAAACCAGACGGCGTTTGCCAGCAGCAGCAGACCGGCACCCACCATAATCGAGAAGCTGTAATCGGTCGGGCGGAAGAAGTACTGCTCGGTCGCTATCCAGGTCATCACCAGCGTCATGCCGATAAAAGTGCAGACAGGCCAGCGCAGATCTTCCAGTCGGCTCCAGATGATGCCAATCAGGGCGGCACCGATGATGAGCAGCGTCAGCGGAATCGGCCAGAAGAAGGTCATGGTCATGCTGGCGGCGAAGCAGAGGGTATAAAGCAGGTGCGACAGGAAGAAAGCCCCGATGGCATAGAGCATCTGCTGACGTGGCAGCAGCGTTAACGCATCACCGACCAGCGTCGCGACCAGACCGGCCAGAATCAGGTAGTCCGTAGTCTGCAGCACCGGTGCCTGCCAGGCCAGCCCGACAAGCAGCAGCAGCGTGACCGGCTTAAATAACCAGCGTTGCCATTGCGGGCCGCGATAGGTGGCGTCGACATAGAGCCAGCCGGAGAAAAGTACAGCGAGGAAAGACCAGAGCATTGTTTCTCCCTTTTTTGTTCAAAATGGTGAAAGATCCCAAAATATCCCTTTCAGTTTAGGTTAAGCCTCTGAGATGTGACAATCAGGCAACTCTGGTTGTATGCTTTGCCGCCTGATTAATCATCCTGCAGGCACAAAAACGCTATGAGCAAACCGCCGCTAATCTTTATCATCGTTCTGGCGATTATCGCCGTGCTGGCGACCCGTCAGTTCATTAAGCAACGCCGGGAAGTGGCGGTGAATGACGCTTCACCCGAGCGTTCTCTGCAGGTTGAGGTCAAAACCAAACGTGAATTTCCTGCACCCAATCGCCGTTCACGGCAGCGGGAAGTGATCGCCGGGGAAGAGATGCGCTACGAGGTGCTGTTTCACCCGCTGAACGGTGCCAGCGACATCAAAGTGCAGCTTAAAGAGGCGGAATATCATCAGCTGGACAAGGGCGCCAGAGGCGAGCTGAAGATGCAGGGCACGCGCTTTATCAGCTTCACACCCCGGCAGTAACCGGCGGGCATCGCGCCCGCCCGGGATTATTTCTTGCGTGGGAAGTTTTTCTTCTGCCAGGCGACCAGTTCGAACACCCCGAACAGAAACACTTTGGCCTGGGTGACGCGGTCAATCGGCGGCGCATCTTTGGTCTGCGTGGTGCGCAGTAACACCAGCTGCAGGCCATGCATCAGGATCATGAAAATCAGCGCAACGTTGATAAAATAAGTCAGCGGTTTCGGGTAGGGATGAACCAGGTTAGCCAGCAGAAATCCCCACACGCATAGCATCAACAGACGCCCCAAATTAAGTAACATCCTGCGTCTCCTGTTGACGTTGATACAAACGATAAGCCACTTGTCCGGCTATTTTCTCGCGATAAAGATCCCACTCTGGCGGCACCGGCGGTGCGCCATTTTCCACTTCACTTTCGACGTAAATCAGCGCCTGATCGGCCAGCCAGTGATTCTGCTCCAGCAGCTGTAACGTCTGTTCCAGCAATCCCTGACGAAACGGCGGATCGATAAACACCACATCAAAGGGTTCACCTGGCTGTGCCAGCCAGTTTAACGCATTGGTCTGAATCACGGTGCCATTACTGGCGCGCAACGTCTGCAGATTTTTTGTCAGCTGCTGCGCCACCGGCCGTTCCAGCTCCAGCAGCGTCGCCGATCCCGCGTAACGCGACAGGGCTTCCAGTCCTAATGCGCCGCTACCGGCAAAGCAGTCGAGGCAGCGCGCCTCTGGCAGCACCGGGGCCAGCCAGTTAAACAGCGTCTCACGTACCCGATCGGTGGTCGGGCGCAGTCCGGCGCTGTCCGGCACCGGCAGTTTGCGTCCGCGCCACTGGCCGCCAATGATGCGAATCTGCCCGGCACCGCCTGTACTGCGGGGGTTTTTATTCATCTTGCTCACAACTCGTCATAATTTGTTGCGTAGTTTAACGGGCGAATCGGTGAGAAGAAACGTTAAAAAAGGGTGCTGTGGTGAGCTGGCTGGAAAGTGTTAGACTACTGAGTTGCTGAAGTCATGCATTATTCTGCGGTTTACGCCGGTCTGGCGCTGACCAACTTTCATTGATTTACCCCTGGAAACCACGCGCGACCGGGACAAAGCCATCGAGGAGTGTCGTCACACAATGGCAAAAGAGAAAAAACGTGGCTTTTTTTCCTGGCTGGGATTTGGCAAAGAGGAAGAGAAACAACCTGTCGCGGAGGAGCAGACACAAGAGGTCGCAGAACCCGCAGAGCAGCAGGCAGAACAGGACGCCCCGGCATTAAGCCAGGCTGAAGCGCAAGCGGAAGAGACTGTCGTTATCACCGAAACGGTGGCCGGGCAGCAGCGTGAGGCGGAAGTCACCGCGGCAGCGCCGCATGAGTCAGCACCCATGGTGCTGGATGAAGCTGCGCCGATTGAGGCCGATCCTGAAGCGCTACTGGAAATCGCCGCACCTGAACATGACGCGACGCCGGTTATTGACGCCGACGACGTGGTAAAGCCAGCCGTTGATGCGGAACCCGCGGATGCGCCGTTAAGCGAAGAAGAGCTGACCGCGCTGGCACTGGGCGATGCAGCGATCGTTGAAACCCCGGACAGCGAAGCGGACGCGCCATTAAGCGAAGAAGAGCTGACCGCGCTGGCGCTGGATGACGCCGGGATCGTTGAAACCCCGCACAGCGAAACCGAAGCGCCGTTAAGCGATGAAGCGCTGACGCCGGGCGAAGCTGCGATCGTTGAAACCCCGGACAGCGAAGCGGAAGCGCCGCTGACCGAAGAAGAGCTGACCGCACTGGCACTGGGCGAAGCCGAAGTCACCGACGCGGAACCGGCAGAGACATTATCCGATACCGTCAGCGATCTCCCGCTGGCCGCCGCGCCACTCATCGTGCAGGAGCAGGAGCGTCCCAGCAAAGAGGGCTTCTTTGCCCGCCTGAAGCGCAGCCTGGTGAAAACCCGTCAGAACCTCGGTTCCGGTTTTATCAGCCTGTTCCGTGGCAAAAAGATTGATGATGAGCTGTTTGACGAGCTGGAAGAGCAGCTGCTGATTGCGGATGTGGGTGTGGATACCACTCGCCGCATCATCACGCATCTGACCCAGCAGGCAAACCGCAAGCAGCTGCGTGACGCGGAAGCGCTCTTCGGCCTGCTGAAAGCGGAGATGGCCTCGATTCTGGCGAAAGTGGATGCGCCACTGGACGTCTCAGGCAAAACGCCGTTTGTGATCCTGATGGTTGGCGTCAATGGTGTAGGTAAAACCACCACCATCGGTAAACTGGCGCGCCAGTATCAGGCTGAAGGCAAATCCGTGATGTTAGCGGCTGGTGATACCTTCCGCGCCGCGGCTGTTGAGCAGTTGCAGGTGTGGGGTCAGCGCAATAACATTCCGGTGATTGCTCAGCACACCGGTGCAGATTCCGCTTCGGTGATCTTCGATGCTATTCAGGCGGCTAAATCGCGTGGCGTTGACGTGCTGATTGCCGATACCGCGGGTCGTCTGCAGAACAAATCGCATCTGATGGAAGAGCTGAAAAAAATCACCCGCGTGATGAAGAAACTGGATGATTCAGCGCCACACGAAGTGATGCTGACGCTGGATGCCAGCACCGGACAGAATGCGGTCAGCCAGGCCCGACTGTTTAATGAAGCCGTTGGCGTGACCGGGATTGCGCTCACCAAGCTGGATGGCACCGCCAAAGGCGGCGTGATCTTCTCGGTGGCCGATCAGTTCGGTATTCCGATTCGCTACATCGGCGTCGGTGAAGGCATTGAAGATTTACGGCCGTTTAAGGCGGAAGATTTTATTGAGGCACTGTTTGCCCGAGAGGACTAATTAGGATGATTCGCTTTGAAGAGGTCAGTAAGGCATATCTCGGCGGACGTCAGGCGCTGCAGGGGGTAGATTTCCGTCTGCGTCCTGGCGAAATGGCGTTTCTGACCGGCCACTCCGGTGCCGGTAAAAGTACCTTGCTGAAGCTGATTTGTGGCATTGAGCGCCCGAGTGCCGGAAAAATCTGGTTCAGCGGCCATGACATTTCCCGCCTGCGTAACAGCGAGGTGCCTTTCCTGCGTCGTCAGATCGGCATGATTTTCCAGGATCACCACCTGCTGATGGATCGTTCGGTTTATGAAAATGTGGCGATCCCGCTGATTATCTCCGGTGCCAGCGGCGAAGACATTCGTCGTCGCGTTTCGGCAGCACTGGATAAAGTGGGTCTGCTCGACAAAGCGAAAAGTTATCCGATTCAGCTTTCTGGCGGTGAACAGCAGCGTGTGGGCATCGCCCGTGCGGTGGTGAACAAGCCAGCCGTGCTGCTGGCCGATGAACCGACCGGTAACCTTGACGACGCGCTGTCAGAAGATATTCTGCGCCTGTTCGAAGAGTTTAACCGCGTCGGCGTCACCGTCCTGATGGCGACGCATGACAGCGGTCTTATCGCCCGACGCAACTACCGGATGATGACGCTGAATCAGGGACGTCTGCACGGAGGCCACGATGGTCAATAAACGCATTAAACGTCCGGCTGCGCCGAAAGCGAAGCAGCAGTCGAAGAGCAAAGCGCTGAAAGGCGGCTGGCAGGAGCAGTGGCGCTATGCGCTGCGCGGTACGCTTTCTGATATGTGGCGTCAGCCGCTGGCAACCCTGCTGACGGTGATGGTCATCGCCATTTCACTGACGCTGCCCAGCGTCTGCTACATGGTGTGGAAAAACGTCAGCCAGGCGGCAACGCAGTGGTATCCGGCGCCGCAGTTAACCGTTTATCTCTCCAAAACGCTGGATGACACGGCGGCAGAAAACGTGGTGGCGCAGCTCAAGCAGGTCGAAGGCGTGGATAACGTCAACTACCTGACGCGGGAAGAGGCGCTGAACGAGTTCCGCAACTGGTCAGGCTTTGGCGGCGCAATGGATATGCTGGAGCAGAATCCGCTGCCTGCGGTGGCCATCATCACGCCTAAGCTCAATTTCCAGAACTCAGACACCATGCAAAGCCTGCGCGATCGGGTAACTAAAGTGCAGGGCGTGGATGAAGTGCGGATGGATGATAGCTGGTTTGCGCGGCTGGCGGCGCTGACCGGGCTGGTGGGGCAGATCGCCTCAATGATTGGCGTGCTGATGATCGTGGCGGTGTTCCTGGTGATCGGTAACAGCGTCCGGCTCAGCATCTTTGCCCGACGCGACACCATTAACGTGCAGAAGCTGATTGGCGCCACTGACGGCTTTATCCTGCGTCCATTCCTCTATGGCGGGGCGCTGCTGGGCTTCAGCGGGGCGGTGCTGTCGCTGCTGCTGTCGGAAGTGCTGGTGCTGCGTCTGCAGTCCGTTGTTGCCAGTGTAGCAACCGTATTTGGTACCACCTTCTCGCTGGAAGGCTTCTCCTGGGATGAGGCGCTACTGCTGTTACTGATTGCGGCGATCATCGGCTGGGTGGCTGCGTGGCTGGCCACGGTACAACATTTACGTCGATTTACGCCGCAGTAAACGCCTGCAACATTTTTTTGTTATAATGGTCCTCTGCTACCGATGGTGGGTGCAGAGGATATTTCCCCTCTTCCCTTCCTGTCATCTGTGTGTAAAATATTCACCGCTATAATTGAACTTGTGGATAACTTTACCACTCTAAGTAGCACAGATTGCTTTCGGATTTCGCGCGACGTTGACGTAATGTATCGTCTGCGCAGGGAAATGTGCGGCAATTCCACTGAATTTGTGAGGGTTTGAATGACCAAAGAAATGCAAACTTTAGCTATTGCTCCTCTTGGCAACCTGGAGTCTTACGTCCGGGCTGCGAATACCTGGCCGATGCTCTCGGCAGAAGAGGAAAAAGCGTTGGCTGAACGGCTGCATTACCAGGGCGATCTGGATGCGGCAAAGACGCTGATCCTGTCTCACCTACGCTTTGTAGTTCATATCGCTCGTAATTACTCCGGCTACGGTCTGCCACAGGCTGACCTGGTCCAGGAAGGCAATATCGGCCTGATGAAAGCGGTACGTCGCTTCAACCCAGAAGTGGGCGTGCGTCTGGTTTCGTTTGCCGTGCACTGGATTAAAGCGGAGATTCACGAATACGTGCTGCGTAACTGGCGTATCGTGAAAGTCGCGACCACCAAAGCACAGCGTAAGCTGTTCTTTAACCTGCGTAAAACCAAGCAGCGTCTGGGCTGGTTCAATCAGGACGAAGTCGAGATGGTTGCGCGTGAGCTGGGCGTAAGCAGCAAAGATGTGCGTGAAATGGAATCGCGTATGGCCGCGCAGGATATGACCTTTGATATGTCTGCCGACGACGAGAGCAGCGAAGGCCGATCTATGGCACCCGTGCTTTATCTTCAGGATAAAACCTCTGACTTTGCTGACGGCATTGAAGAGGATAACTGGGATGCGCATGCGGCTGACAAGCTGAGCTATGCGATGGAAGGTCTGGATGAGCGTAGTCAGCACATCATTCGCGCCCGCTGGCTGGACGAAGACAATAAAACCACGCTGCAGGAGCTGGCCGATCAGTACGGCGTGTCAGCCGAACGTGTCCGGCAGCTGGAAAAGAACGCCATGAAGAAACTGCGTATGGCGATCGAAGCGTAACGCACTTCGACATCTTAAGGGGCGACTTTATGTCGCCCTTTTTGTTTTTCTGCGCCTGACTATTCTACCGCCATTATCCAGCCGTCACTCTGCGCCCTGAAGCCACACGCCTGCATAAAGGCTGCCCGCACCTGCTGATCGTCACTGCCATCATCGGCAATCCACCAGTCCGCTATCGACCCATTCTGCCTGATCGTCTCCTCCAGTAAATATTGTCCCACCCCGCGTCGCCGGGTGACATCGCGCACCGACAGCCGGTGAATTTTGCCGTGGATCCCGGCGATTTCCAGCTGCAAACCCGCCAGTAGCCGGTCGTTAAAACGGGCAGCATAGAGACGATGGCGCTCATCCAGCTGCTGCTCCAGTTGTTCAATCTCCAGATCCGGCCAGACTTTGCCAAGATCAATGCGGTCCTGCGCGGTCAGCGTGGTTAAACGCTGGATAGTGAGCTTCATAACAAAAACCTCTGTAACAGGGGAAAGTGCAGCGAAAATGTACAACCAGAGTGCTACCACATTTTCATCAATAAAACAGGTCAAAAGATGGTCGGGATGCCAGGATGATAGTTGTAAACAGGGAGAGCGTGCGATCAATCCAGCATAACGCGCTGGCAAAGCGGTGAAAAACCGGCCGTTGCCTCCAGTGTATTATGCTGTTTCACTCAGTCAATTCTGAATATGTCAGTTGATTTACAGAAGAAACTTCCTGTTTAATAACCTGAAAAATAAAGCCTTATTAATAAAAAATGTCAGAAAAGTACGCTAACTCATTCATGCTTAATCAGTTTTCGACTTTATCTGACAGCACAAACACTCACAACATACACGACAAAACAAATGGGGTAGTCAGGATGAAAATGAAAGGTCGCGCATTACTGGCGGGATGTGTAGCACTGGCGATGAGCCATGCGGCGCTGGCTGAAGATATCAAAGTGGCGATTGTCGGCGCAATGTCTGGCCCGGTGGCGCAGTACGGCGACATGCAGTTCGCCGGTGCGACTCAGGCGATTGAAGATATCAACGCTAAAGGCGGTGTTAACGGCAACAAACTGGTTGCGGTGAAATATGACGACGCCTGTGACCCGAAACAGGCGGTTGCGGTAGCGAACAAGGTGATTAACGACGGCATCCGCTACGTGATCGGCCATCTCTGCTCTTCATCCACCCAGCCCGCTTCTGACATCTATGAAGATGAAGGCGTGCTGATGATTACCCCGGCGGCGACCGCCCCTGACCTGACTTCCCGCGGCTATAAACTGATTATGCGCACCACCGGTCTCGACTCCGATCAGGGTCCGACCGCCGCGAAATATGTGATGAGCGAGCTTAAACCGCAGCGCATCGCCGTGGTGCATGACAAACAGCAGTATGGCGAAGGCCTGGCGCGCTCCGTACAGGAGAGCCTGAAAAAGCAGGGCGCCAATATCGTGATGTTTGAAGGTATCACCGCTGGCGATAAAGATTTCTCTACGCTGGTGGCGCGCTTCAAGAAAGAGAACGTCGATTTCGTCTATTTCGGCGGTTACTACCCGGAAATGGGCCAGATCGTGCGTCAGGCACGTGCTGCGGGCCTGAAAACCCAGTTTATGGGACCGGAAGGCGTGGGTAACGCCTCGCTGTCGAACATCGCCGGTGCCGCTTCTGAAGGCATGCTGGTGACCCTGCCAAAACGCTACGACCAGGTTGAAACCAACAAACCGATCGTTGAAGCGCTGAAAGCGAAGAAACTGGATCCGACCGGACCGTTCGTCTGGACCACCTATGCCGCACTGCAGTCGCTGGCAACCGGCATGGAGCGCAGCAAGAGCGCTGAGCCGGACGCTATCGTGAAAAACCTCAAGGAAGGTGCGGCGGTGCCAACCGTGATGGGCAACCTGAACTGGGATGAGAAGGGTGACCTTAAGGGCTTTGAATTCGGCGTCTTTAAATGGCATGCCGATGGCACCTCGACTGCAGTGAAGTAAACCAGGCTGTTTTGTGGTGAGCGGGAGGCCGGTTAACCGGTTTCCCCTGACCAGCGACACGAACGCCTGGTGCTGGTCTGCCAGGCGTTTTTTGTACCCCGATCGGCCACGATCGGTTAAGTAAGGGTCAAGGTATGTCCGAGCAGTTCCTCTATTTTATTCAGCAGATGTTTAACGGTGTGACCCTGGGCAGCACCTACGCGCTGATCGCCATCGGTTACACCATGGTTTACGGCATTATCGGCATGATCAACTTCGCCCACGGCGAGGTCTACATGATCGGTAGCTATGTCTCCTTTATCGTGATTGCCGCCCTGATGATGATGGGCATCGACACCACCTGGCTGATGATTGCGGCCGGCTTTGTGATGGCGGTAATTATCTCCAGCGCCTACGGCTGGAGCATTGAGCGCGTCGCCTACCGGCCTGTGCGCTCGTCCAAGCGCCTGATTGCGCTGATCTCCGCCATCGGGATGTCGATATTCCTGCAAAACTACGTCAGCCTGACGCAGGGTTCACGCGACCTGGCGTTGCCGAGTCTGATTACCGGACAGTGGACGGTAGGCGAGAGCAACGGTTTTGCCGCTACCATCTCCACCATGCAGATAGTGATCTGGGTGGTGACGTTCCTGGCGATGCTGGCGCTGACCACCTTTATCCGCTACTCACGCATGGGCCGCGCCTGCCGCGCCTGCGCAGAAGACCTGAAAATGGCCAGCCTGCTGGGGATAAACACGGACCGCGTGATCTCGCTGACATTTGTCATCGGTGCCGCGATGGCCGCGGTGGCGGGCGTATTGCTGGGACAGTTCTACGGTTCAATCAACCCCTTCATCGGCTTTATGGCAGGCATGAAAGCGTTCACCGCCGCTGTGCTGGGCGGGATTGGCAGTATTCCGGGCGCGATGATTGGCGGCCTGGTGCTGGGCATCGCCGAGGCGCTGACCTCGGCCTATCTCAGCACGGAATATAAAGATGTGGTCTCGTTTGCCCTGCTGATTGTGGTGCTGCTGGTGATGCCGACCGGGATTCTGGGCCGCCCGGAGGTCGAAAAAGTATGAAGACTTCCTTTATCAATGCCCTGATCTCCTCGGTGATGCTGCTGGTACTCGCCACCTTCTTTATGGGGCTGCGCCTGAATCTGGACGGCACTAATCTGGTGGTGCAGAACGCCGGCAGCGTGCGCTGGAACTGGATCGCCACAGGCTGTGCGGTGGTGTTTCTGTTTCAGCTGCTGCGTCCGGTATGGCAAAGCGGCCTGAAGAAAATTTCCGGTCCGGCGCTGGTGTTACCGGGTCTGGATGGCTCGACGCCGAAGCAGAAGCTGGTGATGGCGGTGCTGATTATCGCCGCCGTTGCCTGGCCATTCCTGGTGTCACGCGGCACCGTTGATATCGCCACCATGACGCTGATCTACGTGATGCTCGGTCTGGGCTTAAACGTGGTGGTCGGCCTCTCTGGCCTGCTGGTGCTGGGTTATGGCGGCTTTTACGCCATCGGTGCCTACACCTTTGCGCTGCTGAACCACTATTACGGTCTCGGCTTCTGGCAGTGCCTGCCGCTCTCCGGCATAGTTGCCGCGCTGTTTGGTCTGCTGCTGGGCTTCCCGGTGCTGCGACTGCGCGGCGACTATCTGGCGATAGTGACGCTGGGCTTCGGTGAGATCGTGCGTATTCTGCTGCTGAACAATACCGCCCTGACCGGCGGGCCGAACGGCATCAGCCAGATACCGAAACCGACGCTGTTTGGTCTGGAGTTTGGCCGTACGCCGCGGGAAGGCGGCTGGGATACCTTCCATAACTTCTTTGGGCTGAAGTACGATCCCAGCGACCGCATTATCTTCCTCTACCTGGTGGCGCTGCTGCTGGTGGTGCTGACGCTGTTTGTGATCAACCGGCTGCTGCGGATGCCGCTGGGCCGAGCCTGGGAAGCCCTGCGCGAGGATGAGATTGCCTGTCGTTCACTGGGCCTCAGCCCGACCCGCATCAAGCTGACCGCCTTTACCATCAGTGCCGCGTTTGCCGGTTTTGCCGGCAGCCTGTTCGCGGCGCGTCAGGGCTTTGTCAGCCCGGAATCCTTTACCTTTGTCGAATCCGCCTTTGTGCTGGCGATTGTGGTGCTGGGCGGGATGGGGTCGCAGTTTGCGGTGATTCTGGCCGCCATTCTGCTGGTGGTGTCACGCGAGCTGATGCGCGATCTCAATGAGTACAGCATGCTGGTGCTGGGTGGCCTGATGGTGCTGATGATGATCTGGCGTCCGCAGGGCCTGTTGCCGATGAAGCGTCCGCATCTGAAGCTCAGAACCGGTAAACAAGGAGAGCAGGCATGATTCAGCCTTTATTAGCCGTTGAAGGCCTGATGATGCGCTTCGGCGGTCTGTTAGCCGTGAACAATGTGGCGCTGGAGCTGCGTCCGCAGGAGATCGTTTCGCTGATTGGCCCCAATGGTGCCGGTAAAACTACTGTGTTCAACTGCCTGACCGGCTTTTACAAGCCAACCGGCGGGACGATCACATTGCGTGAGCAGCATCTTGAAGGGTTGCCGGGCCAGAAGATTGCGCGGATGGGCATCGTGCGGACGTTCCAGCACGTGCGTCTGTTCCGTGAGATGACGGTCATTGAGAACCTGCTGGTGGCGCAGCATCAGCATCTGAAAAGCGGCGTATTTTCCGGTCTGCTGAAAACGCCGGCGTTTCGCCGCAGTGAGAGCGAGGCGCTGGATCGTGCGGCGACCTGGCTGGAGCGGGTGGGGCTGCTGGATCTGGCTAACCGTCAGGCGGGCAATCTGGCTTATGGTCAGCAGCGTCGGCTGGAGATTGCGCGCTGTATGGTGACGCGCCCGGAAATCCTGATGCTGGATGAACCGGCGGCGGGCCTTAACCCCAAAGAGACCCATGAGCTGGATGCGCTGATTGCGGAACTGCGTGGCGAACACAAGGTGTCGGTGCTGCTGATTGAACATGATATGAAGCTGGTGATGGGCATTTCTGACCGTATTTATGTGGTCAATCAGGGAACGCCGCTGGCTAACGGAACGCCGGAAGAGATTCGTAATCACCCGGATGTCATTCGTGCCTATTTAGGAGAGGCCTGAGATGGCAAATGCGATGTTAACCATTGAGAACGTCAGCGCCCACTACGGCAAAATTCAGGCGCTGCACAACGTCAGCCTCTATATCAATCAGGGCGAAATCGTCACCCTTATTGGCGCTAACGGTGCAGGAAAAACCACGCTGCTGGGTACGCTGTGCGGCGAACCGCGCGCGACGCAGGGCACCATTACCTTTGATGGCAAAACCATTACTGACTGGCAAACCTCGCGCATTATGCGTGAAGCGATCGCCATCGTGCCGGAAGGCAGACGGGTCTTTTCGCGCATGACGGTAGAAGAGAACCTGGCGATGGGGGGCTTTTTTGCCAGCCGTCCGGACTATCTGACGCGGATCAAGCGCGTTTATGAACTCTTCCCGCGGCTGGAGGAGCGTAAAATCCAGCGCGCCGGGACGATGTCGGGCGGCGAACAGCAGATGCTGGCGATTGGCCGTGCGCTGATGAGCCAGCCGCGCCTGCTGTTGCTGGACGAACCGTCGCTGGGACTGGCACCGATCATTATTCAGCAGATCTTCGACACCATTGAGCAGCTGCGCAGCGAGGGGATGACGATTTTCCTGGTGGAGCAGAATGCTAATCAGGCGCTGAAGCTGGCGGATCGGGGCTATGTGCTGGAGAA
Source organism: Pantoea sp. EKM10T (assembly GCF_011800685.1). Taxonomy (NCBI): domain Bacteria; kingdom Pseudomonadati; phylum Pseudomonadota; class Gammaproteobacteria; order Enterobacterales; family Erwiniaceae; genus Pantoea; species Pantoea sp. EKM10T. Next base: position 61,929 of record NZ_JAALEU010000009.1, read on the forward strand.
CGGGCATGTGGTGCTCGAAGACACAGGTTCAGCACTTCTTTCCAACGAAGCCGTCCGCAGTGCTTACTTAGGTGCCTGATGGGGCACGGCCTGGCTTACTTGCCATTTCGACACCGGGCAGTGCTCGTAATCCTCACGTATATATATACGCTCCGGTTACTGCGCGCTTTGGTACACAGGCCTGGCTTACTGGTCAGGTTGCGGTTGGGCAGTGCTCGCCATCCTCACGTACTACGTGTACGCTCCGGTGGCTGCGCGCTGTCCGCCCGCAACCTGCCTGCGCCGCCGACGGCCTTCAAAATGGGTGTGTGATGCGGCGCAGACGGCCTTGAGTGTCGGTGTTAGAGGGGCCGCCATCGCCTTTTGCATTTGGTGAAGTAGAATCCGCTGCGGGCTTTTTTACTGCCCAACCGCTCTGCAAATTATGTAACCAAAACCTGGCAGCAGTGACGCGTTACCGCTGCGCTGCCAGCCTCCTCTTTTGCGCATACCGGTTTGTCACCCGGCTGTCATCTTTCTGTTATTAATCCTTCATTTCCCCGTGTCATGTTACTTCGCGAAACAGAAATCCGTGATTTCACGCGTATTTACCTGCACAGGAAAATTCTATGTCCGTCGTTACCTTTCGTCGTAGCCTGATGAGCGTGCTGCTCGGTCTGACGCTCAGCAGCCATGCCATGGCCGCCACTGAGATCCCTTTCTGGCACTCTATGGAAGGCGAGCTAGGCAAAGAAGTGGATTCGCTGGCACAGCGTTTTAATCAGACGCATCCCGATTACAAAATTGTTCCGACCTACAAAGGTAACTACGAGCAGAGCCTGGCGGCAGGGATTGCGGCAGTGCGCAGCGGCAAAGCCCCTGCGGTGCTGCAGGTTTATGAAGTCGGTACGGCGACCATGATGGCCTCGCAGGCGATTGTGCCGGTGCATCAGGTCTTCAAAGACGCCGGTATCCCCTTTGATGAAAAGCAGTTCGTGCCAACGGTGGCGGGCTACTACAGCGACAGCAAAGGTCAGCTGATCTCTCAGCCGTTCAATAGCTCGACGCCAGTGCTCTACTACAACAAAGATGCCTTTAAAAAAGCGGGTCTGAACCCGGATCAGCCACCGAAAACCTGGCAGGAGCTCGCGACGGATGCCGCTGCCCTGCGCAAATCGGGCATGAGCTGTGGCTACGCCAGCGGCTGGCAGGGCTGGATCCAGATTGAAAACTTCAGCGCCTGGCACGCTCTGCCGGTAGCGACCAAAAACAACGGGTTTGACGGACTCGACGCCGTGCTGGAGTTCAACAAGCCGGTACAGGTTCGTCATATCGAGCTGCTGGAAGCGATGAACAAGAAAGGGGACTTCACCTATTTTGGCCGCAAAGATGAGTCCACCGCCAAGTTCTACAACGGCGACTGCGGTATCACCACTGCCTCATCGGGTTCGCTGGCTGATATCCGTCATTACGCCAAATTCAACTTCGGTGTTGGCATGATGCCGTATGACGAGACCGTGCCGAATGCGCCGCAGAACGCCCTGATCGGTGGTGCCAGCCTGTGGGTGATGAAAGGCAAAGATGCGACAACCTACAAAGGCGTGGCTGAGTTTATGCAGTTCCTCGCTAAACCGGAAATCGCCGCGGAATGGCACCAGAAAACCGGCTATCTGCCGATTACCACCGCCGCCTACGAGCTGACTAAACAGCAGGGCTTCTACGATAAGAATCCGGGCGCGGATATCGCTACCCGTCAGATGATGAACAAGCCGCCACTGCCGTTTACCAAAGGCATGCGTCTGGGCAACATGCCGCAGATTCGTACCGTGATCGACGAAGAGCTGGAAAGCGTCTGGACCGGCAAGCAGTCGCCGCAGAACGCGATGGATAACGCAGTGAAACGCGGTAACGAGTTGCTGCGCCGCTTCCAGCAGCAGGTGAAGTAATCTCTCCTTGCGGGCCAGCTCAGGCTGGCCCCTCTCTCTGACGCCAGGTACGCCATGTCTTCATCTCGTCCGGTCTTTCGCACCAGTCTGTTGCCCTATCTTCTGGTGCTGCCGCAACTGCTGATTACCGCCATCTTCTTTCTCTGGCCTGCCGGTGAAGCGCTGTGGTACTCGCTGCAAAGCCTCGATCCTTTTGGCATCTCCAGCAGCTTTGTCGGGCTGGAAAATTTCAGACGCCTGTTTGCCGATCCTTACTATCTGGATTCGTTCTGGACCACCATAAAATTCAGCGGCATGGTCACGGTGTTCGGCATGGTCTTTTCGCTGCTGCTGGCGGCGCTGGTGGATTATGTGGTGCGGCTGCGCCGTCTCTATCAGACGCTGTTGCTGCTGCCCTACGCCGTTGCGCCTGTCGTGGCCGCGGTACTGTGGATGTTCCTGTTTAATCCGGGCCTGGGCCTGTTCAGCTATCTGCTGAACCACATCGGCTACAACTGGAACTATGCGCAAAACAGCGGTCAGGCGATGTTCCTGATTGTGCTGGCATCGATCTGGCAGCAGATGAGCTACAACTTCCTGTTCTTCTTCGCTGCGCTGCAATCGATCCCCAAATCGCTGGTGGAAGCCGCCGCGATTGACGGTGCCGGACCGGTGCGTCGCTTCTTCAACCTCTCGCTGCCACTGATTACGCCGGTCAGCTTCTTCCTGCTGGTGGTGAATCTGATCTACGCCTTCTTCGATACCTTCCCGGTGATCGATGCCGCCACCGGCGGCGGGCCGGTGCAGGCGACCACCACGCTGATCTACAAAATCTATCGCGAAGGCTTTACCGGTCTGGATCTCTCCTCGTCCGCTGCGCAGTCGGTGGTGCTGATGCTGCTGGTCATCGGGCTGACGGTGCTCCAGTTCCGCTTTGTTGAACGTAAGGTGCAATACCAATGATTGAGAATCGACGCGGGCTGGATCTCTTCAGCCACATCGTGCTGGTGCTGGGCGTGCTCACCATCCTGTTTCCGCTCTATGTCGCCTTTGTGGCGGCGACGCTGGATAACGAAGCGGTCTATCAGGTGCCGATGACGCTGGTGCCCGGCACGCACCTGTGGGAGAACATCTCGCGCATCTGGACACATGGCGTCAACGGCAACGGGCCGGCGTTTGGCCTGATGCTGCTCAACAGCATGATCATGGCGCTGGGCATCACCTTCGGCAAAATCACGGTGTCGATGCTGTCGGCGTTTGCGCTGGTTTGGTTTCGCTTTCCGCTGCGCACGCTCTTTTTCTGGCTGATCTTCATCACCCTGATGCTGCCGGTTGAGGTGCGTATCTTCCCGACAGTGCAGGTGATCGCCGATCTCAACCTGCTCGACAGCTACAGCGGATTAACTCTGCCGCTGATGGCTTCGGCCACCGCCACTTTCCTGTTCCGCCAGTTCTTTATGTCGCTGCCGGATGAGCTGGTGGAGGCGGCACGCATCGACGGGGCCAGCGCGATGCGCTTCTTTATCGACATTGTTCTGCCGCTGTCGAAAACCAATCTGGCGGCGCTGTTTGTGATCACCTTTATCTACGGCTGGAACCAGTACCTGTGGCCGCTGCTGATCATCAATGACGCCAGCCTCGGCACGGCGGTGGCGGGGATTAAAAGCATGATCTCCTCCAGCGGATCGCCGACCCAGTGGAATGAAGTGATGGCGGCAATGTTATTAACCCTGATCCCACCATTGGTGGTGGTGTTAGTCATGCAGCGTGCCTTTGTGCGCGGTCTGGTTGAGAGTGAGAAATAAGATGGCAGGCGTAACCCTTCAGGCAGTAACCAAATCCTACGATGGCAAAAATCAGATCATTCAGCCGCTGAATGTCACCATCAATGACGGCGAATTTATGGTGATGGTCGGGCCATCCGGCTGCGGTAAATCGACCCTGCTGCGCATGGTGGCCGGACTGGAGCGCGTCAGCTCCGGCGATATCTATATCGACGACCGGCGCGTTACTCAGGAAGAGCCAAAAGATCGCGGGATTGCAATGGTGTTCCAGAACTACGCGCTCTATCCCCATATGTCGGTGGAGGAGAACATGGCCTATGGCCTGAAAATCCGTGGCATGGGCAAAGAGCAGGTCCGCCAGCGGGTGCTCGACGCGGCGCGCAGCCTGGAGCTGGATCACCTGCTGATGCGTCGGCCTCGCGAACTCTCCGGCGGACAGCGGCAGCGCGTGGCGATGGGCCGCGCGATCGTGCGTGAACCGGCAGTTTTTCTGTTTGATGAGCCGCTCTCCAACCTTGATGCCCGTCTGCGGGTGCAGATGCGGCTGGAACTGCAGCAGCTGCATCGCCGCTTACAGACCACCAGCCTCTATGTCACCCACGATCAGGTGGAGGCGATGACGCTGGCGCAGCGGGTGATGGTGATGAACAAAGGGGTGGTCGAGCAGCTTGGCACGCCGGTCGAGGTGTATGAGCGTCCCGCCAGCCAGTTCGTTGCCTCGTTTATTGGCGCGCCCGCCATGAATCTGCTGAAAGGGCAGTTCAGCAGCGATGGATCACGCTTTGACCTCGACGCCTCGCACGCTCTGCCGCTCAGCGACAGTAAAGCGAAATGGGCTAACCGGCCGGTGGTGCTGGGTATCCGGCCAGAGCACATCCGGCTCAGTAGCCGCGAGCAGGGCGGCGTGCCGCTGCGGGTCGATACGCTGGAGATGCTGGGGGCTGATAATCTGGCACATGGCCGCATCGGTGACACGCCACTGGTGGTACGCTTAGCCCACAGTGAACGCCCGCAGCCAGGCAGTACGCTGTGGCTGCATCTGCCGTCAGATGCGTTACACTTCTTCGATTCAACCCATGGAAAGCGTCTGGAATGAGCACACAACACTGGCCCTATCCCCACATCGTCGCCCATCGCGGCGGCGGTAAACTGGCACCGGAAAATACGCTGGCGGCGATCGACACTGGCGCGAAATATGGTCATCAGATGATTGAATTTGATGCCAAATTATCGGCCGATGCGCAGATCTTCCTGCTGCATGACGACACGCTCGATCGCACCAGCAACGGCTGGGGCGTGGCGGGTCAGCTGCCTTGGGAGAAGCTGTCGCAGCTTGATGCGGGCAGCTGGTTTGGCAACGCATTTACCGGTGAAAAGCTGGCGCGGCTGGATCAGGTGGCGGCACGCTGCCGTCAGCATCAGATGATGGCGAACATCGAAATCAAACCGACCACCGGCAGCGATGCTGAAACCGGACGCGCCGTGGCGCAGGCTGCCGCGATACTGTGGCAGGATCAGGTCGCACCGTTGCTCTCTTCGTTCTCTTTTGAGGCGCTGGAAGCCGCGATGAAGGCAGAGCCGCAGTTGCCGCGTGGCCTGCTGTCGCACAGCTGGGACCCGCAGTGGCAGGAGAAAACTGCTGCGCTGGCGTGCGTCTCAATTCACCTTAATCATAAGGTGCTGACCGCTGAGCGGGTCACCGAACTGAAAGCCGCAGGCCTGAAGATTCTGGTTTATACCGTGAACAGCCCGGATCGGGCGCGGGAATTGCTGAAATGGGGCGTCGATGCCATCTGTACTGATGCCATCGACATCATCGGCCCCGATTTTCATTAGTTCTGGTTTAGATTCTGATTCTGATTCTGCTGGCCCGGCTGCGTGGTAATCACCCGCTGCTGGGCGCTGTTCCGCTGCTCCTGCATTTTACGCTGCGTGTCCTGCGTCTGACGCTGCTGATCCTGGCGCAGCTTCAGCTGTTGCTGTTGCTGCTGGGTCTGCATCTGCGACTGCATCCGCTGCTGGCTGGGGTTATAGCCAGGTTTATTCGGATCGTTAGTGCTGTTCAGCGTGTTCGCCTGACTGGCGAAAGGCAGCAGAGCGGCCAGAATAATCATCCACTTTTTCATCACTCCTCCTTCCTTAAAGCGACAGGGTTTCTGGTGCACAACGGCTTACACCGATATCAGGGTCGTAGCCATAAGTTTACCCGATATCACAGACCTTACTTTCCGATCTATTCCTGATTTGACTTAACCCCGGTTATTTTGCTGTATTTGTAGGCACTTGCAGAAATGATAAAAAAATGTAAATAACAATATGGGATGGTGGCAGGATGAAAATGCAGCAAACAGTGCGTCAGCTTAGCTGGTCGCTGGTGATGAGTTTCACCGTAGTGGCAGGCGCTAACGCCGCGCCAACGCAGGCTCCTCCGGTCTCCTACGGTGTGGACAGTGACACTTTTCACCCGGTAAAAGCGCAGCACGGCATGGTAGCGTCAGTGGATGCGATGGCGACGCAGGTTGGCGTCGAGATCCTGCGTCAGGGCGGTAATGCGGTGGATGCCGCGGTGGCGGTAGGCTTTGCGCTGGCCGTGACCCATCCGCAGGCGGGCAATCTCGGCGGCGGTGGTTTTATGCTGCTGCGCACTGCCTCTGGCCGCGCCACGGCTATCGATTTCCGTGAAATGGCACCGGGACACGCGTCGCGTGACATGTTCCTGGATAAGCAGGGCAACGCTGACAGCAAGCTGTCGCTGACATCACATCTCGCCTCCGGCACGCCGGGCACCGTAGCCGGACTGGCGCTGGCTGCGCAGAAATATGGCACTCTGCCGCTGAGCACGCTGCTGGCCCCGGCGATCAAACTGGCGCGTGACGGTATTCCGGTCAACGACGCGCTGGCGGATGACCTGAAGACCTACGGCAAAGAAGTGCTGATCACCCATCCCAACAGCAAAGCGATTTTCTACAAACCGGACGGTACGCCGTGGCAGAAGGGCGATCGGCTGGTGCAGAAAAACCTCGCTCATAGCCTGCAACTGATTGCCCGTCAGGGGCCGGATGCTTTTTATAAAGGTGAAATCGCGGATGAGATCGCCGGAGAGATGGCGCAGCATGGCGGCCTGATCAACAAAGCTGACCTGGCGGCCTATCGTGCGGTCGAGCGTAAGCCAATTAGCGGGACATACCGTGGCTATGAAGTCTTCTCAATGCCGCCGCCGTCATCCGGTGGCATCCACATCGTGCAGATTCTGAATATCCTGGAGAACTTCGATCTGGCGAAGATGGGCTTTGGCAGTGCTGATGCCATGCAGGTGATGGCGGAAGCGGAGAAATATGCCTACGCGGACCGTTCGGAATATCTCGGCGATCCCGATTTCGTGAAGGTGCCGTGGCAGGCGCTGACCAGTAAAGCCTATGCCAAAACCCTGGCGCAGCAGATCGATGTGGCGAAGGCGCGGCCCTCCAGCGAGATCAAACCGGGCAAGCTCGAACCTTACGAAAGTAATCAGACCACCCATTTCTCGGTGGTGGATAAGCAGGGGAATGCGGTCGCGGTGACTTATACGCTTAACACCTATTTCGGCAGCGGGATTGTGGCGGGCAACAGCGGCATCCTGATGAATAACGAGATGGATGACTTCTCAGCCAAGCCAGGCACACCCAATGTCTACGGGCTGGTCGGCGGGGAAGCGAATGCGGTGCAACCGGCGAAACGTCCGTTGTCATCGATGTCGCCGACCATCGTCGCCAAAGGGGGCAAAACCTGGCTGGTGACCGGCAGTCCTGGCGGCAGCCGCATTATCACCACGGTGTTGCAGATGGTGGTTAACAGCATCGATTTCGGGATGAACGTGGCGGAAGCCACTAATGCGCCGCGCTTCCATCATCAGTGGCTGCCGGATCAGCTGCGGGTGGAGAAGGGCTTCAGCCCCGATACGCTGCGTTTGCTGGAAACCAAAGGTCAGCATGTGAAGGTTCTCCCATCGATGGGCAGTACGCAGAGCATCATGATTGGGCCGGATGGCATGCTCTATGGCGCTTCCGATCCGCGCAGCATTGATGATTTGAGTGCGGGTTATTGAGATCTGATAGCCAGGACGGGGTTGAGTGGCTGTGAGATCGAGCCTGCTCAGGGAACACGGTCAGATCGGAAAGACGCAAAAGCGTCATCCCTGACTGCTCGGCCCGCGCTATTACGCACCTCATCCCTGAGGTGCGCCCGTAGCCGGGCCAACGCTTTGCGTTGTTCAAAAACGCTCCCGGCGTTTTTGTCCCTGGCGCGGGACGCTTTCCTCTTCTGCCCGTGTTCCCTGCGCGTTAGGCTAATAAGTTGCTGCCAGGTTCGTTAACTTTTGGGTTTGTCATCGGTCTGGAGGGCATTGAAAAGTGCCCTTTTTCACACACGTCAGGCTTTAACCCGAGCCATATAATGCGCGTCGATCAGTTCACCGTGCCGCATTGCGAAGCCTTTAGCCGTTCCCTCAATCTCAAAACCGAAACGCTGATAAAGGGCGATAGCCGGGCCATTATCGACGAACACGGTCAGTTCCATTCGGCTCACCTGTAGCCAGTTGTCGCACAACGCGACCATTTCACGCATGAGTGCGGTTCCGACGCCACGCTGACGATAGCGTTCATCCACGCCCATACCCAGTGAGGCCACATGACGGCGTCTGGCGCGCTCTTCCACATGCAGCGCACACTGACCGACGACGACATCATCGATACAGGCCACCAGCAGATGCGCATGGGGCTGAGGCGTCGCGAGACGGCTATGCCACATCTGGAGTGATGAGTGGGGCAAATGGAGTGTGCTGGCCTGGGTATCTGGCTGACCGTAGATCCTGTGCAGCGCAGCAGCATCTTCAGGCGTGACGTGGCGGACAACTATTTCACTCATGGTTTCTCCTTTAGCCCATTAAAACCCTTTAAACATCAAGGTATTCACCGCGTTAATCAGGGTAAAAATGTGAAAATGACTTTACAGACGCGAATGATAATGATTATTATTGTCATGCGTTCTCGGGAGGTCGCCCGACAGCCTGAGAAAGCACGACATTGCTCACATTGCTTCCAGTATTATTTAGCCAGCTTATCCGCTGGCTTTTTTTTTCCTGCCCTTCTTCAGTGCTTTTCAGCCACTGCTCAATGCTCATTCAACTATTTTGAACAGAGGCGTGAAGTTTTTCAGCTATCAATCACACCCCCTCAGGGACAGACTATAAAAAACATTGAGGAGATTTGAACATGATTTATGTACGCAAAGCTGAAGAACGCGGTCACGCAAACCATGGCTGGCTGGATAGCTGGCACACATTCTCTTTCGCCAGCTATCACGATGCGAACTTTATGGGTTTCTCCGCGCTTCGGGTCATCAATGAAGATGTGATTGATGGCGGTCAGGGATTTGGTACCCATCCTCACAAGGATATGGAAATCCTGACCTACGTGCTCTCTGGTACGGTTGAGCATCAGGACAGCATGGGCAACAAAGAGCAGATCCCGGCAGGGGAGTTCCAGATTATGAGCGCCGGCACCGGCGTACGTCACTCTGAGTACAACGCCAGCGAAAGCGAGCCGCTGCACCTTTATCAGATCTGGATCATTCCTGAGCGTACCGGTATCGAGCCACGTTACGATCAGCGCCGCTTCCCGGATGTGCAGGGACGTCAGCTGGTGTTAAGCCCGGATGCCCGTGAAGGATCGCTGAAAGTCTTTCAGGACATGACCTTATCGCGATGGGTAATGGCTGCCGGCGAACAGGACAATGTCGCGATTGATGCGGGACGTCGTATCTGGATTCAGGTGGTGAAAGGTGATGTTACCGTTAACGGCAACGCGATCACCACCAGCGACGCCCTGGCGATCTGGGACGAAAGCGCGCTGACCATTGAAGCCAGCTCGGCTGCAGAAGTCCTGCTGTTTGATCTGCCACCGGTCTAAGCAGATAACGGGCGCGCATCGTCGCGCCCGGTTGGCAATTTTGTGACAGAAAAGTGATAGACTCATCGTACTTTAGCTTTAAGGGCGATCCCAGGCGCTACGATGAAGAAGAAAAGACCGGTATTACAGGACGTTGCCGATCGCGTCGGCATTACTAAAATGACCGTCAGCCGTTACCTGCGTAATCCAGAGCAGGTCTCCGTTGCCCTGCGGGATAAGATCGCGGTGGCACTGGATGAGCTGGGTTATATCCCCAATCGCGCCCCCGATATGCTTTCTAACGCCACCAGCCGCGCCATTGGCATACTGCTGCCGTCACTCACTAACCAGGTTTTTGCTGACGTATTGCGCGGCATCGAAGCCGTCACCGACGAAGCCAACTATCAGACGCTGGTCGCCCACTTTGGTTACAACCCGCAAAAAGAGGAGCTGCAACTGCGCTCGCTGCTGGGCTGGAACATTGATGGGGTTATCCTCACCGAACGCACCCATACACCAGGCACGCTGCGCATGCTGGAAGTGGCCGGTATCCCGGTGATTGAGGTGATGGACAGCGTCACGCCCTGCCTGGATATGGCGGTAGGCTTCGATAACGTTGAAGCGGCCCGGCAGATGACGCAGGCGATCCTCAGCAAAGGTCATCGTCATACCGTCTACCTCGGCGCACGCCTGGATGAACGTACGCTGCAGAAGCAGCGCGGTTACGAAATCGCGATGCACGAAGCGGGGCTGACGCCGCGTAGTGTGATGATGGAAGATGCCTCTTCATTCAGCGCCGGCTGTGATCTGCTGCGTGAGGCGCAGCGCCTTTACCCCGAAACAGATAGCCTGTTCTGTACCAATGACGATCTGGCGGTCGGCGCGATGTTTGAGTGCCAGCGCCAGGGATTGCAGGTGCCCTCTCAGATGGCGATAGCCGGTTTCCACGGTCATGACATCAGTCAGGTTGTCACGCCACAACTGGCGACAGTGCTGACGCCTCGCGACCGCATGGGGCGTGAAGCCGCGGCGCTGCTGCTGGCGCGCATTGCCGGAGAAACCAGCACCTGCCAGCCGCTGGATGTCGGTTTTGAGATCAGTGAAGGTGGCAGCATCTGATTGTGGCGTTTTTATGAGTCAGCTCACACTTTCATGCATTTCCTGGTAAAAAGGTTGCCAGGCTGTTAAGCGGCCAGGAGAATGAGAAACGACATTGTTATCGGTAACATTGGCAAATTCTCACCTGCCGGAGCAGAAAAATGACAACGCAATCCCCGTCGCATCACGTTTTTATCCTGATGGGCGTTTCAGGCAGCGGAAAGTCTGCCGTCGCCAATCAGGTCTCTCACCAGCTGAATACAGCCTTTCTTGACGGTGATTTTCTCCACCCCCGCGCCAACATCCTGAAGATGGCCGATGGTCATCCGCTGGATGACAACGATCGCCAGCCGTGGTTACGGGCACTGAACGACGCCGCGTTTGCTATGCAGCGCACCCAGGCGATTTCCGTGATTGTCTGTTCAGCCCTGAAGAAAAGTTATCGCGACATCCTGCGTCAGGGAAATGACAACCTGCGTTTCGTCTACCTGAAGGGCGATTTCGACACCATCGAAGCCCGCCTGAAAGCGCGTAAAGGCCACTTCTTCAAGCCGCAGATGCTGGTAACGCAGTTTGCGACGCTGGAAGAGCCAGGGCGGGACGAGCCGGATGTACTGGTGGTGGATATCGCGCATTCACTGGACGATGTGGTGGCAGCTACGGTTGCGACTATCCAGGACGCTATCAGCCAGGGTTAGAGATGAATACCGCAACACTCGTTTTGACCGCAGCGGGCTCCGTCCTGCTGCTGCTTTTCCTGGTGATGAAGGCCCGTATGCACGCCTTCGTCGCATTGATGTTAGTGTCCATCGGTGCCGGGCTGTTCTCCGGCATGCCACTGAATCAAATCGCTGAAACCATGCAGAAGGGGATGGGCGGCACGCTCGGCTTCCTCGCGATTGTGGTCGCGCTGGGCGCGATGTTCGGCAAAATCCTGCATGAAACCGGCGCAGTTGATCAGATCGCCATCCGGATGCTGAAAACCTTTGGTCAGAGCCGTGCCCATTACGCGATGGGCATTGCCGGTCTGATCTGCGCGCTGCCGCTCTTTTTTGAGGTGGCAGTCGTGCTGTTGATCAGCATCGCTTTTGCGGTGGCACGGCGTACCGGCGGCAATCTGGTGAAGCTGGTGATCCCGCTGTTTGCCGGTGTGGCCGCAGCGGCGGCGTTCCTGCTGCCCGGACCGGCGCCGATGCTGCTGGCTTCGCAGATGCACGCAGATTTTGGCTGGATGATCCTGCTGGGTCTCTGTGCGGCGATCCCGGGCATGCTGATTGCCGGGCCACTGTTTGGCAACTTCATTGGCAACCACGTCTCGTTCAGCGCGCCGCCGGAAGATCATCAACCGGATGTCGATGAGAGCAAGCTGCCGTCGTTTGGCTTCAGCCTCTCACTGATTCTGTTTCCGCTGGTGCTGGTTGGCCTGAAAACCATCGGCGCACGCTTCACGACCGAAGGCACCACCCTGTATGAGTGGCTGGAATTTATCGGCCATCCCTTCACCGCAATCCTGCTGGCGCTGCTGGTGGCGATTTATGGCCTGGCTTACCGTCAGGGTATGGATAAAGAGCGGGTAATGCAGGTGTGTGGCAGCGCGCTGCAACCGGCCGGTATTATCCTGCTGGTGATTGGCGCGGGCGGCGTGTTTAAGCAGGTGCTGGTAGACTCCGGCGTGGGTCCGGTGCTGGGCAATGCGCTGACCGGCGCAGGACTGCCGATTGCGCTGGCCTGCTTTATCCTGTCAGGTGCGGTGCGGGTGATTCAGGGATCGGCAACGGTCGCCTGTCTGACCACGGTCGGATTGATCATGCCGGTGATTGAACCGTTGCACTACAGCGGTGCTCAGCTGGCGGCGCTGTCGATCTGCATCGGCGGTGGCTCAATCATTATCAGCCATGTGAACGATGCCGGTTTCTGGCTGTTTGGTCGCTTCACCGGGGCCAGCGAAGCGGAAACGCTGAAAACCTGGACGCTGATGGAAACCATTCTCGGCACCGTTGGTGCGCTGGTCGGAATGATCGCCTTCACACTACTCTCTTAATCATGTCGGCTCTGCGCTTCCCTGGTTTCATGGGAAGCGCAGACACTCTCCTACAGCTTCAGATAAGCCCGAATGCCGTCCAGGAACATCTGTGTGGCCAGCATAATCAGTATTAATCCCATCAGCCGCTCCAGCGCATTCACGCCTTTATCGCCCAGCAGCCGCAGGAACAGACCTGACATCAGCAGAATACCCACCGTCACGCCCCAGGCGATCAGCAGCGCGCCGACCAGGTGCGACATCTGATGCGGATATTGATGCGACAGCAGCATCAGCGTCGCCAGCAGCGATGGCCCGGCTACCAGTGGGATCGCCAGTGGCACCAGGAAGGGCTCTTCACCCGCCGGTAAACCAGAACTGCTGCTTTCCGCCGACGGGAAAATCATCTTAATGGCGATAAGAAACAGGATGATCCCGCCGGAAATCGACACCGTTTCAGTACGCAGATTCAAAAATGCCAGGATGCGTTCACCGGTAAACAGGAACAGCAGCATGATGATCAGAGCAATCAACATTTCACGGATCAGCACCACTCGCCGCCGTTTCGGCTCCAGATGCTTTAAAACCGACATAAAAATCGGCAGATTGCCCAGCGGATCCATAATTAACAACAATAATATTGTCGCTGAAATCATTTCAGTCATCGGTTTTACGCCATGTTGTTCACGAAAAAGCGGAGTTATTAGTTACGCTGCTGAAAAAGTTAGCGTAATCGAATTAATTCACTTGCTACCCGGCCTGCATTTTGTAGAGTGAAGGGACACAGGTAAATCTTATTATTACGCAGAGCGGCGTGAAAATAGCACGCCGCTCTCTCCTCTGAAATGAAAAGCAGGTGTAACTGCCTTAGACGGACACGACATGAAGAATGTAGGTTTTGTTGGTTGGCGCGGTATGGTCGGCTCCGTGCTGATGTCCCGCATGAGTGAAGAGCGCGATTTTGATGCAATCAATCCGGTCTTCTTCTCGACGTCGCAGCATGGTCAGGCGGCACCCGCATTTGCGGGCAAACAGCAGGGCACACTGCAGGATGCGTTTGATATTGAGGCGCTGCGGGCGCTGGATATCATTATTACCTGCCAGGGTGGCGACTACACCAGTGACGTCTATCCAAAGCTGCGCGCCAGCGGCTGGCAGGGATACTGGATTGATGCGGCCTCCACGCTGCGCATGAAAGATGATGCCATCATCATCCTCGATCCGGTCAACCATGCGGTGATTCGCCAGGGTATCGACAGTGGGATCAAAACCTTTGTCGGCGGTAACTGTACCGTCAGCCTGATGCTGATGTCGCTGGGCGGCCTGTTTGCTCAGGACCTGGTGGAGTGGGCTTCGGTTGCCACCTATCAGGCGGCCTCTGGCGGCGGCGCGCGCCACATGCGTGAACTGCTGATCCAGATGGGCATGCTGCACGATCACGTTGCGCCTGCGCTGCAGAACCCGGCCTCCGCCATCCTCGACATCGAGCGTAGCGTGACCGACTTCACCCGTTCCGGTACCCTGCCGACCGATAACTTCGGCGTGCCGCTGGCGGGCAGCCTGATCCCGTGGATCGACAAACAGCTGGAAAACGGTCAGAGCCGCGAAGAGTGGAAAGGCCAGGCGGAAACCAACAAGATCCTCGCCACCCGTAATGTCATCCCCGTTGATGGATTGTGCGTGCGCGTCGGGGCACTGCGCTGCCACAGCCAGGCCTTTACGCTGAAGCTGAAACGCGACCTGCCGCTGGCTGACATTGAGCAGCTGCTGGCCTCTCACAATGAGTGGGTCAAAGTGGTGCCGAATGACCGCGAACTGACGATGCGTGAACTGACGCCTGCCGCTGTCACCGGTACGCTGACCACGCCGGTTGGCCGGTTGCGTAAACTGAATATGGGGCCGGAATATCTCTCCGCCTTCACGGTGGGCGACCAGCTGTTATGGGGCGCAGCCGAACCGCTACGTCGCATGCTGCGGTTGTTAACCAGCTAAACAGAAAACATCGCCAAAGGCCGGATTTATCCGGCCTTTTTTGTTTTTGTCGTACACGAAACAATCTGCCGTTTCGCTTACTCAGTGATCAACTTCCCTTTTTTGCCGGTCGGTAAAGATTATTTTGCTTTAGTCCATGGCAAGTGCCGTGACCAAGCTATGATTTAACCATGATGTGCCACAGGTAACTCTTGTGCTTTCCGGATTAAATGGTTGTGGTACACGGCAAAAACACTTTTCCCACGGAATGGCCTGACTTCTTTGTCGTTGTACGTATGGCTCAATGAAGAGCAGCGCAGGTGAACCGCGACAGGCTGTGTCGCGTTCATTTCGGCTGCCAATTATCACAGGAAGAAAGTCATGTCAGAGCTTCCCGATCGCGATGCGATCAATGCCCTGTTTGCGGGTAATTATGCCGACCCTTTTTCGTTACTAGGGATGCACCGAACTCAGCAAGGCCTTGAAGTCAGGGCATTGCTCCCCGAAGCGCTTGAAGTGTGGGTCATTGAAACCTCCACCGGGCGCAAACTGGCTCAGCTGGTGTGTGAAGATGCACGTGGCTTCTTCAGTGGCGTTATTCCACGCCGCAAAAACCCGTTCCGCTATCAGCTGGCGGTGAACTGGCACGGCCAGCAAAACCTGGTAGACGATGCCTACCGCTTTGGTCCGCTGCTGCAGGAGATGGATCTGTGGCTGCTGGCAGAAGGGACGCACCTGCGCCCTTATGAGACGCTGGGCGCGCACGGTGACGTCATCGATGGCGTCTTCGGCACCCGCTTCTGCGTCTGGGCACCCAACGCCCGTCGCGTGTCAGTGGTTGGCGATTTCAACTTCTGGGATGGCCGCCGTCATCCGATGCGTCTGCGTCAGGAGCTGGGCATCTGGGAGCTGTTTGTACCGGGCGCGGTCAACGGCCAGCTCTACAAGTATGAAATCATCGACGCCAATGGCGAACTGCGCATCAAAGCGGACCCGTACGCCTTTGAGGCGCAGATGCGTCCGCAAACTGCGTCGATGATCTGTGGTCTGCCAGAGCCTGTTGAGATGAAAGCGGAGCGCAAGGCGGCCAACGCCTTTGACGCGCCGATCTCCATCTATGAAGTGCATCTGGGTTCCTGGCGTCGTCACACCGACAACAACTTCTGGCTGAGCTACAAAGAGCTGGCTGAACAGCTGGTGCCCTACGTCAAAGAGATGGGCTTTACCCATATCGAACTGCTGCCGATCAACGAACATCCGTTTGATGGCAGCTGGGGCTATCAGCCGCTGGGCATGTATGCGCCGACCCGACGTTTTGGTACCCGTGACGAGTTCCGCGCCTTCATTGACGCCGCCCATGAAGCGGGCCTCAACGTGCTGCTCGACTGGGTGCCGGGCCACTTCCCCAGCGACGATTTCGGTCTGGCAAGATACGACGGCACCGAGCTCTATGAGCACAGCGACCCGCGTGAAGGCTTTCACCAGGACTGGAATACCCTGATTTACAACTTTGGTCGCCGGGAAGTGAGCAACTACCTGTCGGGCAACGCGCTCTACTGGACGGAGCGCTTTGGCATTGATGGCCTGCGTGTGGATGCGGTGGCGTCGATGATCTACCGCGACTACAGCCGCAGCGAAGGGGAATGGGTGCCGAATCAGTATGGCGGCCGTGAAAACCTGGAAGCGATTGAGTTTCTGCGTCACACCAACCGTACGCTCGGCACTGTGGCATCCGGTTCGGTGACCATGGCCGAAGAGTCGACAGACTACCCTGGCGTGACGCGTCCCACCGAAGACGGCGGGCTGGGCTTCTGGTTCAAATGGAATCTGGGCTGGATGCACGACACCCTCGACTACATGAAGGTCGATCCCATCTACCGTAAGCACCATCACGATCTGATGAGCTTCGGCATGATGTACAACTACACCGAAAACTTTGTGCTGCCGCTGTCGCATGACGAAGTGGTGCACGGTAAGCGCTCGATTCTCGATCGTATGCCGGGCGATGCATGGCAGAAGTTCGCCAACCTGCGTGCTTACTACGGCTGGATGTGGGGCTTCCCCGGCAAGAAACTGCTGTTTATGGGCAATGAATTTGCCCAGGGTCGCGAGTGGAACCACGACGTCAGCCTTGACTGGCATCTGCTGGAAGGGGACGACAACTGGCACCACGGCGTTCACCGTCTGGTGCGCGATCTCAACCACACCTATCAGTACTACACGCCGCTGCATCAGCTCGACTTCGATCCGGCAGGCTTTGAGTGGCTGGTGGTAAACGATGCAGAACACTCCGTCTTCGCCTTTGTCCGTCGTGACCGTGAAGGCAATGAAGTGATCGTCGTCAGTAACTTTACGCCGGTGCCGCGTCCGGGCTATCGCTTTGGCGTTAACCAGCCTGGCTACTGGCGTGAAGTGCTGAACACCGATCAGCATGAGTATCACGGCAGCGACGTGCGCAACCATCGGGTGCATACCGATGAGCAGGAGAGCCACGGGCGACCGCAGTCGCTGAGCCTCAATCTGCCGCCGCTGGCAACGGTATGGCTGGTGCGGGAGGCTGAATGACCATCACTGCCGGAGATCCCGAACCGCTGGGTGCCAGTTACGATGGCAAAGGCGTTAACTTCACCCTGTTCTCACAGCATGCCGGGCGCGTAGAGCTCTGCCTGTTTGATGAGCAGGGTGCAGAACAGCGTCTTGACCTGCCTGGCCGCAGCGGGGATATCTGGCATGGTTATGTTCCGGCGTTGAAGCCAGGACAGCGCTACGGCTACCGGGTGCATGGTCCCTGGGCACCGCAGCAGGGACACCGTTTTAATCCGGCGAAGCTGCTGGTTGACCCCTGCGCCCGCGCGGTTGAGGGCGATGTACCGGATGACCCGCTGTTTCATGGCGGCGAGGCGCAGCCCGATCCGCATGACAACGCGGCGATTGCGCCGAAGTCACGGGTAGTCGCGGAGGATTTTGACTGGCAGGACGACGTCGCACCGGGTATTCCCTGGGGTAACACGGTGATTTACGAAGCCCACGTGCGCGGCCTGACGCAGCAGCATCCGGAAATTCCGGAAACGCTGCGCGGGACTTACGCGGCGCTCGGTCATCCTGTTATGGTGAATTACCTGCGCAGTCTGGGGATTACCACCCTTGAGCTGCTGCCGGTGGCGCACTTCGCCAGCGAGCCGCGACTGCTGCAGCTCGGCCTCAGCAACTACTGGGGCTATAACCCCTTTGCGCTCTGGGCGGTGGATCCCCGTTACGCCTCCGGTCAGCCGGACGTGACGCCGTTGCAGGAGTTTCAGCAGGCGGTCAAAAACCTGCACGCCGCGGGTATCGAAGTGCTGCTGGATGTGGTGTTCAACCACACCGCTGAACTGGATGAGATTGGCCCGACAATCTCCATGCGCGGCATCGACAACGCCAGCTACTACTGGCTCGATGAGCAGGGCGATTATCAGAACTGGACCGGCTGCGGCAACACGCTGAATATCCATCATCCGCAGGTGATGACGTGGGCTTTAGAGGCGCTGCGCTACTGGGTGCGTGTCTGCCACGTCGACGGCTTCCGCTTTGACCTCGCGCCAGTGCTGGGCCGCACACCGGATTACCAGCGTGATGCGCCATTTTTTGAGGCCATACGCGCCTGTCCGCTGCTCTCTCAGGTCAAGCTGATTGCTGAACCCTGGGATATCGGCCCTGACGGCTATCAGGTTGGCCGTTTTCCGCCGCCGTTTGCTGAATGGAACGATCAGTTTCGCGACACCGCGCGTCGTTACTGGCTGCACGGCGACATAAGCAACGGCGAGTTCGTCCGCCGCTTTGCCGCCTCCAGCGATCTCTACCAGCATAATGACCGGCCGCCACACGCCACGGTTAACCTGATCACCGCCCACGACGGCTTTACGCTGTGGGATGTGGTGAGCTTCGAACGTAAACACAACGAAGCGAACGGGGAAGATAACCGTGATGGTCACGGCGATAACTACAGCCACAACCACGGCAAAGAGGGGCTGAACGTCAGCTTCGACGTGATTGAACGTCGCCGTCGCAGCGTGCGGGCACTGCTGACGACGCTGCTGCTGTCACAGGGCACGCCGATGCTGCTGGCAGGCGATGAGCGCGGCCACACCCAGCGCGGCAATAACAACGCTTACTGTCAGGACAACGCCCTGAGCTGGCTTGACTGGCAGGCGGATGAGAAGGGATTAGTCGGATTCACCGCTGCACTGATCGAGCTGCGCCAGCGCATTCCGGCGCTGACCGCAGATCGCTGGTGGCAGGACGGTGACGGCAATGTGCAGTGGCTCAATGCCGGTGGCCAGCCACTGCAACACGATGAATGGGCACAGGGGATGCACAGATTGCAGATCCTGCTGTCCGGCCGCTGGTTAATAACAATAAACGCCACGGATACGGTGAATGACATCGTGTTACCAGACGGAGAATGGCGCGCCCTTCCTCCTTTCGCCGGGGACGACAACCCCATCCTGCTAACTGTCTGGCATGGTCCCGCACACGGTGTGTGCGTGTTCCAAAAGCAATCATAAGGAGTCAGACATGGTTAAGTTAGATAGAACAGATCACCTGATGCTGGCCCGCCAGCTCCCTACACAGACGGTTGCTCTGATCCTCGCCGGCGGACGCGGCACGCGCCTGGTCGATTTAACGGCCAAACGTGCCAAACCGGCGGTGCATTTCGGCGGCAAGTTCCGCATTATCGACTTTGCCCTCTCCAACTGCGTCAACTCCGGTATCCGACGGATTGGCGTGATTACTCAGTATCAGTCTCATACCCTGACTCAGCACATCCAGCGTGGCTGGTCGATCTTCAATGAAGAGATGAATGAGTTTGTCGATTTGCTGCCAGCGCAGCAGCGATTTTCGACCGAACAGTGGTATCGCGGGACGGCCGATGCCGTGACGCAAAACCTTGATGTGATTCGCCGCTATCAGGCGCAGTACATCGTGATCCTCGCCGGGGACCACATTTATAAGATGGATTACTCACGCATGCTGCTGGATCACGTGGTCAACGAGGCGAAATGTACCATCGCCTGTTTACCGGTGCCGGTGCATGAAGCCACGGCGTTTGGCGTGATGGCGGTGGACGAAGAGAACATGGTGATCGATTTCGTGGAGAAACCCGCGAAACCGCCCACCATGCCGGGTGATGACACCCAGGCGCTCGCCAGCATGGGGATCTACGTTTTCAATGCAGACTATCTCTATGAACTGCTGGAAGAGGATCTGCAGACGCCAGGCTCTAACCACGACTTCGGCAAAGATATCCTGCCGAAAATCGTGGCAAGCGGCGAAGGCTATGCGCACTCCTTTGCGCTCTCCTGCGTACAGAACGACGACAATGCGCCGCCTTACTGGCGCGACGTCGGGACGCTGGAAGCTTACTGGCGCGCCAATCTCGACCTGGCATCGGTGATGCCTGAACTCGATATGTATGACGTCACCTGGCCGATTCGTACCCACATGGAGCCGCTGCCGCCGGCCAAATTTGTTCAGGATCGTTCCGGCAGTCACGGGATGACCATGAACTCGCTGGTCTCGGGGGGCTGCATCATCTCCGGTTCAGTGGTGGTCAATTCGGTGCTGTTCCCGCGGGTACGCGTTAACTCTTTTTGCAATATAGATTCAACTGTACTGCTGCCTGATGTGGTAGTGGGCCGATCGTGTCGTCTGCGTCGCTGCGTCATTGATCGTGCCTGCGAGTTACCGGAAGGCATGGTCATTGGCGAAAACCCGGATGAAGACAGTCGCCGGTTTCACCGTTCGGATGAAGGCATCGTACTGGTAACCCGCGCCATGCTGGCCAGGCTGGCCAAAGCGGGGCTGTAAGCGATAAGCGAAACTTACGCAATCGGCACGCGGAGCGTGTCGGATAACTTAATGAGGTCGAGGATGCAGGTTTTACATGTCTGTTCGGAACTTTTCCCGCTGCTAAAAACGGGCGGACTGGCTGATGTAGTCGGGGCATTACCTCAGGCACAAATTGCGGGCGGCACGGATACGCGGGTACTACTGCCCGCTTTTCCCGCATTGCGCAAAGGCATACCTGATCTCCAGGTCGTGACAGAGCGAGAAACATTTGCCGGTCATGTACGTCTGCTATTTGGTGAATTTAACGGTGTGGGCATCTACTTGATTGATGCTCCCGGCCTCTACGATCGTCCCGGTAGTCCCTACCATGACGAATCGCAGTTTGCGTATGTCGACAACTATCTGCGCTTTGCGCTGCTGGGCTGGGTTGGCTGTGAACTGGCGTGCGGCATGGACGCGATGTGGCGTCCCGATATTGTGCATGCCCATGACTGGCACGCAGGCCTGACCTGCGCCTATCTGGAAGCGCGTGGTCGTCCGGCTAAATCGGTCTTCACCGTGCACAACCTGGCGTATCAGGGGCTGTTCATGGCGCACCACATGGAAGAGATTGGCCTGCCATGGTCGTTCTTTAACATGCACGGGCTGGAGTTCTTCGGTCAGATCTCCTTCCTGAAAGCGGGACTTTTTTACGCCGACCATATCACGGCGGTCAGCCCGACTTACGCCCATGAAATTACCTCTGCCGAATATGCTTACGGCATGGAAACCCTGCTGGCACAGCGGATGCGTGAAGGCCGTCTTAGCGGCATTCTCAACGGCGTTGATCCCTCTATCTGGGATCCGGCGCACGATCTGCTGCTCAGCGCGCGTTATAACCGCGACACGCTGGAAGCAAAAGCGGAGAACAAACGCCAGCTGCAGGTGGCGATGGGTCTGAAGGTGGATGATAAAGCGCCGGTGTTCTGCGTGATCAGCCGTCTGACCAAACAGAAAGGGCTGGACCTGGTGCTGGAGGCGCTGCCCGGCTTGCTGGCGCAGGGCGGTCAACTGGTGCTGCTGGGCCAGGGCGATGCTGAACTGCAGCAGGGCTTCCTGGCGGCGGCGGCAGAGCATCCGGGCAGCGTCGGCGTGCAGATCGGCTATCACGAAGCGTTCTCACACCGCATTGTCGGCGGCGCGGACGTGATTGTGGTGCCGAGTCGCTTTGAGCCCTGTGGTCTGACACAACTTTATGGCCTCAAGTATGGTACGTTGCCGTTAGTGCGTCGCACCGGCGGGCTGGCCGATACCGTGAATGACAGCTCACTGGAGAATCTGGCCGACGGCATCGCCAGTGGATTCAGTTTTGAAGATGCCAACGCCTGGTCACTGCTTCGGGCTATCCGGCGCGCGTTTGTGTTGTGGTCCCGTCCTTCGCTCTGGCGCTATGTTCAGCGCCAGGCAATGGCGATGGACTTTAGCTGGCAGGTGGCAGCACAAGCCTACCGCGATCTCTACCAACGTTTGATGTAACGGATTGGGAAAACTGGATATGAATGCACCTTTCACTTACGCCTCACCAACGTTGACGGTTGATGCCTTAAAGCATTCGATTGCCTATAAATTGATGTTTACCATCGGCAAAGATCCCTCTATCGCCAATAAGCATGAGTGGCTTAACGCCTCACTGCTGGCGGTGCGCGACCGGATGGTGGAGCGCTGGCTGCGTTCCAGCCGTGCTCAGCTTTCTCAGGATGTCCGGCAGGTCTATTACCTGTCGATGGAGTTCCTGATGGGCCGCACGCTGGGCAATGCGCTGCTGGCGATGGGGATTTATGACGATCTCAACCAGGCGCTGGATGAGATGGGTCTGGATCTGGCCGAGCTGATGGAAGAGGAGAACGATCCGGGGCTGGGCAACGGTGGTCTGGGTCGCCTGGCGGCCTGTTTCCTCGACTCGCTGGCGACGCTGGGCATGCCGGGCCGTGGCTATGGCATCCGGTATGATTACGGCATGTTCAAACAGAACATTGTGGAAGGTGAGCAGAAAGAGTCGCCGGATTACTGGCTTGAATATGGTAATCCGTGGGAATTCCAGCGTTTCAATACCCGTTACAAAGTGCGCTTTGGTGGCCGCGTCCAGCACGAAGGCGCGAAAGTGCGCTGGCTGGAGACCGAAGAGATCCTGGCGATGGCCTATGACCAGATCATTCCGGGCTTTGACACCGACGCTACCAACACCTTACGGCTGTGGGGCGCGCAGGCCAGCAACGAAATCAACCTCGGCAAGTTCAACCAGGGCGACTACTTTGCGGCGGTGGAAGATAAAAACCACTCCGAGAACGTGTCGCGCGTGCTCTATCCGGATGACTCGACCTACTCAGGCCGCGAGCTGCGCCTGCGTCAGGAATATTTCCTGGTCTCCGCGACGGTGCAGGACATTCTGAATCGTCACTGGCGGATGCATCAGACCTGGGACAACCTGGCGGATAAAATCGCTATTCACCTGAATGATACCCATCCGGTGCTGGCGATCCCCGAACTGATGCGCCTGCTGATCGACGATCATAAATTCAGCTGGGACAACGCTTTTGACGTCTGCTGTCAGGTCTTCTCCTACACCAACCATACGCTGATGACCGAAGCGCTGGAAACCTGGCCGGTTGATATGATCGGCAAGATCCTGCCGCGTCACCTCAGCATTATTTTTGAAATTAACGACTTCTTCCTTAAGACCATTCAGGATCACTATCCCGATGACCTGGATCTGCTGTCGCGCATTTCGATCATCGACGAAAACGATGGCCGCCGGATACGCATGGGCTGGCTGGCGGTGGTGGTCAGCCACAAAGTAAACGGCGTTTCGGAGCTGCACTCCAACCTGATGGTACAGTCGCTGTTTGCCGATTTCTCCCGTCTGTTCCCTGGTCGCTTCTGTAACAAAACCAATGGCGTTACGCCGCGCCGCTGGCTGGCGCTGGCGAACCCGGCGCTGTCAGAGGTGCTGGATGAGGAGATTGGCCGCAACTGGCGCACCGATCTCAGCCAGCTGGGCGAGCTTAAGGCGCAGATCGACTATCCGGCGTTTATCGAAAAAGTGGCGGTCGCTAAGTATCAGAACAAGCGTCGGCTGGCCGACTGGGTGGCGAAGAATCTGGACGTGGTGCTCGACCCGAACGCGCTGTTTGATGTGCAGATCAAGCGCATTCACGAGTACAAACGCCAGTTGCTCAACGTGCTGCATGTGATCACCCGATACAACCGTATCAAGGCCGATCCCCAGGCGGATTGGGTGCCACGCGTCAATATCTTTGCCGGTAAAGCGGCATCGGCTTACTACGTTGCCAAGCACATCATTCATCTGATCAACGATGTCGCCAATGTGATCAACAACGATCCGCAGGTGAAGAACAAACTTAAAGTGGTCTTCATCCCGAACTACAGCGTGAGCCTGGCGCAGATCATTATTCCGGCGGCCGATCTCTCTGAGCAGATCTCTACCGCAGGGACGGAAGCGTCCGGCACCAGTAATATGAAGTTTGCGCTGAATGGCGCGCTGACCATCGGAACGCTGGATGGGGCCAACGTTGAAATGCTGGATCACGTCGGTGAAGAGAACATCTTCATTTTCGGTAATACCACGCCCCAGGTCGAAGCCCTGCGTAAAGGGGGCTATAACCCGCGTGACTATTATGAAAAGGATGAAGAGCTGCATCAGGTGCTGACTCAGATTGCTTCCGGTCTGTTCAGTCCGCAGGATCCGGGCCGCTACCGCAATCTGTTCGATTCACTGGTCAACTTCGGCGATCACTACCAGTTGCTGGCGGATTATCGCAGCTATGTGGATACCCAGGATAAAGTGGATGCGCTCTACCGTAAACCGGATGAGTGGCAACGCCGCGCGGCTAAAAACATCGCCGGAATGGGCTACTTCTCGTCGGACCGTACGATTCAGGAGTACGCTGATGAGATCTGGAATATCTCGCCAGTAAGGTTGTAAGGCGCGTGCAGTCAGGTTTCTGACTTTCTTTGCGGCCGAGGGATCGGCCGCACTCTCCTGTGCTCTCTTTGCTCACCGTCTATCCCGCTCCTCTTTCAGAAGGTTCAGCCTCTTATCGCCTCTGCGTCCGTAAGTGCCTCTTGTGCGAGCCAGATCATTACACCCTGGCTGAGAATCGCTACTATGCGGGAAAGCAAAATGACCCTACAGGCAACAGCAGCAATGAGTGACAACATCAACCAGGAAATTACCTTCCGTAAACTCAGCGTCTTCATGATGTTTATGAGCAAGGGCAATATCGCCCGTACGGCGGAAGCGCTGGCGCTGAGCAGCGTCAGCGTGCATCGCGCACTGCATACGCTGGAAGAGGGCATCGACTGCCCGCTGTTTATCCACAAGGGCCGCAACCTGGTGCCGCTACCTGCCGCCTGGACGCTGCTGGACTACTGTCGCGATGTGACCACCCTGATGGGCAAAGGCATTGAAGAGGCGCGCAAAGTCGCAGGCATCGGCGGAGGGCGTCTGCGACTTGGCACGCTCTACTCCCTGACGCTGGAGACCATTCCCCGGCTGATCATGGGCATGAAGCTGCGTCGGCCCACGCTGGAGCTCGATCTGACCATGGGTTCTAATCAAATGCTGCTGAATATGCTTGAAGATGACGCGCTGGATGCGATTCTGATCGCCACCGATGACGGCGAACTCAGCGACGCGCATTTTGATGTGATTCCACTGTTTGAGGACAGGATCTTTCTGGCCACACCGGCCGGTGAGACGCGGGACGGAGCTGGTCCGGTGGATCTGCGTGATTATGCCGACCGTGATTTTGTCTCGCTGGCTGAGGGGTTTGCCACCTATGCCGGTTCGCAGGAGGCGTTCCAGATAGCCGGATTTGAACCGCGCATGGTCACCCAGGTGAATGACATCTTCTCGATGATAAGCCTGGTGCAGGCGGGCGTCGGCCTGGCACTGATCCCGGGACGGATGAAGAAGGTGTATGAAAACAACATTCAGCTGCTGACGCTCGCTGAGCCTTACCAGATGCGTCAGCAGATCTCGATTGTCTACTCACATCGCCGCGAACGGGATAATGACCTGCTGGCACTGGCGGCAGAAGGGCGGATGTACGCCCGCAGCCTTACTGACTCAGCCGTTTAACCAGATGGAGTGCAACCTCAACGCTGTTTCGCTCCAGACAAATCGCGTCGCCCTGCCAGCCCGCCTGAAGCGTCAGGCCGGTCAGCACATTGCCAGGCGGCATCTCAATCGCCAGTCGGGCATCGCGCTGATTGGCTGAAACCATCGCATCATTCCACTGCACCGTACGCGCCATATTAAAGGCAAGATCGTCGGCAATCTTCTCCGGCTCCCAAATCACGCGTCCGGTTGAACCGCTGAGGTAAGCGCAATGGGGACGGGAAAGGCTGACGGACCCGAATGCGCGCGCCAGTTCTGCGGCGGGCTTATCCAGCAGCGCGCAGTGCGACGGCACGCTCACCGCGAGTTTAATCGCTTTGCTGGCACCGGCATCCAGCGCTTTCTGCGCGACTACCGCCATATCCTCGTCGCGGCCAGCAATCACAATCTGCGTTTCCGCATTCAGGTTGGCGATATAGGTGTTGCTGCCGGGCAGCAGTTTCTCCAGACGACTCAGCGTCAGGCCGGTGATGGCGGTCAGGCCATATCCCTCCGGATAAGCCTGCTCCATCAGATCGCCGCGCAGTGCCACCAGCCGCAGAGCATCACTGAAATCCAGCGCGCCGGAAATCACCGCAGCAGGAAACGCACCAATCGACAGACCGCTGACGATATCGGGTTTCACCCCACGGCGGATCAGCTCGCGCGCCCAGGCGACACCGCAAATCAGCAGACTGAGCTGCACGGCGCGCGTGTGGCGCAGTGCATCGGCACTGTCGAGCTGGTCAGTCTCGTCGCCCAGCACTGCACGCACGCTGTTTAACAGGGCGTCGCTGTCGGGAAGGTGCTGTAACATCCCGGCACGCTGAGTGCCCTGGCCGGGAAAGGTAAAGAGTATTTTCATTGTAGCTCCCTGCTCCAGGGTGAAGCGGTCAGTATCGGCCCGGTAACGGTTTTAACCAGCGCGCGGCCTTCACGCAGCCACTCGCTGAGGGCAAACGCGCCGGACGGCGTTTCTATCTGCGTATCGACCCGACAGGCCAGCGTGTCGGTTTGCGCCTGCCAGCGTTGCAGCGCATCGCGCGCCAGCGGCTCTGGCGCGCGAATAACTAAATCAAGATCGCTGGCGGCATGCAGCGTGGGTTGCTGAGTTGCCAGTGCGTAACCGGTACTGCCGGTAATGCCCCAGCGCCACGGCCAGTCGTGCTCACTGAGGGCAATCGCCGCGCCGACCGGCGCATAAGCGGTGAACGGCGAGGCAAGCAACTGCGCACGCGCTGCCAGCATCTCCGGTGTGACAACGCGAACGATGTCCGCTGCATTGACCCATCCGGCGGCGCGCTGTTCGCGGCTCTCGCCGCGCACACCCACCGGTATCAGCCCGGTTTCGCTCCGGTCGCGCCGCACCACGACCGGAAGGCCGGGATGCCAGAACTGACTGACCCAGCTCTCACTGATGGCGGCTAAGGCGTTGCCGTCTCGCAGCCAGAGCAGATCGTGGGGGCGCGGTACAGAGCTCATATTACATTCCTGATGTCAGCGTAATGAACAGCGGTAATGACAAAATACAGAGAATAGAACTGAGCAGCAGCACAGCCTCTGCATCCGGCGACTGCACGCCAAAGCGGTTGCCAAACACCACCCCGAAGAAACCGGCGGAGAGCGCAATCATCAGAATGGCGGTAATTGCCACCGGACCGCTGAGACCCAATGCCAGCACCAGACCCCAGGCGATAAAGGGCTGAATCAGCAGTTTAGTTACCGTGCCGACGCCCACCACCGCGTTGAGTTTCAGTTTGCGTGCCGACAGGATGACACCGGTCAGGAAGAGTGCAGCGGCGGTGGCAGCCAGACCCAGCGGTTTGATGGCAGCCAGCACCAGATCAGGCATTTTAACGCCCAGCGCTGATAACACCACGCCAATCAACGGTCCCAGTACGATCGGTTTTTTCACTGAACGCCACATCAGAATCGGCAGCATGGTCAGGGTTGAACCGTGTTCGGTGCCGTCGGCAAACGCTTTTTCACGTTCCAGAATCAGCAGGCAAAGTGGTGTAAGCAGCACTGAACCACAGGCGATGGAGACCGCTACCGAGAGCGAAGTGGCACCATTTTCACCCAGCACGCTGGCCAGAATGGGCAGGCCCAGCGCGGCGTAATTTGGCAGCGCAACCGTCAGCGTCAGCACAGCCGCATCCTGCGGTGACTTTTTGAAAACTTTTGTAGCCGCGAAATAGACAGCTCCATAGGTAATCCACATTGCGCCGGTAATAACCACAATCAGCGGCCATTGCGCCACGATGCCCGGCCAGGGCGTTTGTACCGTGGCACTGAACAGCGCGGCGGGCAGCGCAAAATCCATGACGAAAATATTCAGCAGAGAGACGTCTTTGTTGTTGACCATTCCGGCCTTACCGGCCCAGAAACCCAGAAGCATGATGACAAAAATCGGAGCAAGGGCATGAACAATTATATAAATCATAAATCACCTGTATTTAAGAAAGAATTTTCTGTTAACAGCGATGTTTATAATTCTGAACACGGCCACTGCCCCGGGGCGCACTTAGCAATGCGCCCCGTCAGACCGGTTTCGGCAGGTTTATTTTTTTATTTAATTACCAGGTTGCGCGCATCCGCTCGCGAACCAGGGAGGAGCTGTGGCGATTGGATGCGCCCAGCCGGTTTTTCAGGCTGGGATCCTGACGCGCATCGCTAATGGCTTTCTGCAACGCGATCTCGACCATCGCCACATCGGCGTCAGAAGGCGCATCGGGATTGGCCACGTTCAGCAGATCGGAGAGCAGACCCAGCGTGGCGAAGTTATTCACGTCATAGGCCATCGGCGGAATGGTCGCCGCCAGTTTCTCCAGCGCCTCCACCGAACGCAGCGTGATACGCGCGGCGGACTCTTTACCCATCGCGTGCACCAGCACACCCTGATCGTTGAGCGCAATCAGGCAGTTGGCCTGATAACCGTGCGCCAGGAAGGCGCCAGACATCGCTTTGCCAACAATCAGCCCAATCACCGGATGACCCGCAAGGCGTGCTTTGGCATAAGCGCCCGCAGCCCCGGCCAGCGCCTGATGAATACCGAACGCCTCTTCGCGACGGCCATAGGCCTGACTCGGCACGTCGATCACCGCCACAATCGGGCGTTTCACGTCGCTGTTCTTGTCCTCTTCCAGCGTTTCATTCACCACTTTCGCCAGCGTCCAGCCTTCCAGCAGACCGACTTCGCCCTGCGCGGCACGCGGATAGTGGTTTTGTGCATCGGGCACCACGGCGATAAAGCGCACGCTTTCGCCATTGAGCTGGCCGTCCGCCACCTGGACAGAGGCGCACAGGCCGCTGAGGCGCTGCGCATCAGGTGCAAGTTTTTCCAGCCAGGTTGCACCGCGGCTGTTTGTCTGGGTCATTATTTATCCTCCCGGGCGAAAAGCTGTTTAATCTGCGCCGTGTCCGCTTGCTGACGGGTGTCGAACTGTGTCAGACGTGGCAGGAAATCGGCATACTTATCGCTGCGGTGCTGCGCCGGAACGCCTTTGGCGATGCAGTCATTCATCGCACTCTTAACCGCATTGACGCCATCACCGACCAGCGCATCGACCAGGCCGCTGGCGTAGCGGATTTCACCGCCAGTCATGCTCCAGATAAACGGGCGATCGCGCGAGTCATACTCTTCAATGCCCGCTTCCTGCTCAATCACCTGCGGACCGTTCAGCCCCAGGCGCGCTTCACGCGTCACAATCAGGTAGCTGCACAGCGCAGCGGCGATGGACATCCCGCCAAAGCAGCCGACGGTACCGGCAATAATGCCGATAACCGGGGTATAGCGGCGCAGATCGACAATCGCGGCATGAATATCGGCAATCGCCGCCAGCCCCAGATTGGCTTCCTGTAAACGCACGCCGCCGGTTTCTAGGCAGAGCACCGCCTGAGTGGGTATTCCATTGCGGTTATCTTCGGCTGCCAGTTCCAGCGCCGCCGCCATTTTGGCACCGGAGACTTCGCCCATGCTGCCACCCTGGAAGGTGCCTTCAATGGCGATAACCACCGCAGGCTGCCCGTTCAGCGTGCCGCGTGCCACCACCATGCCGTCATCTGACTGCGGCACCACACCCTGCGGGGCCAGCCACGGCGACATGATGCCTTCGAAAGGATCCAGCAGTTCGCGATAGCTGCCGTCGTCCAGCAGTGCACGGGCGCGCTCACGGGCGCGTAATTCAATAAAACTGGCATCGTTACGCATGGCTCACCTCCTCAAAAACCTGTTCAATACGGATACGCGCCACGCCGGGTGTCGCGCCGAAATCGTGAATAATCAGCTTTCCGGCAGGCAGACCGTTGGTTAAATTCAGGCGGTCAAACAGCGCCTTCCAGCGGGCGTCGCTGTTATCCAGTGAGGTGGTGATATCAATGCTAAGCGTTTGTCCTTCAGTTGCGGTGTACAGCACTTCCATATCACCGGAACCAACGACCCCTGCCAGAGCTTTACCGCTGAGTGAGCGGTTAGCAGGTAAAGATAATGTGATGTGTTCCATAATGGCCTCTAGAAATAAGAATGTTCAGGGGAACAGACCCGATCAATAAACAGCGTCGCGGCCAGCAAATCGGCGGCCCCGCCAGGCGAAGCGTTGAGCGACAGCATGCGCTGATCGAGCTGCGCCAGCGCCTTCTGGCCGCCTGCTGTGCGACAGCCGCCAGACAGCAGCACGGCGCGTGCTCCCTGCTGCATCGCTTTCAGTCCGGTCATACCGGCCCGTGACAGCACGCAGGTATCGCTGAGCGAGGTCATGATCGCCATCAGCGCATCAAGGCGGGCTTCATTTTCACTGGCACCCGTTGCACGACTGGTCAGCAGCTGCGGCAGCGCCAGCTTCATCACGTGAGGAAACGCCTGTTGCGCCTCTTCGCGTGCGCCGGGCACCTGATAGCGATGCGTCGCTTTTAACCCTTTGCTGAACAGTTTTGGTGCGGCGCGGTCGGGCAGGCTGGCCAGCGCGGCTGCTGTGCGGGTCAGCTGGTCGGCACTGGCCGCGCCACCGTGCATGGCTGCAGCACTGACCAGCAGTCCCAGCGCCCAGATCGCACCCCGATGGGTGTTGACGCCGCCGGTTGCCGCCATCATCTGCTGTTCACCGTCACGGCCCAGCCGACCCACCGTTTCGCGCAGGGCAATATCAGCAGGGCGCAGCCAGCTGTGACGGGCCAGCGCCAGAAAGGTCGGCACAAGGCTGTGAGCGGAACGCTCCATCAGCGCCAGCGTCAGGTCCTGATGCGCGCCGTTTCCCCGACTGTCTACCAGACCCGGCTTGGGGCTTAGCCGCGCTTCATCGGTCAGACAATCGCGCGCAATCATCGCCAGCTGGCTGGCCTGCGCCTCGGTTTGAGTCTGCGACAGAAGTTTCATTACCAGCTCCGGAATTTTGCCGGTGGGTTATAAAGACCACCCGACCATTCCACCAGGTCAGAGACGCTGCTGGCGGCGAGCAGTGAGCGGGTCGCATCTGAACGACGAATGCCCATATCTTCCGGATAGACCACTTTGCCGCTTTTACGCAGGGCCGCCACGCGCGCCGCATCGACGCCAAGGCCGATATCGGTGATACCGGCTACCGCAGCGACCATCGCACGGCGCTCTTCAAGGCTTTCCGCGCGATAGAGATAGGCAATACCCTCTTCGGTCAGCACATGGGTGACGTCATCGCCATAAATCATCACCGGTGCCAGCGGCATACCGGTCGATTTCGCCACTTCAACGGCATCTAGCGTTTCAACAAAGGTCGGTTTGGCACCGGCCTGGAAGGTTTCCACCATCTGAACCACCAGTTTTTTACCGCGCTGCATCGGATCCGGTTCGGTGATCATATTGAGCCATGCAGGCGTGGCATGGCGTCGGCCGTGCGGATCGTGGCCCATGTTAGGCGCACCGCCGAACCCAGAAAGGCGACCGCGGGTCACGGTTGAGGAGTTTGCCAGGCCATCGACCTGCAGGGTGGCACCGATAAACATATCCACCGCATACTGACCTGCCAGCTGACAGAAGGCGCGGTTAGAGCGCATAGAGCCGTCGCTGCCGGTGAAGAAGATATCGGGACGGGCGCGAATGTACTCTTCCATGCCCAGTTCGCCACCGAAGCAGTGCACGCTTTCAACCCAGCCGCTCTCAATCGCCGGGATCAGCGTCGGATGCGGGTTAAGGGTCCAGTGCTTACAGATTTTGCCTTTCAGGCCGAGTTGTTCGCCGTAGGTAGGCAGCAGCAGTTCGATCGCGGCGGTGTTAAAACCGATACCGTGGTTAAGTGACTGCACCTGATGTTCGGCGTAAATGCCTTTAATCGCCATCATCGCCATCAGGATATGTTCCTGTTTAATCAGGCGCGGATCGCGGGTAAACAGCGGTTCGATAAAGAAAGGTTTATCGGCTACGACGATGTAATCGATCCAGGAGCCGGGAATATCGACGCGGGGCAGGTCGGTCTCGTCATCGACCAGCTCATTTACCTGGGCAATCACGATACCGTCACGGAACGCGGCGGCTTCCACCAGGGCAGGCGTATCTTCAGTACTCGGGCCGGTGTAAAGGTTGCCTTTGCGGTCAGCTTTATAACCGGCAATCAGCGCGACGTTTGGACTCAGATCGACATAAAGGCGGGAATAGAGTTCGATATAGGTGTGGATTGCGCCTATTTCCAGCTGACCATCTTCTAACAACTGAGAAATACGCAGACTTTGCGGACCGGAAAAAGAGAAGTCGAGTTTACGCGCAATGCCTTTTTCGAAAATATCCAGATGCTCACTGCGACCCACGCTCGGCATAATCATATGCAGGTCGTGTACTATCGCCGGATTAACCTCAGCCAGGGTACGTGATAAAAAATCGGCCTGCTTCTGGTTATTCCCTTCCAGTACCACCCGGTCGCCCGGTGCAATCAGTTTTTCAAATGCTTCTACAGCTCTTTCAGTAGGAATGACTTTGCCATCAACAGGGAAGGATGCCAGACGACGCGCTTTTTCACTGCGGCGTGTGTTCCATTCCCGGGCAGGCGTTTGGCCTGTGTTCATTTCAACCTCCTGATTAAAATAACGGTTGTTTCGTTTTTACTGAGGAAAGTTTGTGCTTTCTGATGATGTCGTTCAATTAAGCAAAAAGCCTGAACGTTATATTTACAGTAACAATAGGATGTGAACGTTTTGATATGCGAAGCAGAAGGAGTTGAGTTTAGGCGCTGACCAAAAATGTGATCGCATAAACGGATTTCTGTATAAAAAATGGTTTGAGTCTGGCATTTTTAATAAAAAGTTCGTCGTACAAAAATAAACTCTGCTACACGCTGAAAAGCGCAACCTGTCGGATCAGCACCCGGATTCACCGACCCGCTATCGCAGACATAAAAAAAGCAGGCCGAAGCCTGCTTTCTGATTCTTTAGTTAGTTACTGTCCGTTTATGATGCCAGCGACAGGGCGGGTTTAGCTTTCGCTGCCAGCCACTCGGTGACTCGCGCCTGCTGCTCTTTGGTCAGCCACATGCCCTGTTTGGTACGACGCCAGATAGCATCATCCAGCTCACGAACCCACTCATGCTGCACCAGGTAGCGTAATTCTGCTTCGTAAAACTCGTGACCGAAGTTCTCGCCCAGATCGTCCAGGCTTTTCGCGCCAGCCAGCAGGGTTTCAGTGCTGCTGCCGTAGGTGCGCGAGAAGTGGCGCGCCATATTTTCACTGATAAACGGATAGCGACGACGCAGGCTGGCCGCATAATCTTCACGGGTGCCGGAGATATTTCCGCCTGGCAACACGCAGTTCTTCGTCCATGCCGGGCCCGCGTTCGGGTAGTACTTCGCCAGTTTCTCCAGCGCATGTTCTGCCAGCTTACGGTAGGTGGTCAGCTTGCCGCCAAACACCGACAGCAGCGGAGCCTGACCATTATCGTCGCGCACATCCAGGGTGTAATCACGAGTTATCGCCTGTGGCGAATCGGATTCGTCATCACACAGCGGACGGACACCGGAATAGGACCAGACGATATCGTCAGCGGTCAGCTGCTTTTTAAAGTGTCCGTTGAACACTTTCAGCAGATAGTCGGTCTCGCTGTCATCAATATTGACGTTTTTCGGATCGCCTTTGTACTCGACGTCGGTGGTACCGATGATAGAGAACTCATCCATCCACGGGATGACAAACACGATGCGGTTATCTTCGTTCTGCAGAATGTAAGCCTGCTTTTCGGTATGGACGCGTGGCACCACGATGTGGCTGCCCTTGATCAGGCGAATACCGTAAGGTGATTTCAGCTTCAGGCTGTCGTCGAACAGCTGTTTGACCCACGGGCCGGCAGCATTGACCAGGCCTTTCGCCTGCCAGATAAAGGTTTTACCGCTGTCGACATCTTCCGCTTCGACCTTCCACAGGCCGCCTTCACGCCAGGCACGGGTCACGCGGGTGCGGGTACGGACTTCGCCGCCACGCTTCACGACTTCCTGTGCGTTCAGTACCACCATGCGGGCATCATCGACCCAGCAGTCAGAATATTCGAATCCGCGCGTAATTTCCGGCTTCAGGGCCGAATCCGCGCCAAATCGCAAACTTTTACTGCCTGGCAGACTGGTACGCTTGCCAAGATGGTCATACATAAACAGGCCGGTGCGAATCATCCACGCCGGACGCAGATGCGGACGGTGCGGCAGACGGAAGCGCATCGGGAACGCCAGATGCGGAGCCATTTTCAGCAGCACTTCACGCTCGGCCAGTGCTTCACTGACCAGACGGAATTCGTAATGTTCAAGGTAGCGCAAGCCGCCGTGAATCAGTTTTGAACTGGCAGAGGAGGTCGCGCAAGCCAGATCCCGCGCCTCCAGCATTAACACCGACAGTCCGCGTCCTGCAGCATCTGCTGCAATGCCGGCACCGTTGATGCCGCCGCCGATCACGATCAGGTCTTTGGTTTCCACGTCATCTCCTCCGATGTTCGGAATAGTTCACTAATGTTCGTTTTCGAGCATAATCATAATCGCAAACCAACATTGACGCCAGCTTTTAACCAGGTAAAAACATTTTTGCGTGATATAGCTAACATTCTGCCCACCAAAAAAACCGATAGCCGTAACGATTGTCAGGTTATCGGCGTCGATTCTCGGGTTACACTACGCGCTATTGTGACGCTGTTATGAGAGATCCCATGGAAACGTTCGAATGTATTGATGTGCAGCAGGCGCAGGCGCGTCTGGCGCAGGGTGCGCTGCTGGTAGATATCCGCGATCCGCAAAGTTATGCCCTGGGTCATGCGGCGGGTGCGTTGCATCTGACCAACAGCAACCTCAGCGATTTTGTCAGCGGCGCCGATCACAGCCTGCCGGTGCTGGTGATGTGCTATCACGGCAACAGCAGCAAAAGCGCGGCACAATATCTGCTGGGACAGGGCTTCAGCGCGGCGTACAGCATTGATGGCGGCTTTGATGCCTGGCGTGCTGCCTTTCCTCAGCAGGTTGCCCTCGGCAGCGAATAGATTGCCGCTCGTCACATGGAGAGTTACTGATGCGCATTACTCAATTTAATCAGCCCCGCATGGCGCAGGCCTTTGTTGACTACATGGCGACGCGGGGCATCACGCTGCGTATTGAGCATGAAAATCACTACGTCATCATGCTGGATGATGAGAGCAAGATTTCACTGGTCGAAAACGAACTTCAGCAGTTTTTGCACGACCCTAACCATCCGCGTTATCAGGCCGCCAGCTGGCATAGCGGAAAAACTGACAGTGGCCTGCGCTATGAGCGCAGCAATATCTGGGCGAATATCCGTGAGCGTGCCGGTCCGCTGACCATGACGCTGATGGTGCTCTGTATCGCGATATTTATTCTGATGCAGGTCATGGGCGATCGCACCGTGATGGCCTGGCTCTCCTGGCCGGATGCCGATCAGCATCTTCAGGTCTGGCGCTGGTTCAGCCATGCGCTGCTGCACTTTTCACTGCTGCACATTCTGTTTAATCTGATGTGGTGGTGGTATCTGGGCGGCGCGGTTGAGAAGCGACTTGGCAGCGGCAAACTCTTTGTCATCCTGCTGATTTCGGCTCTGCTCAGCGGCTGGCTGCAGGCGAAGTTCAGCGGCATCTGGTTTGGTGGCCTGTCGGGCGTGGTCTATGCCCTGATGGGTTACTGCTGGCTGCGCGGGGAGCGCGATCCCGACAGCGGCGTCTATCTTGAACGGGGATTGATCGGTTTTGCCCTGGTCTGGCTGGTGATTGGCTGGTTTGGCGTCTTTGGTCTGGCTATTGCCAACGCGGCGCACGTCGCCGGTCTGGTGGTCGGACTGGCGATGGCGCTGGTGGATACGCGTAAAGTCACGCGTCGTTAGACAGGATTATGCGGGTTAACAGGAGAGGAACGTGAAGCAGACGCAACGTCATGACGCGATTATCGATTTAGTCCGTCGTCAGGGATATGTCAGTACTGAGGAGCTGGTGGATCATTTTGAGGTCAGCCCGCAAACCATTCGTCGCGATCTCAACGATCTGGCCGATCAGAACAAAATTCAGCGTCACCACGGCGGCGCGGCGCTTCCCTCCAGCTCTGAGAATACCGCCTGGCACGACCGTAAAATGATGTGGTCAGCGGAAAAAGCGCGGATTGCCCAGCGCGTGGCCAGCCAGATCCCGGATGGTGCTACGCTGTTTATCGATATCGGCACCACGCCGGAAGCGGTGGCGCATGCGCTGCTCAACCACAGCGATTTGCGCGTGGTCACCAATAACCTTAACGTCGCCATGCTGCTGATGGATAAACCCGATTTCCGGGTCATTATCGCGGGCGGTGAAGTGCGGACCCGTGATGGCGCAGTAATGGGTGAAGCGACGCTCGACTTTATTTCTCAGTTCCGGCTCGACTACGGCATTCTGGGGATCAGCGGCATCGATATGGATGGTTCGCTGCTGGAGTTTGACTATCACGAAGTCCGCACCAAGCGCGCCATCATTGAAAATTCACGCTGCGTGATGCTGGTGGTGGATCACTCGAAGTTTGGCCGGAACGCCATGGTCAACCTCGGCAACATGAGTCTGCTTGACTACCTCTACACGGACAAAACGCCGCCTGCCAGCGTAATGAAGGTGATTGAGCAGCATGAGGTTCACCTCGAACTCTGCTGATTCCTGCCACGCCAGCCTCCCGGCTGGCGTTTTTCTTTGATTGCTGTCGCTTTTTTCCTCACTCCCGTCTTTACTTAACGGTTGCTGGCACCCGGTTGCCAGCCCGTGCGCTTTCTATTTTTGCTTCACCTCATTGCGTAACAGAAGGGAGTGATATGCCGCAGCAAAAATTTAATAAAGCCCGTTTTAATGCCGCCTTTACCCGCCAGTGGCAACAGTTAAGTCTCCGTTCCGCCCAGCAGATGACCCCGCACCAGGCGTGGCAGGCGGTCAGCGCGGCGCTGGCGGAGCTACTGGACGCACAACCGGCACCGCGTCCGGCTGTGCAGCAGCGTCACGTTAATTACCTCTCAATGGAGTTTCTGATTGGCCGTCTGACCGGCAACAACCTGCTCAATCTCGGCTGGTATAACGACGTCAAAGCGGCGCTGGCTGAGCACGAGTTCGATTTAACGGAACTGCTGGAGCAGGAGGTCGATCCGGCGCTGGGTAACGGCGGGCTGGGACGACTGGCCGCCTGCTACATGGATTCGATGGCAACGGTGGGGCAGTCCGCCACCGGCCACGGACTGAATTACCAGTACGGCCTGTTTCGCCAGTCTTTCGATGATGGCCAGCAAATTGAAGCGCCCGACGACTGGCAGCGTGAACGCTATCCCTGGTTCCGCCACAACGCGGCGCTGGATGTGGAAGTCGCGATGGGTGGCCGGGTAGAAAAGCAGGAAAACGGCGGTGTACGCTGGCTGCCCGATTTTACGCTGCGCGGCGAGGCCTGGGATTTGCCGGTAACCGGCTACCGCAACGGCGTGACGCTGCCGCTGCGTCTGTGGCAGGCAGTGAGCGCGCATCCGTTTGATCTCACGGCGTTTAACGACGGCAATTTTCTGCAGGCGGAGCAGCCCGGCATCGAGGCGGCAAAACTGACCAAAGTGCTCTATCCCAATGACAACCATCAGGCCGGCAAGCGGCTGCGCCTGATGCAGCAATATTTCCAGTGCGCCTGTGCGGTGGCGGATATCCTGCGTCGTCACCATCTGGCGGGACGCAGCATTCACAGCCTGCCTGACTTCGAAGTGATTCAGCTCAACGATACACATCCCACCATCGCCATCCCGGAGATGCTGCGCGTGTTGCTGGATGAGCATCAGCTGAGCTGGGATGAGGCGTGGCAGATCACCAGCCGGTTGTTTGCCTACACCAATCACACGCTGATGCCGGAGGCGCTGGAGCGCTGGGATGAGAAGCTGATGCGCAGTCTGCTGCCGCGCCATATGCTGATCATCAAAGAGATCAACCAGCGGCTGAAAAAGCAGGTGAAGCAGCGCTGGCCGGATGACAAAGCGATGTGGCACAAGCTGGCGGTGGTCGCTGACGGTCAGGTGCGGATGGCGAATCTCTGCGTCGTCAGCGGGTTTGCGGTCAACGGCGTGGCGGCGCTGCACTCAAGCCTGGTGGTCAGCGATCTTTTCCCGGAATATCACCAGCTCTGGCCGCAGAAATTCCACAACGTCACCAACGGCATCACGCCACGCCGCTGGCTGAAGCAGTGTAATCCGGCGCTGGCCGGGCTGATTGATGAGACGCTGAAAACCGAGTGGGCCAATAATCTTGAGGCGTTAAGCGGTCTGGAGGCCTATGCCGACGATCAGGCGTTTCGTCAGCGCTATCGCAGCATCAAACAGCAGAACAAAGCGCAGCTTACGGAGTATATCGCCCGCCACACGGGGATTATTGTTAATCCGGCTGCGCTGTTCGATGTGCAGATCAAACGACTGCATGAGTACAAGCGCCAGCACCTCAGCCTGCTGCATATTCTCTACTGCTATCAGAAGATCTGTAATAACCCGGAGGATGTCACCTTTACGCCACGCGTGTTCCTGTTCGGGGCCAAAGCCGCGCCGGGCTATTATCTCGCCAAAAATATTATTTACGCCATTAACAAGGTAGCGGAGGTGGTGAACAACGATCCACGCGTCGGCGACCGACTGAAAGTGGTGTTTATCCCCGACTACCGCATCACCGTGGCCGAACTGATGATCCCGGCGGCCGATCTCTCAGAGCAGATCTCCACCGCCGGATATGAAGCTTCCGGCACCGGCAACATGAAGCTGGCACTGAACGGTGCGCTGACGATTGGCACGCTGGATGGCGCCAATGTCGAGATTGCCGAACAGGTGGGTGAGGAGAATATCTTTATCTTTGGTCACACCGTGGATGAGGTCAAAGCGCTCAAGGCGAAAGGCTATAACCCGAAAAAGGTGCGTAAGCAGAACAAGCCGCTGGACGATCTACTGAAATCGCTGGAGAAGGGCAAATTCAGCAACGGGGATAAACATGCGTTTGACCTGATGCTGGAGAGCCTGACGAAACATGGCGATCCCTGGCTGGTGCTGGCCGATTTCCAGGCCTATATCGAGGCGCAGCAACGGGTGGAAGCCCTGTGGCGCGACCCGGAAGGCTGGACCCGCGCCGCCATCCTCAATACGGCACGAACCGGCATGTTCAGTTCGGACCGGTCAATTCGTGACTATCAGCAACGTATCTGGCAGGCACCGCGCTAAGGAGCAGCAATGAAGCAACATTCACTCGGTCAGGCCGCCCGTGCCGCGGGAATTTCACTGGACTACATCAACGTCAATGGCGAGAAAGAGGCGATCAGCGATGAGACCCTGCAGGCGCTGCTGGCGGTGATGGACGATCCGCAGGACGCAAAAAAATCGCCTCTGCCGCCGGTCGCGGTGTTCAGCGGCAGTGGCAAGCGACAGCTGACGCCACAGGGCAGCGGCGTTTACCGCTGGCAGTTGCAGACTGAAAACGGCAAACAGCACAGCGGCGAGTTAACCGCCAGTGAGCCTTTTACACTGCCTGGCCCGCTGGCGCAGGGGTACCACCAGCTCACACTCAGTAAGGGCAAAAAAAGCTGGCAGACGCGGATTATCGTCGCGCCGCGCCGCTGCTATCTGCCTCCGCCGCTGGAGGCGGGGGAAAAACGCTGGGGTGCGCTGGTGCAGCTCTACACCGTGCGCTCTGAACAGAACTGGGGCATCGGCGACTTCGGCGATCTCGATCAGCTGCTGGTGCAGCTGGCTGAACGCGGTGGCGATTTCGTCGGGCTGAATCCGCTGCATGCGCTCTATCCCGCCAGCGCCGGTTTCGCCAGTCCGTATAGCCCGTCGTCGCGCCGCTGGCTGAACGTGATTTATATCGACGTCAGTCAGGTAGCCGATTTTCAGCAAAGCGCGGCGGCACAGAAGTGGTGGAAAAGCGCCAGAACCCGGAAGGCGCTGACCAAAGCGCGTGAGGCGGAGCTGGTTGACTACGAGGCCGTAATGGCGCTTAAGCTCGCTGCGCTGCGGCACGCCTGGGCACACTTTCAGGCGCGAGACAGCCAGAGCGAAGAGCATCAATCCTGGGCGGCCTTTGTGCATGAAGGCGGCGACAGCCTGCGTTATCAGGCCGCCTACGACGGCATACAGCTGGAGCGACGGGCAGATAAGGCGCAGCAGGGCGGCTGGCCTGCGTGGCCGGAAGGGTGGCGCAACAGCCAGTTGCCGGAGGTGCAGCAGTGGTGTGCACAGCATGAAGAGGAGATCGCTTTCTGGCAGTGGCTGCAATGGCTGGCGCAGCAGCAGTTCTCTGGCTGCTGGACGCACAGTCAGGCGCTGGGCATGAGCGTCGGACTCTATCGTGACCTGGCA
This sequence comes from Pantoea sp. EKM10T, assembly GCF_011800685.1. NCBI lineage: Bacteria > Pseudomonadati > Pseudomonadota > Gammaproteobacteria > Enterobacterales > Erwiniaceae > Pantoea > Pantoea sp. EKM10T. The sequence continues at coordinate 102,423 of NZ_JAALEU010000009.1, forward strand.
GTGGGCGTGGCGGAAGGCAGCGCGGAAACCTGGCACGACCCGGAGCTTTACCGCCTCAAGGCCTCGGTGGGTGCGCCGCCTGACCGTCTTGGTCCGCTGGGACAAAACTGGGGCTTACCGCCGATGGATCCGCATGTCATGAAGGCGCGCGGCTACCAGCCATTTATCGACATGCTGCGCGCCAATATGCGCGACTGCGGCGCGTTGCGCATCGATCATGTGATGTCACTGCTGCGTCTGTGGTGGGTGCCTGCCGGGGAGACGGCGGATAAAGGCGCCTATGTGGCCTATCCGGTCAACGATCTGCTGGGCATCCTGGCGCTGGAGAGCCACCGGCTGCGCTGCATGGTGATTGGCGAAGACCTGGGCACCGTCCCCCAGGAGATTGTCAGCCTGCTGCGTAAAAGTGGCGTCTTTTCATGGAAGGTGCTCTGGTTTGAGCAGGAGAAGGATGAGCGCTATCGCGCGCCGCAGGACTATCCGCGCCAGTCTATCGCCAGCGCCAGCACGCATGATCTGCCTACGCTGACCGGCTTCTGGGAGCAGGGCGACCTGGCGCTGGGTGAGAAGATTGGCCTCTATCCGGGCGATGCGGTGAAAGCGTTACATCAGCAGCGCGCCGCGCAGAAGCAGGCGCTGCTGGATGCGCTGCATCAGGCGGGCGCCTTACCGGCACGCAGCCAGAAGAAGGCAGAGAAGCTCACCATGACGCCTGCGCTGAATCGGGCAATACATCGCTTCCTGGCGGATACCGACAGTGCGCTGCTTGGCCTGCAGCCTGAGGACTGGCTTGGCATGACCACGCCGGTCAACGTCCCGGGCACGGTGGAGCAGTACCCTAACTGGCGACGCAAGCTGAGCAAAACGCTGGAGGAGATCTTTGCGGACAAAGAAGTGAAGGCACTGCTGAAGGTGGTCAGCCAGCAGCGTCAGTCAGGACAGAAAGGGCAATAACAGAAGCGCGGCAGCCAGGCTGCCGCGCTTAATCATCAGTAGAACGAGTGTTCACCGCGCTGATGCTCAGTAATATCCCGCACGCCTTTGAGTTCCGGGAAGGCGGCCAGCAGCTCTTTCTCGATACCATCTTTCAGGGTCACGTCGATCATCGAACAGCCGTTACAGCCGCCGCCAAACTGCAGAATGGCGTAGCCCTCATCGGTGATCTCCATCAGCGACACGCGACCGCCATGGCCGGCCAGCTGTGGGTTGATCTGCGCCTGAAGCAGATACTCAACGCGCTCAACCATTGGCGCATCATCAGAGACTTTACGCATTTTGGCATTCGGCGCTTTCAGCGTCAGCTGTGAACCAAGATTGTCGGTAACGAAGTCAATTTCAGCATCTTCCAGATACGGCTTGCTCAGTTCATCAACGTAAGCAGAGAGCTTTTCGAACTTCAGTTCGGTGTCAGTAGCTTCAACGGCATCGGGCGGACAGTAAGAGACGCCACACTCGGCTGTTGGCGTACCCGGGTTAATCACGAATACGCGAATCTGGGTGCCATCTTCTTGTTTGGATAGCAGTTTAGAAAAATGTTCCTGGGCAGAGTCAGTAATTCGGATCATGTCGATTGCTCAATAGTTGACTAATTTAGTTGGTTATAATACGCCCATCAAAGACGCTCTACAAGGTACGGCACAGGCACCAGACCTGCACGCTGGCGGCACCCCGGGCCATTAACAGGCGGCTGATTTCATCTACCGTACTGCCGGTGGTAATGACGTCATCCAGCAGAACGATATGGCGTCCCTGCACCACCATTTCAAGGCAGAAAGCACCCCGTAAGTTGGTGCGGCGCTGGCGGGCGCTGAGCTGATGCTGTAATGCGCCCCCGCGCTTGCGGGAAAGACCTTCGCGCCACTCACATCCCAGCCAGTGCGCCAGCGGTGCGGCCAGCAGTACCGTCTGATTAAAGCCACGCTGCCAGCGTCGTCGCCGATGCAGCGGAACCGGCAGCAGCAGATCGGGACGCGGCACACTGCCACGCCGGTAAACATTAAGCCAGCTTAGCAAAAGCAGCCGCGCCAGCATCACCCTGAGTGCGGTTATGTGAGAAAATTTAAGCTGGTTAACCCACTGGCTGAACGGCGGACAATAGTCATTGACGCAGACCAGCGCCTGCCAGGTGGGCGGTTTAAGCTGGCAGCGGCCGCAGGCGACCTTTGCTGAACCTGCCGGCAATCCGCAGCGTGGACAGAGCAGCGGTAACGGCGGTAATCCGCGCAGACATAAGCTGCAGATGCCGTGCCGGGCTATCCGCAACGGCATCCGGCATAGCCAACACAGGGCGGGCATTGCTAGCATAGCGACCTCCTTATCATTTTCGGGATAGTAACTGATGACGTCGCTCTACTGGCATACCTGCGGAGAAGGAAAACGCGATCTTGTGCTGCTGCACGGATGGGGACTGAATGCCGAAGTCTGGCAAAGCATCATTCCGCGACTCAGCGCGCACTATCGCCTGCATCTGGTCGATCTGCCCGGCTATGGCCGCAGCCAGCATTTCGGTGCGCTGACGCTGGAGCAGATGGCAGCGCAATTGCTGCCTGCGCTGCCACCACAGGCGATTGTGGTGGGCTGGTCGCTGGGCGGACTGGTGGCGACGCAGCTGGCGCTGAGTGCGCCAGAAAAACTGGCTGCATTGATCACCGTTGCCTCGTCGCCCTGTTTCACCGCCACAGAGAGCTGGCCCGGCATTAAACCGGAGACGCTGCAGAACTTTCAGCAGATGCTCAGCAACGATTTCCAGCGCACGGTGGAGCGCTTTCTGGCGCTGCAGACGCTGGGTACCGAAACGGCTCGCGCCGATGCGCGGCAGCTGAAAGAGGTGGTGCTGTCGCAGCCGATGCCGGAGGTGGCGGTGCTGGATGGCGGACTGGAGATTCTGCGCCAGGTCGATCTGCGCGACGCGTTACCGCAGATTACGCTGCCGTTCCTGCGACTCTATGGCGCGTCAGATGGACTGGTGCCGCGCCGGATTGCGGCGGAGATAGATGAAATGTTGCCAGCATCGCCTTCAGTGGTTATCGAAAAAGCCGCACATGCGCCTTTTATTTCCCATCCTGAGCGCTTTTGCCAGCATATTGTTAATTTTATCAGTAATCTGCCGTGATAATGACGCTTTGAACTGGCAAAATCGCAGACAGCAGCAATACTTCTCTCTGTGAGCGAGGCCGTTGCAATTTTATGTGATTAGTCATGGAAATGACTATGCCGTTCCATACTGCCTTACGCGTTTAGCGGCTGCTTGCATCTCACAATGGATCATGAATGAGGGTAAACATAATGAAGGTTTTTAAATGGGTTGTGGCTTCAATGATGATGGGCGCGATTTCATTTTCTGCGATGGCAGCGAAAGAAGTCACCAAAGAAGAAGTTAAGACAATGAACCTGCAGAAGATCGGCACCGTTAACACCACGGCGGAAACCACCTCGCCAATGGATGCTAAAAAAGTGCTGTCGCAGCTCGCTGACGAAAAAGGCGGTAAATATTACCTGGTGATCGCCGGTCGCGAACACGGCAAATTCAGCGCAACGGCTGAAGTCTACAAGTAATTAACGTAGCCACATGAACTGCCAGGCATCCAGCTTAACCGGCTGGGTGCCATCTATTTTCTCTCCGCTCACCACATCCTGCAACGTATGCGCCACCGGTAATTGCGTCTCCACTGACCGTCCACTGAGATTAAAAACGCACAGCAGCCCGTCGCCGCTTTCTGGCTGATGACGTCTGAGCACCAGCACGGCGTTTTCGCTCTCATAAAGCGTCATCGGATTATCCGGGTGAAACGCAGGCTGGCGACGACGCAGCTGAATCAGTTGTCCGAGCCGGGTATAGACCTGCTGGCGCAGCCAGTTACCGCCCGCCAGATCTCCCTCAATCTGCTGTAAATCATACTTCTGCCGATTAATCGCCCGGTTGTGTCCGGCGGCGCGCACGCCATCGTAATGGTTACGACCACCCAGAATGCTCTGGATATAGATGGCAGGCACGCCGGGAAAGACCAGCAGAATCGCATGGGCCAGCAAAAAACGTTTCAGCCGCGTGGCGTCATCGTCATCTTCACGGTTGAGCGCATCCAGATAGGTGACGTTGATTTCATAGGGGCTGGTGGTGCCGTCAGGGTTGTTTTTATAGGAGACCAGCGCGCCTTCCAGCGCCAGATCGCGCACCAGCGCCACAATCTCCACTTCAGACAAAATGCCGCGCGCCGGATTAAGGCCGATGCCGTCGTGTGACGCCAGAAAGTTGAAAAAGGTGGTGTCGTTGCTGCTGAGATCCAGAGCGCTCGCCCACTGCCGCAGTGCGCGCGCCGAGCCGGTGTGAATCGCATGCAGCACCAGTGGCGGCAACGAAAACTGATAGACCATCTGCGCCTCATCGTGCCCGTTGCCCAGATAGCTGATGTTGTCCTGATGCGGCACGTTAGTCTCGGTGATAATCACCGTGCCAGGCGCAACCTGGTCGGCAATAGCGCGAAACAGCTTCACCAGCTGATGGGTCTTTTCCAGATGAATGCAGCGCGTTCCGGGCGTTTTCCACATGTAGCCGACCGCATCAAGACGCACATAGTCAGCGCCGCGTTTCAGGTAGTCGAGCAGCACATTGACCATGCGCAGCAGCACCTCAGGATTGGCAAAGTTGAGGTCGATCTGGTCGGCGCTGAAGGTGGTCCAGATAAAGCGGGTTTCGCCATCCGCCATTTTAAACGGCGTCAGCAGCGGCGAGGTGCGCGGACGCGTCACGGCGCTGAGATCGGTGGCGGGCGGCATACTGATAAAGAAATCGTCCCAGCCGGGATCCTGCGCCAGGAAGTGGCTGAACCAGGCGCTGTGTGCCGACATATGGTTGCAGACAAAATCGAACATCAGCCGGGTTTCCTGATGCAGCCGCGCGATATCCTGCCAGTCGCCGCACAGCGGATCGACCTGATGGTAATCAATCACCGAAAAGCCGTCATCGGACGACCAGGGGAAAAAGGGCAGCAGGTGAACCAGCGGAAACGTGGATTGCAGGTGCTGCTGATAGAACCGGGAAAAGGTGCTGAGCGTGGGTTTATCGGCTTCGCGAAACTGATCGGCATAGGTGATCAGCACCACATCCTGCTCATCCCAGTGTGCCTTGCGCGGCAGCTTAATGGCCTCGCGGGCGGTGGCGATGTCAGCCAGCAGGCGCGCAAAGGTCGCCTCCGGAAATGTGCCAGCATAAATCTTATCAATCAGATCGGTGATCGTTTCCATCGTGAATTGGGTGCCACAGCAGGTGTTGTTTTTATGACAGGCGTCTTTTTAGCGTAGCGCGATGGCGGGGATTTTCAACCGGGGAGAAGGGTGTGAAGAGGGGGCCAGGCAGTGGCCCCCTGAAAAGCTTAGCGTTTTTTACCGAAAGCCGCAGCCAGCGCATCACCCATCGCACTGTTACCTGCTGACGAGCTGACCGGACGCGGACGACCTTTCGCGTTGTTCTGACGTTTCTCCTCGCGCGGAGCCGCGTTTTTCGCGCCACCACGGGCATTGCCTTCGCCTGGCTGCTCATCAAGACGCATGGTCAGGGCAATACGCTTGCGCTGGAGATCGACCTCCATCACTTTCACTTTGACGATATCGCCCGCTTTCACCACCTGATGCGGATCTTCCACGAAGCGATCGGAGAGCGAAGAGATATGCACCAGGCCATCCTGATGCACGCCGATATCCACAAATGCACCGAAGTTGGTCACGTTAGTGACGGCACCTTCGAGGATCATGCCCGGCGTCAGATCGTTCAGCGTCTCTACGCCTTCAGCGAACTGTGCAGTTTTAAACTCAGGACGCGGATCGCGGCCCGGCTTCTCAAGCTCTTTCATGATGTCGGTAACGGTCGGCAGACCAAAACGTTCATCAATGAAATCGCGGGCGCTGAGATTACGCAGGCTGCCTGCGTTGCCCATCAGATCGCTCAGTGCCTGCTCGGTGGCGGCCAGGATGCGCTCCACCACCGGGTAGGCTTCCGGATGCACAGTCGAGGCATCCAGCGGGTTATCGCCATGGTTGATGCGCAGGAAGCCCGCACACTGCTCAAAGGCTTTTGGCCCAAGACGGCTCACTTTCAGCAACTGCTGACGGTTCTGGAAGCGGCCATGCTCATCACGCCAGCCGACAATATTCTGCGCCATCATGCGCGTCAGGCCCGCCACGCGGGTCAGCAGCGGCACCGAGGCGGTGTTGAGGTCAACGCCGACGGCGTTCACGCAATCTTCCACTACCGCGTCGAGTTTCTTCGCCAGCTGGCTCTGACTGACGTCATGCTGATACTGACCCACACCGATCGATTTCGGGTCGATTTTCACCAGCTCAGCCAGCGGATCCTGCAAACGTCGGGCAATCGACACCGCGCCGCGCAGCGAAACATCGAGATCCGGGAACTCCAGCGCCGCCAGTTCAGAGGCCGAATAGACAGATGCGCCAGCTTCACTGACAATCACTTTTTGCGCCGTGACCTGCGGGAACTGCTGCTGCAGATCCAGGAAGAAGCGCTCAGTTTCACGTGAAGCGGTGCCGTTGCCAATCGCCACCAGCTCAACCTGATGCTTAATGCAGAGTGCCGCTACGGCGGCCGCGGCTTTCGCGGTCTGGCCGGTATGCGGATAGACGGTATCGGTCGCGACGACCTTGCCGGTGGCATCGACCACCGCCACTTTGACGCCGGTGCGCAGGCCTGGGTCCAGCCCCATGGTGGCGCGCATACCGGCGGGAGCGGCCATCAGCAGATCGTGCAGGTTGCGGGCAAAGACGTTAATCGCTTCATCTTCTGCGCGTTCGCGCACCGTGCCCATCAGCTCCGTTTCCAGATGCAGCATCACCTTGATGCGCCACGTCCAGCTCACCACCGCTTTACGCCAGCTGTCGGCAGGAGCGTTATTCAGGCGCAGGTTCAGGTGCTCAGCAATCAGCGTTTCACCATGGCTTTCACGCGGTGCTTCATCAAACTGTGGATCGGCATTCAGCGACAGTTGCAGCACGCCTTCGTTGCGGCCACGCAGCATCGCCAGCGCACGGTGCGACGGCACGCCGCTCAGCGCTTCATGGTGATCAAAGTAGTCGCGGAACTTCGCGCCTGCTTCCTCTTTGCCTTCCACCACGCGTGACACCAGATGGGCATTTTTCCACAGGTAATTACGCACCTTCGCCAGCAGCGCGGCATCTTCAGCGAAACGCTCCATCAGAATGTAGCGGGCACCATCCAGCGCGGCACGGACGTCGGCGACGCCTTTGTCGGCATCGACATACTGTTCGGCAAGCTGCTCAGGAATGTGAGACGGCTCCTGCCACAGCGTCTCCGCCAGCGGCTCCAGACCCGCTTCGATAGCGATCTGTCCACGCGTCCGGCGTTTCTGTTTGTAGGGCAGGTAGAGGTCTTCAAGCTCGGTTTTGCTGAGGGTGGTGTTGATCGCGCGGGCGAGGTCGTCAGTGAGTTTCCCCTGATCGTCAATCGACTTCAGAATCGACTGGCGTCGCTCTTCAAGTTCACGCAGATAGCTGAGGCGGGTTTCCAGCTGGCGCAACTGGGTATCATCCAGCCCGCCGGTGACCTCTTTACGATAGCGTGCGATAAACGGCACGGTATTCCCTTCATCCAGCAAGCGAACGGCGGCGTCAACTTGCTCTGGACGCGCCTGGAGCTCACTGGCAATTATCTGGCTCAGAACTTTCATCATCAGGATTGTCTTGCTTTCCGGGTTGAGAAATAGCCGACAGTTATACGGATTGATGGTTAAAATTGCCAGAGACGCGGGCGGCTTTCAGCGATAATCTGAAGGGTTATTGCGGGTAGTCAATCGCGTTGATATACCACAGTGCCGGCCCCACTGGCGTCTCGACGGTGGCGGCATCGCCGACCTCTTTTTTCAGCAGCGCCCGCGCCATGGGCGAGTCGATGGAGATGTAATCTTTGCGGCCAAAAATCTCATCGTAGCCCACAATGCGGAAGCGTTTTAGGTCGCCCTCATCGTTTTCAATTTCCACCCAGGCGCCAAAGAAGACTTTGCCATCCTGCTGGGGTGAATAGTCAACGATACGCAGCTGTTCAAGACTTTTGGTCAGATAGCGAACGCGACGGTCGATTTCACGCAGCCGTTTTTTGTTGTACTGATAATCGGCATTTTCACTGCGATCGCCAAGACTGGCAGCCCAGGTGACTTTTTTTGTCACTTCCGGTCGCTCTTCACGCCAGAGATAGTCGAGTTCTGCTTTCAGCTTATCGAAGCCTTCGCGGGTAATGAGTCGGGTTTTCATGCTATACCGGCCAGAGAGATCCAAAGAGGAACAGTGTAAGACAAAGGGGGCGCGGCAAAAAAGGGCGGGGAAAGGGTTTTTAAAGGCTAAAAACCCACGTTGACTTCCCCGGCGGCGAAAGGGTTGGTGCTGAACAACAATCTGAAGCCAGTAATCTGAAGCTGTAAAAGAAGTCGTGATACTTATTTACCGGCGTGAGTCGCCGTGGTGGTCGATGTACCGGTGCTGTGACCGTCACCGCCGCCGCCGCCCATGGTGGCCAGCGCAACGCCCAGCAGGGCTGCGACTGCGCCAACACCGATGGCGTTAGAGTTACCTTGTGCTGTGGTGGTTGCCGCTGCGCCAGCTGCTTCACCGGTGGCTGTGGCAGCATAAGCTGGAGTGACGCTGCTTAATGCCAGCGCGGTCAGCAGTAAAATTGTTTTTTTCATTGTGTGTAATCCCCGTTGAGACATCGAATGTTGCCTGAGCAGTCTGGTTGAAAACGGAGAAGGCGAAAAGTTGGCTTTACTGATTGATTTAACGGACTTTAATTTCAACTGGTCTTGCTGGTGGCATCGCTGAAACTAATCCGAGAGGAGAGTGGGGCGTTACGCAGGTTTGCTGGAATATTATGCTGCCTGGCTACTGTTGAGGTAGATTATCTGGAGCTTATCCACAGTGATGGCTGATCATTAAGTCAAATTGTCTGCTAACTTGCTGAATTCGTTCATCGAATAAAAACTGGCCCGCTTCTGACGCCAGCGATTCAGAGAAACAGAGCCGTTTTTTCAGATTTGCCGTAACAGGGGCCGGGCAGCGCCAGACGCGTTAAAACTGACCCGAAATCGCCTTAAATCAAATATAAGCTCCTGTTTAATATGCTTTGTAACAATTTTGGCTAGAATATAAACCATTAATGACTGTCACTATAAGGCATCTTTTTTTAACAATGTTGGCTCAGGCAATAGCGCCTTTGGGAGTTGAAAATGCAAGAGAACTACAAAATTCTGGTCGTCGATGATGATATGCGTCTGCGTGCACTGCTTGAACGCTATCTCACCGAGCAGGGCTTTCAGGTGCGCAGTGTCGCTAATGCCGAGCAGATGGATCGTCTGTTAACCCGTGAATCCTTTCATCTGATGGTGCTCGACCTGATGTTGCCAGGCGAGGATGGTCTCTCTATCTGCCGTCGTCTGCGCAGTCAGAGCAACCCGATGCCGATTATTATGGTGACCGCCAAGGGCGAAGAGGTGGATCGTATCGTGGGGCTGGAGATCGGCGCTGACGACTATATTCCTAAACCCTTTAACCCGCGTGAGCTGCTGGCGCGCATCCGTGCGGTGCTGCGCCGTCAGGCTAATGAACTGCCAGGCGCGCCTTCGCAGGAAGAGGCGATCATCGCCTTTGGTAAGTTCAAACTTAACCTCGGCACCCGCGAGATGTTCCGTGAAGATGAGCCGATGCCGCTGACCAGCGGTGAGTTTGCGGTGCTGAAAGCACTGGTCAGCCATCCACGTGAGCCGCTGTCTCGCGATAAGCTGATGAACCTGGCGCGTGGCCGTGAATACAGCGCCATGGAACGTTCGATTGACGTCCAGATCTCCCGCCTGCGTCGCATGGTGGAAGAGGATCCTGCGCATCCGCGTTATATCCAGACCGTCTGGGGTCTGGGCTACGTCTTTGTGCCGGACGGCAGTAAAGCATGAAGCGACTGCGCTTCTCGCCTCGCAGTTCGTTTGCCCGCACCCTGCTGCTGATCGTTACCCTGCTGTTTGTCAGCCTGGTAACGACCTATCTGGTGGTGCTGAACTTCGCCATTCTTCCCAGCCTGCAACAGTTCAATAAGGTGCTCGCTTACGAAGTTCGTATGCTGATGACCGACCGGTTGCAGCTGGAAGATGGCACGCAGCTGGAAGTGCCACCGGCGTTTCGCCGGGAAATCTACCGCGAACTGGGGATCTCGCTCTACACCAATGCAGCAGCAGAGGAGAGCGGATTACGATGGGCGCAGCACTATGAATTCCTGAGCGAGCAGATGGGCCAGCAGCTTGGCGGTCCCACCGATGTGCGGGTTGAGGTTAACAAAAACTCGCCCGTCGTCTGGCTGAAAACCTGGCTGTCGCCCGATATCTGGGTGCGGGTGCCGCTGACTGAGATTCATCAGGGCGACTTCTCGCCGCTGTTCCGCTACACCCTGGCGATTATGCTGCTGGCGATTGGCGGTGCCTGGCTGTTTATCCGCATCCAGAACCGCCCGCTGGTGGATCTGGAGCACGCCGCTCTGCAGGTCGGGCGCGGGATTATTCCGCCGCCGCTGCGCGAGTATGGCGCGTCAGAAGTGCGATCGGTGACCCGCGCCTTTAACCAGATGGCGGCCGGGGTGAAGCAGCTGGCGGATGACCGCACGCTGTTAATGGCGGGCGTCAGCCACGATTTGCGAACGCCGCTGACCCGTATTCGTCTCGCCACCGAGATGATGAGCGAGCAGGATGGCTACCTGGCCGAATCGATTAATAAAGATATCGAAGAGTGCAACGCCATTATCGAACAGTTCATCGACTACCTGCGTACCGGTCAGGAGATGCAGACTGAGCGCGCCGACCTTAACAGTGTGCTGGGCGAAGTGGTGGCCGCTGAAAGCGGCTATGAACGTGAGATCGAAAATGCGGTGATGCCGGAAGAGTTAATGCTGGATATCAACCCGCTGTCGATTAAACGGGCACTGGCTAACCTGGTGGTCAATGCCGCGCGATACGGTAATGGCTGGATCAGGGTCAGCAGCGGACGGGAACTGCATCGTGCCTGGTTCCAGGTGGAAGATGATGGACCTGGCATCAAGCCGGATCAGCTGGCGCATCTGTTCCAGCCCTTTGTGCGCGGTGACAGCGCCCGCAGCACCAGCGGAACCGGTCTGGGCCTGGCGATCGTGCAGCGTATCATTGATGCCCATCAGGGCTCGCTGGAGATTGGCGAGAGCGAACGCGGCGGTTTACGCATTCGTGCCTGGTTGCCGTTAGTGGAAAGCATGGCGCTGAGCCACAACAACGGCAGCAACAGCGTGTCGGGATGATAAAAACGGCGCGGCAGTTTCATTGCCGCGCCGCTTCTTTTAGCGTTGCGGGCCAGCTTTCACCAGCGCAGCACCTGCGGCGTTATCCGTGTACTTGTCGAAGTTATCAATAAAACGCTGCGCCAGACCTTCGGCGGCGGCGGTCCACTTCTCCTCACTCTCCCAGCTACGACGCGGATCGAGCGTATCACTATCCAGTTCGCCCAGCGTAACCGGCATCTGCAGATTAAAGATCGGCAGCGTTTCCATCGGCGCATCATCCAGCTCACCCGCCAGAATGGCATTGATAATGGCGCGGGTATTCTTCAGTGAGATGCGTTTGCCGCTGCCGTTCCAGCCGGTATTGACCAGATAAGCCTGCGCACCGGACGCCTCCATCCGTTTCACCAGCACTTCCGCATACTGCGTCGGATGCAGCATCAGGAACGCCGCGCCGAAACAGGCGGAGAAGGTGGGGGTCGGCTCAGTGACGCCACGCTCGGTTCCCGCCAGTTTAGCGGTGAAACCTGACAGGAAATGATACTGCGTCTGCTCCGGCGTCAGACGTGAAACCGGTGGCAGCACGCCAAACGCATCGGCGGTCAGGAAAATCACTTTCTTCGCGTGGCCCGCTTTTGAGACCGGCTGCACGATATTGTCGATGTGATTGATCGGATAGGAGACGCGGGTGTTTTCGGTTTTGCTGCCGTCGTCGTAATCGACGCTGCCATCTTCGCGAACTACCACATTTTCCAGCAGCGCATTGCGGCGAATGGCGCGGTAAATCTCCGGCTCAGCCTGCTCAGAGAGGTTGATGGTTTTGGCGTAGCAGCCGCCCTCGAAGTTAAACACGCCATCATCGTCCCAGCCGTGCTCATCATCGCCGATCAGCTGGCGGTCAGGATCGGTAGAGAGGGTGGTTTTACCGGTGCCCGAGAGGCCAAAGAAGACCGCCACATCGCCCGCTTTACCCACGTTTGCAGAGCAGTGCATTGAGGCGATGCCTTTCAGCGGCAGCAGGTAGTTCATGATGGCGAACAGACCTTTCTTCATCTCGCCGCCGTACCAGGTTCCGCCAATCAGCTGCATGCGTTCAGTCAGATTGAAGGCGACAAAGTTTTCAGAGTGAAGACCCTGCGCCTGCCAGTCTGGATTGGTGCATTTGGCGCCGTTCATCACCACAAAGTCGGGAGTGAATTCGGCCAGTTCAGCGTCGTCAGGCTGGATGAACATGTTTTTCACGAAGTGTGCCTGCCAGGCCACTTCGGTGACAAAACGTACGCTCAGACGGGAATCGGCATTGGCACCACAGAACGCATCCACCACAAACAGGCGCTTGCCGGAAAGCTGGCGGGTGACGCAGCTTTTCAGCGCGTTCCAGGTCTCCTGCGACAGGGGCTGATTGTCGTTTTTGCCGGTGCCCTGGTCGTTCCACCACAGGGTATCGCGCGTGGTGTCGTCACGCACAATGTACTTATCCTTTGGCGATCGCCCGGTGAAAATCCCGGTGTCTACTGCAATCGCGCCGCTCTGCGTCAGGGTGCCACGAGCAAAACCTTCGAGGTCCGGGCGCGTCTCTTCCTGAAAAAGCGTGTCGTAATCAGGGTTGTAAACCACTTCCGTGGTATCCACGATGCCCAAAGCGGCAAGGTCTTGCGAGGTCAGGCCGTTAACGCGCATTTTACTGCTCCTTAAATCGGTGTCTGTTCTGCAAAGCAGAGATAGGTTGGGATCGTGCCACCGGCTGTTGTATCGGGTGCGGCAAATCACTGACAGTCGACTGCGCTTCGTCACGACAGCCTGCAAAGATCACCGGGCAATTCAGGGCATCTGCCTCTGACTTCCGGGCGTTTGCACGATCGCGCGCAGTTTACTCTTCTGCGTTAAGGGAAAAAGGGCAGTGATCTAAAAATGCGACTCAGGGCGCGTTAAGGCTATGTTTCGAACGTTTAAAAGATGTTATGAAAGTAAAAAAAGATAATTTGTCTGAAAAATTATGGGGATAGGCATTGGCGGCGGGGAAGGGGCGGCAGAAGCCGCCCGATAAATCAGTGAAGCTGGTTATTATTCTCAAGGGAGTGGCTGCGAATACCGGCGATATCGACGGCGTCAAACACGTAGTTTGAGCCGCAATAGTCGCAGTGCATGTCGATTTTGCCATCTTCCGCGATGATCTCATCAACCTCTTCCTGCGGCAGCGTGGTCAGTACTTCGCCACAGCGCTCACGCGAGCAGGTGCATTTGTAGATCACCGGCTGCGGATCGTAGAGGGTGACCTCTTCCTGATGGTAGAGACGCCACAGCGCTTCATTCGCAGGCAGATCGATCAGCTCTTCCGTTTTAATGGTTTCGGTCAGCGTTGCCAGATGGTCGAAAACCTCTTTCTCCGTATCCTGCGCAGGCATCACCTGCAGCAGAATACCCGCGGCGCCTTTGTCGCTGGTGCGGATAAACAGCCGCGTTGGCAACTGCTCTGAGCGCATGAAGTAATCTTCCAGGCACTCCGCCAGAGTTTCACCTTCCAGTCCCACCACTCCCTGATAACGTTCGCCCTTTTCAGGGGAAATGGTGATCACCAGATAGCCATTGCCCACCATGCTTTTCAGGGTACTGTCGTCCGGGATGTCGCCTTTGATACGCGCTACGCCGCGCAGTTCCTGGTTGTTGTTACCGTTGATCACCGCCAGCGACAGCGGACCGTCACCCTGCAATTGCACGGTGATTTCGCCATCAAACTTCAGCGTGGCAGTCAGCAGGCTGGTGGCGACCAGCATCTCACCCAGCAGCGTTTTAACCGGTGCCGGATAATCATGGTTCTTTACGGTTTCACGCCAGGTGTCAGAGACGTTCACCAGCTCGCCGCGCACGGCGGCATTTTCAAACAGATAACGGTGCAGTTGATCCTGGACTGACATATTTTTTCTCTCACTGGTACGGGGCGATGGCGCGTCAGCTAAGACGGCGTTATTCATCGCCCGATAATTTAAACTTCATCAAATCGCGACGCTCTTTTTTGTCAGGTCGCCGATCGGGATGGGGCATAGTCAGCGCATTCATTTTGCGCGCCTGCGCCATTTTTTCGCGTTTTTCAATGCTGGCATCGGTTTCGCGATAGAGCTGCTGGGCCTCGCTGGCCGGACGGCGCTGAGCGCTGATGTCCGCCACCACTACGGTGCGTTCATCGTTGCCCTGACGCAGTGTCAGTTCCGCATTCAGCTCTACCACCTTGCCGGGTTTGCTGCGCTGGCCGTTGTAATGCACTTTGCCGCCTTCAATCATCTCCCGCGCAATCGCCCGGGTTTTGTAAAAGCGCGCGGCCCACAGCCACTTGTCGAGGCGTACCTCTTCGCTGCTTTTCTCTTTCTTCATTGCTGCTCCTGACTCAGATCAGCGTCCGGTAGTCGCCGGTAGCGCGATGACGCTGAAAGATTTGCTCAGGACGACCCGAATCGGGGTTCTTTACGCCTAAGCACTCGCCGATGCCCCATGACGCCGCAGCATCCAGAATCACTTCGCTATCATCGATAAACAGCGTGCGCGGCGCAGAAATGCCGGTGTGCTGTTGTACCGCCTGCCATAAACGTTGGTCTTCTTTCGGATACCCAAAGGTATGGGTGGAAAGTAATAAATCAAGGTGCGGCGCTAAACCTGTCTGCGCCAGTTTGACGTCCAGATTGTAAGGATGCGCGTTGGTCAGCAGGATTGTGGACTTGCCCGCGCGGCGCAGAGCCTGCAAAAAAGGCAGCGTATCGTCACGCAGCGCAATGCGGCTGCGCATCGCCCAGGTCATGGCACGGATGTCCAGCGCCAGCGCTTCTGCCCAGTAATCCAGACAATACCAGTTTAGCGTATGGGCGACGGCCTGATACTTTTCCGCGATGATCGCTTCGGCTTCCGCCCGGGTGATGCCGCGTTGCTGACTGAGTTGTTCAGGCACATGCTCCAGCCAGAAGTGGCGATCAAATGCCAAATCCAGCAGCGTGCCATCCATGTCGAGCAGCACGGTATCAATCTCAGACCAGTTGAGCATGCGGATGTTTCACCCTGTAAAAAAACCGGGCGACAGGGTAGCACAGAAGGGCAGGGCTCAGAATATCGGGCGCACGCTCTGCAAAGTGCCGAGGTTATGATTGAAGCACTTGTCGTAATAGTGCTGGATATCGATCATGCGCTGGCGATTAAGGTGCATACGGCGCAGCGCCAGTAACCCATTGATCACACCGCAGGTTAACAGCACCAGCAGCAGCAATACGGTGCCGAGATAGCGCCATTGCGCCATGGCATCCGGTTCATTGTGCAGCACGATATGACGCGTGCCGTTGGCATCCGTTGAAATGCTGGTGATGATGCCGCTGGCGCTGAAAGGCGTATGCAGCAGCATGGCGGAGATACGTTGCAGTTCACGCCACTGAGAGGGCGGATCGAGATCAAACAGCGACACGGTTGGCTGAGGCTGATTCACCAGCTGGCGGCCCTCGTCGCTGACGATCAGAAAACCCCCTGGCGGCGGGCTGTTAAGATTTTCTGCTGCACGACGGGTTTCGCGGAAAAAGAAGGTCGAGGTGGCGGTATTGACCAGGTTTTCCAGGGCTTCAGCACTGACCGGCCGCAGCAGCACATTCATGCCGTTTAGCTGGCCGGAATCTGCGCGACGCATCAGCGCTTCCCAGTCTTTGGCATTGCCCAGGTTCACCAGCGCATTTTTCAGGCGCATACAATCCTGTGGTTGATTACAGAGATCCTGCGTTTTCATCACCAGATCGGAGAAGTCATCCAGCAGGATCATGCCGGACTTCTGAATCGCGGAGGCCAGCTGCGGATTCAGTTTAGGATCGGTATTGGTTTCCGGATGCAGCTGCTTTGTGGTGGTCTCCAGCAGAGCAGCGGCTTTATCAATAATGTCCGATTGTGGCTGCGGCAACGGCGTGGCGTTATTCCAGTAGACCGCCGAGCAGTCGAACGGCATGAAGGCGTAACTTCGGTTGCTCTGATAGTTGTCCGGCACCGAACACATGCCGGTACCGCTCACTTTGAGGTTGTCGCCAATATTCAGGGGCACGCTGCTGAGTTTATCGACGCTGCTGACCTCCAGGCTGTCAGTGCCCCTGGCCCAGGCCAGACTGAGTTTGATCGGCATGCCGAGCGGGATCCAGGTGACCAGCATGGTCAGCACCATCAGTGAACCGCAGGCCAGCACCACGTTTTTCCGCCAGCGCTGAATAGGGAAGTTTTTGACTTCATCCTGCAGCGACAGGAAGCGACCCTGACGCACCACCTGACGGTTAAGGTAGATCTCCACATCCGTCACCTGTCCGAGATCGTGCGCGACATAAGGCTGCCAGTGTGGTGGATAGGCGAGGTCAATAATCCCCAGTGTGATATTGCTCTGCTCCTGGTTCGATTCGCTGAACAGGCCCCAGCGCTTTGGCGCGCCGCGCAGGCAGTGTATGTCACGCAGGCCGCGCTCACCCGGAATGCGGTAGAGCAGCCACAGGCTGGCGGCAATCATGACTGCACCCGTCAGCACCAGCCAGATCATCAGCGTTGCGGGGACTAACAGGCTGAAGAAGAAGAGTAAGAAGGCAAGAGAGATGAGCACCGCTTCACGCGTGCCATCTGGTCGCGACAGACGATACTCTTCAGGTGTCTCTTTGCGCACCTGCAGCAGTTCGACGTTTTCCGTTTCCGCTTTGCGGATAGAGGCGTTGGTCGACACCGGACGCATCAGCGTCGGCAGCGATTGCTGATCCACGGCGTAATCCACCAGCGAGTGGCCGTTCAGCGAGATCACCAGCGGAATAGATTGGGTGCGGATTAACTCAACGTAGTTTTCGTCGGCGATGTACTGTTCCCACAGCGGCGGCAGATGAACTTCAACTTCATCAAGGTAGTAGCGCCATTTATGGGGATCGTCCGTAGAGAGTCCGTAGCGGGTAATCGCACGGGTAACGGGGTAGACATTGTTGCTTTGTGCCGTCAGCGTCAGACGTTCGGACGCGCTGCGCTTATCGGTCGTCACCGTGGTACGGGGCTGCTTTTCCAGCGCGGCGACATACTTATCAACCGCCTCACGCTCCTGAGCAGAGAGTTTACGGCAGGGCGGACTGATAAATGGCAGAGGTTTCGCCAACGGCGGACGATGCCGCATAGCGTACCAGAACCCAATGCCTGCCAGGATTGAACAGGTCAGCACTATGGCCAGGATCATCAAGATTGTGCTCATGCTCTGCTCAATTCAGCCAAAATGCTGCCTTCACTTTAAACTTTCGCTTTCGGTTATGCTCACTATAAAAGAGGCATTCCGGAAGATTATATAACCCTGAGGAGTCAGACACCCGATGAAATAGTGCCAGCGTATATCTGATTAGCATTTGTTAAACCCTGCCTTGTCCGAATGGTAACCGGCTCAGACTGGATTAAATATCGGTATTATCTGAAACTTATCGCAGCATATTGACTAATGCAAATTTAGTCTTAACTGATAACCAAAGGCTGTTATTCAATCGATGTAATCTGTGTAACGATAACGTGATTGTCTGACTGTCGCACAATTGCCTGTGGTTAGGTATGCTAATTCGCTCCAGATAGCCGGCGCAAAATAATTTGAGGCTGATATGAAAATTCCAAAAAAACCTGACATCCTCAATATCACCGCCGTGGCACGTTCACGGTTATTCACCATTGAATCGGTCGATCTGACTTTCAGCAATGGTGCGCATCGCGTTTATGAGCGGATGAAGCCCTCAGAGCGTGAAGCGGTGATGATTGTGCCGATTATTGATGACCATCTGATCCTGATTCAGGAGTATGCCGTCGGACTGGAAACCTATGAGCTTGGTTTCCCCAAGGGGCTGATCGATTCAGGTGAAACCGTGAATGAAGCGGCAGTTCGCGAACTGAAAGAAGAGGTCGGTTTTGGTGCTGACCAACTGACAACGCTGGGCAAACTCACCATGGCGCCCTCCTACTTTTCCAGCAAAATGAACATTGTGGTGGCGGAAGGTCTCTACGCTGAAAAGCTGGAAGGCGATGAGCCGGAGCCGCTGATTGTCCACCGCTGGCCGCTGAGCGATATGATGTCGCTGCTGGATGAGCCCGATTTCCGCGAGGCACGTAATGTCAGTGCGCTGTTTATGGCGCGCGAATGGCTGGTGAAGCAGGGACGGCTGAGTTACTGAATATCATCTGTGACTGAATAAAAAAGGCCGACTGACGTCGGCCTTTTTTACAGTGCGGTTTCGTGGGTCACATCAGAACAGCTCGTGACTCTCACCGTTATCCATAATGGTGGTACCCACATCATGAACCGAATATTCGGTTGGCTGGGTGCCATTGATGAAGTACTCCTGACGGGTGTTACCCCCTCCATTTGCCAGCTTGCCGGTGCTGCGATCGATCGTCACCGTGACCACGCCATCCGGCGGTGTTAACGGCTGCACCGGTACGCCATCCAGCGCACTCTTCATGTACTCATCCCATGCCGGTTGTGCGCTCTTAGCACCGCCTTCATAGCCCGAAATCTGATCGGGAATGGCGCCGGAGAGCGTGCTGCGGCCCAGATTGCGGCGCGCATCATCAAAGCCGATCCAGACTGAGGTGACCACGCCAGGGCCGTAACCCGAGAACCAGGCATCTTTCGAGCTGTTAGTGGTACCGGTTTTACCGCCGATATCATTACGCTTGAGGTCACGCCCGGCACGCCAGCCTGTTCCCATCCAGCCCGGTTCGCCAAAGATGTTACTGTTCAGCGCGCTCTTGATCAGGAAGGTGAGCGGGGTGTTGATCACGTGGGGTGCATATTGCTGCTCACCCTGTTGTGCCTGAGCGGGAACCTGCTCCAGTTCAGGCTGAGGAACGGCCTGATTCTGGTTGTTATTTGAGGCTGCAACGTTCTCGACGCTCTCTTCATTCAGGGCCAGTGCTTTTTTGGTCTCGCCGTAGATCACCGGCAGATTGCACTGCGGGCAGGCGATCTTCGGTTTCTCTTCAAATACGAGGCCGCCCTGTTCGTTCTCAATCCGGGTGATGAAGTAAGGATCGACCAGGAAGCCGCCATTCGCCATCACGGAGTAGCCGCGCACCACCTGTAACGGGGTAAACGAGGCCGCACCTAATGCCAGCGATTCGGTGTGAACAATGTTCTGAGCCGGGAAACCAAAGCGCTGCAGATACTCAGCGGCGTAATCCACGCCCATCGCACGCATCGCACGCACCATCACCACGTTTTTCGACTGGCCTAAACCCTGACGCAGACGAATCGGACCATCGTAAGTTGGCGGTGAGTTCTTGGGACGCCAGTCAGCACCCGCACCCGCATCCCAGCGTGAAATCGGCACATCGTTAAGGATTGAGGCGAGCGTCAGCCCGCGATCCATTGCGGCGGTATAGAGGAAAGGCTTGATATTAGAGCCGACCTGACGCAGCGCCTGGGTCGCACGGTTAAACATGCTCTGGTTAAAGGCAAAGCCGCCTACCAGCGCGCGCACCGCACCATCATTCGGATCCAGCGAGACCAGCGCCGAGTTCACATCCGGCACCTGGCCCAGCCACCACTCATCACCCACTTTGCGCACCCAGATCTGCTGGCCGGCCTGCAATACCTGCGTCACGCTTTTCGGCGTCGGGCCCTGCACGGTGTCAGACTTATAAGGACGCGCCCAGCGCACACCCGCTAATGCCAGCGACACATTGCTGCCATCTTTCAGCATCACGGTCGCTTCATCGCTGCGCGCTTCGGTTACGACTGCCGGATTGAGCGGACCATAGACCGGCAGCGTCTTCAGCGCTTTCTCAATTTTCGTCTGATCCCAGGCCGGTTCACCCACTTTCCACAGCACGCTGGTCGGGCCGCGATAGCCATGACGCATATCGTAGGCCATGACGTTATTGCGAACTGAGGTCTGCGCGGCTTCCTGCAGGCGACGGGTCACGGTGGTGTAGACCTTGTAACCGTCGGTGTAGGCATTCTCACCGTAGCGTTTCACCATCTCCTGACGCACCATCTCGCTGAGATAGGGGGCAGAGAAAGCGATTTCCGGACCGTGATACTTCGCGACCAGCGGCGTATTACGCGCCTCATCATACTGCTGCTGCGTGATGTAATGCTGATCCAGCATACGCGCCAGCACCACGTTGCGGCGCGACAGGGCACGACTCGGCGAGTAAAGCGGGTTAAAGGTGGAAGGGGCTTTCGGCAGACCGGCAATCATCGCCATCTCACTCAGCGACAGCTGGTCAACCGGCTTACCAAAATAGACCTGTGAGGCTGCGCCAACGCCATAAGCACGGTAGCCGAGGTAGATCTTATTCAGGTAGAGCTCAAGTATTTCATCTTTGTTCAGCAACTGCTCAATGCGGATCGCCAGGAACGCTTCCTTTATTTTACGCATCAGGGTGCGTTCCGGGCTCAGGAAGAAGTTACGGGCCAGCTGCTGAGTGATAGTACTGGCACCCTGCGAGGCGTGACCGGAGACCAGAGCAACGCTGGCCGCACGGAAAATACCCACCGGATCAACACCATGGTGCTCATAAAAACGGCTATCTTCGGTCGCAATAAACGCTTTCACCATCACAGGTGGCACTTGCTGCAGAGTCAAAGGAATACGGCGCATTTCGCCATACTGGGCGATCAGATCGCCATCGGCGCTGTAAACCTGCATAGGGGTTTGCAGACGCACATCTTTCAGCGTGTTTACGTCGGGCAGCTGTGGCTCTATGTATTTGTATAAACCATAAATCGAGCCAGCTCCCAACAGGATGCAACACACTGCAAGGATCAATAAATACTTTACGAACTTCACCTGGAATTTCCCATCTGTTGTCGTTTGAGCAGTTTATAAACAACCGCGCGGTAGTATAAAGGCAAGCCAGACGCTTTGATATGTCCATTTTCCCGGACGATAAGGAGATCGCGCGTATGGCTTTTCATACCTGGCAAATTGGGCTGGATATTCAGAATAGGCAGATTTGCGCCCTGGCCCTCCAGCCTCGTCGTGATGGCTGGCAGCTACGCCACTGGTGGCAGCAGCGGCTGCCGCAAGATACGTTAAGAAACGGCGTGCTGCAATCTTCGCCTGAATTACTGGCGGCCTTAACGGCCTGGCGTCAGCGGTTGCCACGCCGTTATTCGCTGCGGGTCGGATTGCCTGCCCAGCTGGTGCTGCAGCGCCAGCTTCCCCTGCCTGCGCAGTCGCTGAAGGAGCCCGCGCTGGGGCACTACGTGCAGGCGGCCGCGCGCGGTCTCTTTCCGCTGGAGCCCGCTGCGCTGGCGCTGGATTACCGGCCGGATGAGCAGAGCGGGCAGCTCTGCGTCACGGCAGCGCGGCTGGAGATTATCGACCAGTGGGCGGCACCCCTGTTGCAGGCGGGTTTAAAGCCGCAGGTGTTCGAACTGACCACCGAGGCGCTGAAGCGGTTAGCCCGGCAGGCAGCGCTGCAGGACGATGCGGTACTGGTTCTGCAGCAGGATAACCGCTGGCTCTGGAGCGATGCGCACACCGCTGCTGACACAGGCGAAGCCGCCACGCTGGAGGCACTGCAACGGCAGGCCTTTCCCGGGGCGCGTTCTGTCGCCTGGTGTACTGCAGAGCAGGCGCCGTTGCCTGCAGACGTTAGCGCGTTTTCCCCTTTTGATCTGTTTCGTTATAAGCAGCCACCTTTGCCGGAGAATCCGGGCGCTTTTGCGCTGGCGGCCGGGCTGGCGCTGCGCGACGGAGATGAGTGATGGTCGCGGTTAATCTGCTGCCCTGGCGGCAGCGCCGTCGGCAACAGCAGCGGCGACAGAGCCTGGTCGTGCTGTCACTGGCGACTGGCGCCCTGTTACTGGTGGTGATGCAGCAAACCTGGCGGATCCAGCAGACGCGTCAGCAGGTGGCACAGGCGAGCAGGACGCAGCAGCAGGCGCTGGAAAGCCTGGGGCAGCAGTTAGCGCAACAAAAGCAGTTACTGGAGCAGCTCGCGGTCGTGCAAAAACAGCAGGCGAAGCATCGCCAGCAGGCTGCACAACTGGCCGCCTGGCAGCAGTTCTGGCTCGATTTACCCGCGTTGCTGCCCGACACCGCCTGGCTGACCCGGCTGGAGAAGCGCGACAACCGTCTGACACTGGAGGGGCGGGCACAGGATATGGCGGCAGTCCGACAGTTCCGCCAGCAGTTAAGCACCGTGGCCCTGTTTGGTCTGGTGAAGCAGGGCGGGGTTAAGCGTCAGGCTGATGGCCATTATCGGTTTTCACTGCGGGCAGAGATGCAGGAGGTGAACAGTGAGTGAATGGTGGGATCGCTGGTGGCAGATGGCCGCTATTGCGCGCTATGGCTTGCTCGCCGCACTCTTATCCGGTCTGCTGCTGCTCTCCTGGATCCTGTGGTTACGGCCACAGCAGCAGGCGCTCATTGCTGAACAGCATACGCTGTTGCAGTTGATCCGCACTCTGCAGCTGCGCCAGCACCAGTGGCGTCAGAACCCCGATAATGCACAGTTGCAGGCGCAGCTGCAGTCGATACAGATCGCGAGATCAGCATCTGCATCGGGCCGTGCAGTGGAAGAGATCCTGGCGGCACGCCGTAGCCAGCTGGAAGAGTGGCAGCCGGACGCCCCCTCACGCATGCTGACGCTGCATCTGCAGTGGCCGGCGTTCCAGTCGCTTTTTGCCGAGCTTGCCCAGGCCTCCGCACCGTTTCCGGTGCATTTCCAGCTGCTGGCGCAGCCGCAGTACCTGGTGGCTCAACTCTGGCTGGAACCTGACGATGCGCCATAGTCTGCTGATTTTACTGTTGTGCTGTGGCGGCGTGCTGGCGCGCGATCCGTTCCGGCCTGTAGCCGGTTCCGTCTGTGAGGCGACAGTGGAACCGCTCACGGGCTGGCGTCTGCAGGGGATTATTGGCCGGGAGGCGCATTTCCATGCCTGGCTGCTGACCCCGCAGGGAGAGAGTATTACGGCCCGCACCGGCAAGCCATTTCCATTCGCACCCTGGCAACTGGCGGATATGACCCGCCGCAGCCTCACCTTAGCGGTGCCGAATAGCTGCAACGCACAACAGGCCGCATTTTATTTAAAAGGACGTTCGCATGATAAGGATAACCACTCTGCTGCTACTAAGCTGCCTGCTGCCGGTTTACGCCGCTGATGAGGAGCCTCTCAGTCTGACTTTTGATAACGCCCCGGTAGAGCGTATTTTGCAGGCGCTGGCTGACTATCAGCAGATCAATCTGATGATTGCGCCAGAGGTTGAAGGTTCGTTATCGCTGCGGCTGGATAACCTGCCCTGGCATCAGGCGCTGGACCTGGTGGCGCGCATGGCAAAGCTGACGCTGGTTGAACAGGATAATGTCCTGCTGGTCTATCCGGAAAGCTGGCAGCAGGCTCAGCAGCAGGCACGTGAGGCTGAGCAGCAGTCGCAGTTGCAGCAGGTTCCTTTGCAACAGCGCGCTGTGATATTGCGTTATGCCAGCGCCAGCGAGGTGTATGCCAGCCTGCTGAGTGAGCGTCAGTCGCTGATGACACCGCGCGGTAGCGTGACGGTCGACAAACGCACCAACGCATTGTTACTGCGCGATAGTGCGGCGGCTTTAAAAGAGACGGAGCGCTGGATACGGGCGCTGGATCTGCCACTGGAACAGATTGAGCTGTCAGCCCACATCGTTACTATCAGCGAGGAGCATCTGCAGGAGCTGGGCGTGAAGTGGGGATTGCAGGCGGGGGACGCCGCCGTAACAGATATCCTGCATCATCCCCGGCTGGATGTTCCGCTGGCGGTGAGTTCACCTGGCATCAGCGTGGGTATGGCGCTGGCGCGCATCGGAGGGCAGCTTCTGGATCTGGAGTTAAGTGCGCTGGAGCAGGAGAACCAGATTGAAATCATCGCCAGTCCGCGCCTCTTTACCTCACATCAGCAGACCGCCTCGATTAAGCAGGGCACAGAAATTCCTTATGAAGTGTCGGCAGGAAACAGCGGTGCCACCAGTATTGAGTTTAAAGAAGCGGTACTGGGTATGGAGGTGACCCCGACGATTTCCGGCAATGGCCGCATCCAGCTGAAGATCCATATCAGTCAGAATATGCCGGGTCGCAGCATCAGAACCGGCGATAGCGACATATTATCCATCGATAAACAGGAAATTGAGACTCAGGTCACGGTCAGTGACGGGCAAACACTGGCGTTAGGCGGTATCTTTCAGCAGCAGCGCACCCGCGGACAAAATCAGGTGCCGCTGCTGGGAAATGTGCCGCTGATTGGCGGGTTGTTTCGCCAGCAATCTGATCAGCGCAAAAAAAGAGAGCTGGTGATCTTCATTACGCCGCGATTGGTCAGGGAAGCAGCGCTTACGGCTGGATAAAACGGAAAATGCGTCCCTTAAGGCCATCTGCGTTGACGCAGGAGAGGAATTAGCTTACAAGGTTTAGCGATTTTCAATACGGTGTAACCGTCTATGCTGGGTAAATCCCGGCAAACAGATCAGAAAACTCCTCTGTACGCAGCGTTGTAAAGACGCAGCGCTGGCGCGTTACAGTTTCGCGAACACAGGCCAATTCAGAAATGGATGTGCTGAAGGCAATATAATCGGTTGCCAAACAGCCTTGAGTGTTGAGATAATTTTTCATCTGACTCTTGCTAACGCTCATGAGGTCTCAGTTCCTGTCCCGCCAGCAAATGCTGAACGCGGGGTATCATTAACGAATTCTTAGTAATACCGACAAAATGGCAGAGAAACGCAATATCTTTCTGGTTGGGCCGATGGGTGCCGGCAAAAGCACTATTGGCCGTCAGTTGGCTCAGCAACTCAACATGGAGTTCTTCGATTCCGATCAGGAAATTGAGCGACGCACCGGAGCGGATGTGGGCTGGGTTTTTGATGTCGAAGGCGAAGCTGGCTTTCGCGATCGCGAAGAAAAAATCATTAACGAACTGACCGAGAAGCAAGGCATCGTCCTGGCGACAGGCGGTGGTTCCGTCAAATCCCGGGAAACGCGTAATCGTCTCTCCGCCCGCGGTGTTGTGGTTTATCTTGAAACCACCATCGAGAAGCAACTGGCGCGCACCCAACGTGACAAAAAACGTCCGTTGCTGCAGGTGGATTCACCGCCGCGTGAAGTGCTCGAAGCGCTGGCTGGCGAACGTAACCCGCTCTACGAAGAGATCGCCGATGTAACCATTCGCACAGATGATCAGAGTGCGAAAGTGGTGGCGAATCAGATTATCCACATGTTGGAAAAAAGTTGATCCAACGTTCGAAGGCTCCTTAACAGGTATCGGGCATCATGGAGAAGATCACCGTCTCACTGGGGGAACGCAGTTACCCCATCACTATCGCTGCCGGACTGTTTAACGATCCGGCTTCTTTTTGGCCGCTAACCGCGGGCGAAAACGCCATGGTGGTGACAAACCAGACGCTGGCTCCGCTTTATCTTGACCAGCTGACGGCGCTGCTGACGGCGGCAGGTGTAAAAGTGGATCAGGTGATCTTACCCGACGGCGAGCAATATAAGACGCTGGCCGTGATGGATCAGGTTTTTACCGCGCTCCTGCAAAAGCCGCACGGTCGTGATACGACGCTTATCGCCTTAGGCGGCGGCGTCATTGGCGATCTTACCGGTTTTGCTGCGGCCAGTTATCAGCGTGGCGTACGCTTTATTCAGGTACCGACCACCTTACTGTCGCAGGTCGACTCTTCGGTTGGCGGCAAAACGGCCGTTAACCATCCGCTGGGCAAAAACATGATCGGCGCGTTTTATCAACCCGCGTCGGTGGTGATTGATACTGCCTGTCTGCAGACGTTGCCCGCGCGCGAACTGGCGTCGGGTCTGGCGGAAGTGATTAAGTACGGCATCATCCTCGACGGTGCGTTTTTCCAGTGGCTGGAGCAGAATCTTGATGCCCTGCTGGCGCTGGATGAACAGGCGCTGGCGTACTGCATTCGTCGCTGCTGTGAACTGAAAGCCGAAGTCGTGGCCGCCGATGAACGTGAAAACGGTCAGCGGGCGTTGCTGAATCTGGGCCATACTTTTGGTCATGCGATTGAAGCACACATGGGCTATGGCAACTGGCTGCACGGTGAAGCGATTGCAGCGGGCATGGTGATGGCGGCACGCACGGCTGAACGCCTGGGGCAGTTCCAGGCACAGGAGACGGACCGCATTATTGCTCTGTTCCTGCGTGCCGGTTTGCCGGTACATGGGCCGGAGGCGATGAGTGCGGAGATGTATCTGCCGCACATGATGCGCGATAAGAAAGTTCTGGCGGGCGAATTGCGGCTGGTACTCCCGCTGTCGATTGGCCGCTCTGAAGTGCGTGGTGGCGTGGTACATGATATGGTGCTGGCTGCAATTAATGATTGTCAGCAATCCTGAGATTAAGCAGTTGAGTGGTGACGCGGCGCGCAGGGTGCGCAGTGCGGAATGCCGCTTTACGGAGGAGGCAAAATGGATGAGTTTAAACCGGAAGATGAGTTAAAACCTGACGCCAGCGATCGCCGTCCCTCGCGCCCTCGTAAGTCGTCTCCCGCAGCCAAAATACCGGTTTCGCGCCAGCGCATCATGATGGGTGTCGGGATCCTGGTTCTGCTGTTACTGGTACTGGGTATTGGTTCGGCGCTGAATGGCCCGGATGAGAAAAAACCTGCGACTGCGGGCAACACGCCTGCCGCTGGCGGCGGTTCCGGCAGTGAGAAGAATATCGACCTGGCCGGCTCCTCTTCCATGTCAGGTGGACAGACGACGCCAACCGGCGGGCAGACCACGCCAGCTACCAGCGAAAATAACGCGGCGACCAGCGGTAATGCTGCGTCTGACCCGCAGCGCGACGTCTCAATGCCGCCTGTGGCTTCAACGCCTACGCAGGCCGCCCCTGTTGAGACGCCAGCAAATCAGCAGCGTGTCACGCTGCCGGGCGATCTGAACAGCGCGCTGAGTAATCAGCAGCAGCAGGTCGACAGTGCCGCGATGGGCACGCAGGGTGGCAGTTCACTGCCAACGGCGCCTGCCACGGTCAGCGGCAATGCCGGAACGGCTGCGAATCCGGTTACGGCCCCAGCAGGCCGTCAGACGCCAAACAAATCAAATGCTTCTGCACGTCCGGCGCACGATTCATCGCATAAAACTGCCTCGAAGCCTGCAACCCGTGACAGCAAAACACATACCACGCCAGCACGTACGCCCGCCCCTTCTGCTCCGGCCACTGCGGCGGCAGGCAGCAGTTCAGCCAGCAAATCATTACCAGGCGGCAGCTATACCCTGCAGCTGAGCGGTGCATCGAAGGCGGAAAGCCTGAATGCCTGGGCTAAGCAGCAGAATCTGAGTGGGTATCACGTCTACAAAACCACCCGTAACGGTCAGTCGTGGTACGTGCTGGTGAGTGGTTCCTATGCCACACCGGCTGATGCCAAACGCGCGGTAGCCTCACTGCCTGCCGAAGTGCGTGCGAAGAACCCGTGGGTTAAACCAGTAAGCCAGGTGAAGAAAGAAGCCAGCCAATAGCGGATGTGGGGCCAGTTTCTGGCCCCGTTTTAAGCGCAGATCTGCTGTCGGTCCAGCCACAGCCTCACAATAAGATGTAATAACCACGACAGCATGAAAAAAAATCGCGCTTTCCTGAAATGGGCAGGGGGAAAATTTCCCTTAGTAGAAGAGATCCATCGCCATCTGCCGCAAGGCGACTGTCTGGTAGAACCCTTTGTTGGCGCGGGTTCGGTGTTTCTGAACACTGAATTTGATCGCTACCATCTGGCTGATATCAACAGTGACCTGATTAATCTCTATAACATTGTTAAAACGCGCACGGCGGATTTCATCCGTGACGCGCAGCTGCTGTTTACGCCGGAAAGTAACAACGAGATCTGTTATTACCAGCGTCGCACCGAATTTAACACCAGCACCGACGCCTACCTGCGCGCGCTGTTGTTCCTCTATCTGAACCGTCACTGTTACAACGGCCTCTGTCGCTATAACCTGCGTGGCGAGTTCAACGTGCCGTTTGGCCGCTATCGCAAACCCTACTTTCCGGAAGCAGAACTGTTATGGTTTGCCGAGCGTGCGCAAAAAGCGACGTTTGTCTGTGAATCGTACGATGTTACCCTGACCAATGCCGGTAAAGGCTCGGTAGTCTATTGCGATCCGCCTTATGCGCCGCTGTCGGCAACGGCCAATTTCACGGCTTATCACACCAACAGCTTCAGCCTGCGTGAGCAGGAGAACCTGGCGACGTTAGCGGCAAAGCTGGCTTCGTCGGAGGACCGGATTCCGGTACTGATTTCTAACCACGACACTGCACTGACGCGTTTATGGTATCAGGATGCAGAGTTACATGTGGTCAAAGCCCGGCGTTCTATCAGCCGAAGCATAACGGGTCGCACCAAGGTCGACGAACTGCTGGCACTTTATAGCTAGTCTGTTTCGTCCGCGACCAACGCATTACGCCAGCCTGCGTGCTGGCGCACAACAGTGGGAGAATCGGATGAAACAATATTTGCTGGCCCCTTCAATCCTTTCGGCGGACTTTGCTCGCCTGGGCGAAGACACAGCCAAAGCGCTGGCGGCCGGAGGTGACGTGGTTCACTTCGACGTGATGGACAACCACTACGTGCCTAATCTGACCATGGGTCCGATGGTGCTGAAAGCACTGCGCGACTATGGCATCACTGCCCCCATCGATGTGCATCTGATGGTGAAGCCGGTAGATGCGCTAATCCCTGATTTCGCCAAAGCGGGTGCCACCTACATCACCTTTCATCCCGAAGCCAGCGAACACGTTGACCGCACCCTGCAAATCATCAAAGAGCATGGCTGCAAAGCGGGTCTGGTGTTTAACCCGGCGACCCCGCTGAGCTACCTCGATTACGTCATGGATAAGCTGGATATCATTCTGCTGATGTCAGTGAACCCTGGCTTTGGCGGTCAGTCATTTATTCCTGGCACACTGGATAAACTGCGTGAAGCGCGCAGGCGTATCGATCAGAGCGGTTACAGCATTCGCCTTGAAGTGGATGGCGGCGTGAAGATCGACAACATTGGCCAGATCGCTGCCGCCGGTGCCGACATGTTTGTCGCCGGTTCCGCGATCTTCGGTCACCCTGACTATAAAAAAGTGATCGACGATATGCGCAACGAACTGGAGAAGGCCAATGGCTCATTTCACTGATATTCGTGCGCTGGCGTTTGATCTTGATGGGACACTGGTGGATAGCGCACCCGGCCTGGCCGATGCGATTGACCGCACGCTGAATGACCTCCGTCTGCCGCAGGCGGGCCTTGAGCGTGTCTCAACCTGGATTGGCAACGGCGCGGATATCATGATGGCCCGCGCGCTGACCTTCGCGCTGGGCCGTGAGCCGCAGCCGGAAGAGCAGCGTGATGCGCGGGCACTGTTTGACCGGCATTATGCCGATACCGTGGATGCGGGCAGTACGCTGTTTCCACAGGTAAAGAAGACGCTGGCCGCATTAAAGGCTGCCGGGCTGCCGATGGCGATAGTCACCAACAAGCCGACGCCGTTTGTGGCACCGCTGCTGGAGTCGCTTGGCATTGCTGATGCGTTTTCGCTGATTATCGGTGGCGACGATGTGCCGGTTAAAAAACCGCATCCTGCGGCAATTTTTATGGTGCTGGGCACCTTTGGTGTGTTGCCGAATCAGTTGCTGTTTGTCGGCGACTCACGCAATGATATCCAGGCGGCGCAGGCGGCGGGCGTACCCAATATCGGCATGACCTTTGGCTATAACTATGGCGAGCCGATTGCCACCAGCCAGCCCGATTTAACCCTCGACTCTTTCGACGAACTTTTGCCCGCTCTGGGGCTGTAAATATCAGGACATAAGTATGAAACCCATCGTTTTCAGCGGCGCACAGCCGTCCGGCGAACTGACCATTGGCAACTATATGGGAGCGCTGCGTCAGTGGGTGCAGATGCAGGATGATTTCCACTGCATTTATTGCATCGTTGATCTGCACGCGATCACCGTGCGTCAGGATCCTGTTGCACTGCGTAAAGCGACGCTGGACACGCTGGCGCTCTATCTGGCCTGTGGTATCGACCCGCAAAAAAGCACCATCTTCGTTCAGTCGCATGTGCCAGAGCACACGCAGCTGAGCTGGATCCTGAACTGCTACGCCTACTTCGGTGAACTGAGCCGCATGACGCAGTTCAAGGATAAATCAGCGCGTTACGAAGAGAACATTAACGCCGGTCTGTTCGACTATCCGGTGCTGATGGCGGCTGACATTCTGCTCTATCAGACCCATCAGGTGCCGGTGGGTGAAGATCAGAAGCAGCATCTGGAGCTGAGCCGCGATATCGCGCATCGCTTCAATGCGATTTATGGCGATATCTTCAAAGTACCAGAGCCGTTGATTCCGAAGTCTGGCGCGCGCGTGATGTCGCTGCTGGAACCGACGAAGAAGATGTCCAAGTCTGACGATAACCGCAATAACGTGATCGGCCTGCTGGAAGATCCGAAAGCGGTCGTGAAGAAGATTAAACGCGCCGTCACCGATTCTGAAGAGCCGCCAGTGGTGCGCTACGACATCAAAGAGAAAGCGGGCGTCTCTAACCTGCTGGATATACTGTCGGGCGTGACCGGTAAAACCATCGCCGAGCTGGAGCAGGAGTTCGAAGGCAAGATGTATGGCCACCTGAAAGGCGCAGTAGCCGATGCTGTGTCGGGTATGCTCTCTGAGCTGCAGGAGCGTTATCACAGCTTCCGCAACGATGAAGCACTGCTGGAGCAGGTGATGCGTGATGGCGCGGCCAAAGCACGCGCACAGGCGCAGGAAACGCTGAAGAAGGTGTATCAGGCGGTAGGCTTTGTCGCGATGCCGTAATGGCTGAGCAGACAACCAGGACGGCGGGCATTGTGCCCGCCGTTTTTATTTGCCGGACTCAGAACCAGCGCAGGCTGTCACGCAGACTTACCACGCTGCCGATGATCATCAGGCCGGGACTGGTCACCTGACCGGCTAACGCTTCCAGCTCGCTCAGTGTCCCGGTGACCACGCGTTGACGCGTAGTGGTGCCGTTTTCCACCAGTGCCACCGGCATATCGCTGCGCATACCGTGCTTTATCAACTGCTGCTGAATCTCTCCGGCCTGCGTGAGCCCCATATAAAAGACCAGCGTCTGCTGTTCCGCCGCCAGCGTCTCCCAGGCGAGCGAGGCCTCTTTCTGCAGATGTCCGGTAACCAGTCTGACGCTCTGCGCATGATCGCGGTGGGTCAGGGGAATACCGCTGTAAGCCGCACAGCCCGATGCGGCGGTGATCCCCGGCACCACGCTGAACGGAATCTGCCGCTGCGCCAGCGCTTCCAGCTCTTCACCGCCGCGACCAAAGATAAAGGGATCGCCGCCTTTCAGCCGCACTACGCGTTTTCCCCGCTGCGCCTGTTCGCAGAGCAGCTGGTTGATCTCATCCTGCGGCACGCAGTGATGTCCGGCGCGTTTCCCGACAAAAATGCGCTCGGCATCGCGGCGCACCAGATTCAGGATCTCATCGGAAACCAGCCGGTCATAGACGATGACATCTGCCTGCTGGATCAGCTGTAAGCCTTTCAGAGTCAGTAATCCGGCATCACCCGGACCGGCACCGACCAGCGCCACTTCACCCTGTTGGCGAAGGTCAGCGTTAAAGAGCTGGTCGGTAATCTGCTCCGCGCGTTCACTGTCGCCGTTGGCCAGCGTCTGGGCCAGCCGCTCGCTGTTAAAGAAGCGTTCCCAGAAGTGGCGGCGGGCACTGACAGAGCTGAATTGCTGTTTCACCCGCGCGCGCAGAGTGCCTGCCAGCTGAGCCAGCTGGCCAAGGTGTTGCGGCAGCATCGCCTCCAGCTTCTCCCGCAACAGGCGCGCCAGTACCGGCGCGCGTCCACCGGAAGAGACGGCGACCATCAGCGGGGAACGATCGATGATCGACGGCATAATGGCGCTGGCCTGCTGCGGCGCATCCACCAGATTGCAGAAGATCTGCTGTTTTTCGGCGGCTTCAGCCACCTGCTGATTGACCGCATCGTCGCTGGTTGCGGCGACCACCAGCCAGCAGCCGGCCAGCCAGTGCGGATCAAACGCCCCTGGCAGCAGCGTGATGGTTTCCTGCTGCGCCCATTGCCGGAAGGCGGGGGAGAAATCAAGGGCACCGACCAGTAGTTCGGCGCCGGCCTCCAGTAGCAGGCGGGCTTTCCGCTCAGCCACGTCACCTGCGCCGACCAGCAGGCAGCGTCGGCCCTGCAGGCGGCAGAATAAGGGGAAGTAGTCCATCAGACGTCCTTAAAAAAGCCCGCGGAGGCGGGCTGTTGACGGGAGTTACAGGCAGACTTCAACCTGTCCGGCATTGACCCGCACCGGCCAGGCCGCCACGGAGCGCGTTTCATCCTCCATGCAGTAGCCATCGCTAAGACGGAAATGCTGCTTTTTCAGCGGGCTGGCAACCCAGAGCGCATCCTGATGTTCAGCAATAATGCCGCGTGACAGCACGCTGGCATCGGCAAACGGATCGATATTGCTGATGGCATAGAGCTGCTCATCGTTGCGGGGACGGAAGATTGCAACCTGCTGGCCTTTGACCAGCGCGCAGACGCCCGTAGCGGGCAGGATCTGCGTCAGCGGACACACCGGATTCCACTGGCTCATGATTCGGTCTCCTCAATCAGGGTCACGGCAATACGTTCATCGGCGCGTGCCGGGCGGTGCTGGTCGCGCTCCGCGACCCGCTGCACGCCAGGATCGCGCTGCGGCGAGTTGATAAAGTGGGCAAAGCGCGTCAGGTGATCCTTATCTTCCAGCGTCGCTTTCCATTCACAGTTGACGCTGGCGCGCAGCGCCGCCAGCTGCTGCTCCATCTGGCCGTTGAGGCCAAGTTTGTCATCCACAATCACCTTACGCAGATAGTCGATGCCGCCTTCCAGACTCTCCAGCCACAGCGAGGTGCGCTGCAGTTTGTCGGCAGTGCGGATATAGAACATCATGAAACGGTCGAGATAGGTAACCAGCGTCTGCTGATCGAGATCGGCCGCCAGCAGATCGCCATGGCGCGGCTTCATGCCGCCGTTGCCGCAGACGTAAAGGTTCCACCCTTTTTCCGTCGCGATAATGCCGACATCTTTGCCCTGTGCTTCTGCACATTCACGGGTGCAGCCAGAGACGCCAAACTTCATCTTGTGCGGCGTACGGATGCCTTTATAGCGGTTCTCCAGCATCACGCCGAAGCCGAGGCTGTCACCCACGCCATAACGGCACCAGGCGCTGCCAACGCAGGTTTTCGCCATCCGCAGCGCCTTGGCGTAGGCCTGGCCGGTTTCAAATCCGGCGTCGATCAGCTGTGACCAGATAGCGGGCAGATCGTCTTTCTGCGCGCCAAACAGACCGATGCGCTGAGAGCCGGTAATTTTGGTGTAGAGCTGATAGCGCTCGGCTATCTCGCCAATCACTTTCAGTCCCTGGGGCGTGATTTCACCGCCAGGCGAGCGTGGGATCACCGAGTAGGTGCCATCTTTCTGGATGTTGCCAAGGTAGAGGTCGTTGCTGTCCTGTAACGGCGCGTGCTGGGGTTTGAGCACATACTCATTCCAGCAGGAGGCGAGCAGTGAGCCAACCACCGGCTTGCACACTTCACAGCCGTAACCCTGACCATAGCGGGCCAGCAGTTCGTCAAAGGTTTTAATCTCCTCTACCTGAATCAGGTGATAAAGCTCCTGACGTGACCAGGCGAAGTGGGCGCAAAGATGGTTATTGACCTCAATGCCCTGACGGCTGAGTTCACTGTTGAGAACCTGGGTGATCAGTGGGATACAGCCGCCGCAACCGGTGCCGGCACGGGTGCTGCTTTTCAGTGCTGCCACGGTATGACAGCCACCCTGAACCGCCTTAATGATGTCGCCTTTACTGACGTCAAAGCAGGAGCAGATTTGTGCAGTATCAGGCAGAGAATCGACGCCGATGGCCGGTTTATCCCCGCTGCCGGCTGGCAGAATCAGCGCTTCCGGATTAGCAGGCAGCGGAATACCATTCAGCACCAGCTGCAGCAGGTTGCCATAGTCGCTGGTGTCGCCCACCAGTACGGCACCCAGCAGGGTTTTCTGATCTTCGCTGATAATCAGGCGCTTGTAGATCGATTTGCTCTCATCCAGCCAGACCACGCTGCGAGCGCCTGGCGTGGTGCCGCGCGCATCGCCAATGCCGCCAACATCAACACCCAGCAGCTTCAGTTTGGCGCTCATGTCCGCGCCGGTAAACGCATTGTCGCGGTCCAGCAGATGGTCGCTGGCGACCTGAGCCATTTTGTATCCCGGCGCCACCAGGCCATAGACGCGATTCTGCCAGGCAGCGCACTCACCGATGGCGTAGATAGTGGGATCGCTGGTCCGGCACTGGTCATCAATGGCGATGCCGCAGCGCGGCCCCAGGGCTAATCCACACTGTTTCGCCAGTTTGTCCTGCGGGCGAATGCCGGTGGAGAAGACGATGAAATCGACCTCCAGCGCGCTGCCATCAGCAAACTGCAGCGTTTTGCCGCCGTGCTCGTGATGCACAATCTGTTGGGTGTTTTTACCGGTGTGGACCCGCACGCCCATCTGCTCAATCTTGCGACGTAGCTGCTCACCGCCTTGCTGATCTAACTGCTCCGCCATCAGCACCGGCGCAAATTCAATGACGTGGGTTTCAATGCCCAGATTTTTCAGTGCGCCCGCCGCTTCCAGCCCCAGCAGGCCGCCGCCAATCACCGCGCCGCGTTTGCTGCGGCGCGAACAGGCTTCGATGGCGTTGAGATCTTCGATGGTGCGATAGACAAAGCAGTCGCTGCCTTCGGCACCGTTAATTGGCGGGATCCACGGATAAGAGCCGGTGGCAAAAATCAGCGTATCGTAATGCACCGCGCGACCGGTACTGGAGTGGATGAGCTTCTCATCACGGTTAATGGTGATGGCGCGTTCACCCAGCAGCAGATTGACCTGATGTTTGTCGTAATAGCCTTCACGAACCAGCGACAATTCTTCAGCGGTGTGATGGGAAAAGTAGGCGGACAGGTGGACACGATCATAGGCGACACGGGGTTCTTCACAAAAGACGGTCAGCGAAAACTGGTCAGGTTCCGCTTTCTCTAGTAATTCTTCTATGAAGCGGTGGCCGACCATGCCGTTACCGATAACGACGACATTGTGCTTGCTCATTTTTGCCTCAAATTTGCGATATCTGCGGCTACAATAGCGCGCCGTTTCTGGCACTTATTGATATACATCAACCACGACGCCATATACCCATTAAGAGGTATATGGTTGATTTAAAATAATTTTTTCTGGTGCGGCTAACCCGCTGATTATTCGGGCTTGCGGCGGGTCACCTGAATCGTGTTAGTTTTAAAACACAAAACCGGAAAAGGAGTCGGCAATGATGTCACCTAAGTGGATCAATAACGTGCGTTTACCCTGGCGGGATGGGTTATGGCAGATCGCCATCGCCGATGGCAAAATTGCCCGGCTCTCAGCCCAGCCGCAGCACGCTTCACCGGCGGATGAATCGCTGGACGGCGAGGGTGGCTTAGCCTGCGCGCCTTTTATTGAGCCGCATATTCATCTGGATACGACCCAGACCGCTGGCGAACCCGCGTGGAACCAGTCCGGTACGCTGTTTGAAGGCATTGAGCGCTGGGCTGAACGCAAAGCCATGCTCAGTCATGAAGATGTTAAGCGGCGGGCGATGCAGACGCTGAAGTGGCAGATTGCCAACGGCATTCAGTTTGTCCGTACCCATGTTGACGTTTCTGACCCGTCACTGACGGCGCTTAAAGCGATGCTGGAGTTGAAGGCGGAGATGGCGCCGTGGATCACTATCCAGATTGTTGCTTTTCCCCAGGAGGGTATTCTCTCTTATCCCAACGGTGAAGCGCTGCTGGAGGAGGCATTGCGGCTGGGCGCGGATGTGGTCGGCGCGATCCCGCATTACGAATTCACCCGTGAATATGGCGTTGAGTCGCTGCATAAAACCTTTGCGCTGGCTAACCGCTACGATCGGTTGATCGATGTTCACTGCGATGAGATCGATGATGAACAGTCGCGCTTTGTGGAGACCGTGGCGGCGCTGGCGCATCGCGATGGCAACGGCGCGCGCGTGACGGCCAGTCATACCACCGCGATGCACTCTTACAATGGCGCATATACCTCACGACTGTTTCGACTGCTTAAGCTGTCAGGCATTAATTTTGTTGCGAATCCGCTGGTCAATATTCACCTGCAGGGCCGCTTTGATACCTATCCTAAGCGGCGCGGCATTACGCGAGTGAAAGAGATGCTGGAGGCAGAGATTAACGTCTGTTTTGGCCACGACGATGTGTTTGATCCCTGGTATCCGCTGGGCACCGCCAGCATGCTGCAGGTGCTGCATATGGGCTTACACGTCTGTCAGTTGATGGGCTATGAGCAGATTGATGCGGGTCTGGATCTGATTACGCATAACAGCGCGAAGACGCTGCAGCTGTCAGGCTATGGCATTCAGACCGGCAACGATGCCAGCCTGATTATTCTGCCGGCAGAGAGTGGTTTTGATGCAGTAAGAAGACAGGTTCCGGTGCGCTACTCGCTGCGTCGCGGCACTGTGGTGGCAGAGACAAAGCCCGCAGAAAGCGAGATTTACTGGCGGGAGCGGGAGCGGATAGACTTCCGGCGTTAAACAGCAGGGCGGCGATCAATCGCCGCCCTGAATGATTAATGCGTAACGTGACCGTGCGAGCGATGTTTAGTGACCAGCCCCAGCAGGACACACATTACAAACACCACCGCGTAGAGGCCGTTGGCGGTGACCAGCGCCGTGTGCACGCCGCTCTTCTCAACAATCGGCGCGGTCACCACGAAGGTCAGCATGGTGCCAACGGTGCCGCAGGTCAGAATAAAGTTCACCAGTTTCGGTGACGCTACTTTGGTCTGCAGCGAGCCGAGCGTGATGATGGTGGTGTAAATTGCGCTGGAGCTGAAGCCCAACACCATAATGATCCACTTCAGCATGCTGGCATCGCTGCTGCTGACGAACCAGTACATCAGCACGGTAGCCAGTCCCGCCAGCACCATCAGAATGCGTTGCAGATCGAAGAAGCGCAGCAGGAAGCTGAAGGCCCACATACCCACCATATACGCGGTCCAGAAGCTGCCCACCAGTTGTCCGGCATCATTAATATTCATGCCCATGACTTTGGTGGCATATTCCGGCACCCAGGAGATAAAGCCAAGCTGGCCCAGAATGTAGCAGAGCGCCGCCACTGCCAGCAGCAGCACGCCCACACCCCATTTTTCTTTCTCAACTGTCGGGCTGTTTTCGGGCTTACGCAGCACCGGGAACTCGACAAACAGCGTCATGATGAAGATCGCGACGTAGATAAAGCCGATGCAGACGTAGACCCAGTACCACGGCAGCTGACGCGCAAGCAGAATCCCCGCCAGCACCGGAAACAGCGTGCCCGCCATGCTGAAGAAGGAGTCGGTAAACAGCAGGCGCGAACCGCGCTGGCGGCCTTCATACATATGGGTGATCAGGAAGGTGCCGATCGACATAGTAATGCCGCTGACCACGCCCAGCACAAACATACAGAGCGAGAAGACGGTCAGATCGCGGCTGGTCATCAACCCGATTATCGCCAGTACCATCAGGACGAAGCCGAAAATCAGCTGACGCTTCAGTGGCACAATCACCATCAGCCAGGCGTTCAGGAAAACCGCCGCCAGGATGCCGCTGTTGAGGAAGGTGAAGGTATTACTCATGCTGGATATGGGGATCTGGAAATCTTTTGCGATATCGCCCATTACCATGCCGGTAACAATCACCAGCGCGCCGGTAAGCGCGTAGGAGAAGAAGCTTATCCAGGTGAGGCCAATACGATTACGGTTTGTCATGTTCTGAACCTGTTGAGAACCGGGTGCCAAAAAGTGTCAGAAAGTGTAAACGGAACCGTGATCTTAATAAACAACCAGTGAAACCAGAGATCCATATTTCATGTGTTGTGTGATTTTAATCACGTAATTGCCGGGGTTTAACGTTTGCTCCCCCCATTTGCTGCCACAGCGTAAATATAGGTAAAACGCTGGCTCCTGGAATAGAGTCTCTTTACAATCAATCACGTTTTTGTGCCCGCTCTCCCAGGTAAGGAATCTTTCATGTTTAAACGTACTTTAACAGCGGCCATCACCCTGTTAGCGCTCTCTTCCGTTTCCGCCCAGGCGCTGGCTGCAAAAGGTGACACCCACGTTCTGCTCACCACCTCCGCCGGCAATATCGAACTCGAACTGAATAACCAGAAAGCGCCGGTTTCTGTGAAAAACTTCGTTGATTACGTCAACAACGGTTTTTACAACAACACCATTTTTCACCGCGTGATCCCGGGTTTTATGGTGCAGGGTGGGGGCTTCACTACGGACATGCAGCAGAAGCAGACCAACGCGCCAATCAAGAATGAAGCGGATAACGGCCTGCGTAACCTGCGCGGCACGATTTCCATGGCGCGTACCGCCGATAAAGACAGTGCGACCAGCCAGTTCTTCCTCAACGTCGCGGATAATGCATTCCTCGATCACGGACAGCGCGATTTTGGCTATGCCGTATTTGGTAAGATTGTGAAAGGTCAGGATGTGGTTGAAAAAATTTCTCAGGTACCGACCAAAGATGTGGGTCCTTACCAGAATGTTCCATCCAAACCGGTAGTTATCCTCTCCGCCAAAGTCCTGCCTTAAGTCCGTTCGTCGCCATCTGCGGATGGCGACCGCCTGCCGCATCCGGCAAAGCCAGAATTTGCTCTTATACTTAGGGCAAAAACCTGAGCAGGAGGCGGCATGGCGAACAAACTCACCGAAAAACAGAAGGTCACCCTGTGGCGACAGCGGCGTAGCGCCAGCTATCAGGCCAGCTGTCGGCTGGAAGGCTTCTCGCCAAATGAAACCAGCGTAAACAGCGATGATGCGGCCGCACGTCTGGCGTCACTGAGGAGGCAATATGGACTCTAATACCGCCGTCAGCCAGGATCCCTACCTGTGGCAGCATGACAATGTGCTGAAAAACCTGCCCGATATTCACGATGCCGCGCAGCTGCGTAAGGCGGAGCTGAGTTTTAGTGCGGCGCGTGCCGCCACGCTGGAGCTGGGCCCCCGTAATCCTGGGCTGCCTTACCTGCGCCAGATCCACCGTACGCTGTTTCAGGACGTCTACAGCTGGGCTGGTGAACTGCGCACTATCGATATCTGGCGCGATGAGACGCCGTTCTG
Organism: Pantoea sp. EKM10T; assembly: GCF_011800685.1. Taxonomy (NCBI): domain Bacteria; kingdom Pseudomonadati; phylum Pseudomonadota; class Gammaproteobacteria; order Enterobacterales; family Erwiniaceae; genus Pantoea; species Pantoea sp. EKM10T. The sequence goes on from NZ_JAALEU010000009.1 coordinate 141,938, forward strand.
TCATTTCGAATATATCGAAAAGGAAGGTAACGCCCTGATGGCCGCGCTGGAAGAGGAGAAGGGCCTTGCTGACCTGCCACGTGACGCGTTTATTGAGCGTGTTGCCCACTACTACTGCGAAATCAATATGTTGCATCCTTTCCGCCACGGCAACGGTCGGGCGCAGCGGATTTTCTTTGAACAGCTGGCGCTGCATGCCGGTTATCTGCTCTCCTGGGAAGAGACTGACGCTGAAAGCTGGAAAGCGGCGAATCAGGCCGGTGTGGCCGGAGACCTGACTCTGCTGGAGCAGGTATTTGCGAAAGTGGTGAGCGAGGCGGCTTAACCGCGTAGAATAGCGGCGCGGGTAATTATTCTGGACTGGCCATGCTGCTGCTTATCGACAATTACGACTCCTTTACCTGGAATCTTTATCAATATTTCTGCGAGCTGGGCGCGCAGGTTCGGGTGGTGCGCAATGATGCCATCACGCTGGAGCAGATGGCGGCGTTACCGCTGACTCATCTGGTGATCTCCCCTGGTCCCTGTACGCCGTCGGAGTCAGGCATTTCGCTGGCGGCGATCCGGCATTTCGCCGGTCAGCTGCCGGTGCTGGGCGTCTGCCTGGGCCATCAGGCAATTGCGCAGGCGTATGGCGCGCAGGTCGTGCGTGCGCGTCAGGTGATGCACGGCAAAACCTCTGCGATTCAGCACACTGGCCAGGGCGTGTTCCGCACTCTGAATAATCCACTAACCGTGACCCGCTACCATTCGCTGATTGTACAGCGCGGCTCCCTGCCAGATGCCTTCGAGGTGACTGCCTGGACGATGCGTGACGGCGAGCCTGACGAAATTATGGGATTCCGCCATAAAACCCTGGCGCTGGAAGGCGTGCAGTTCCATCCCGAAAGCATTCTCAGCGAGCAGGGACATCAGCTGCTGCGCAATTTCCTTGAGCAATAAGTTGCCTTTGAGTGATTTTTTATGCATATTTTGTGATTATTATTTCAAAGTTGCACATCAATCATCTAAATGGGGTCATCAATGGCAGCGGAAAAAATTGCGGTCACGCGGGAGACGTTCGATAACGTTATTTTGCCTGTTTATGCACCTGCGCAGTTCGTGCCGGTAAAAGGCAAGGGCAGTCGTGTATGGGATCAGCAGGGCAAAGAGTATATCGATTTCTCAGGTGGTATCGCCGTCACCGCACTTGGACACTGCCATCCTGCGCTGGTGGAGACGCTGAAAAGTCAGGGCGAGACGCTGTGGCACACCAGCAACGTCTTCACCAACGAACCGGCGCTGCGTCTTGCCAGTAAGTTAATTCAGGCGACCTTTGCCGAGCGGGTCTTCTTCGCTAACTCCGGGGCCGAAGCCAACGAGGCCGCCTTTAAGCTGGCGCGCTACTACGCCTGCAAACGTCACAGCCCATTCAAAAGTAAGATTATCGCCTTTCATAACGCCTTTCATGGCCGGACGCTGTTTACCGTCACGGTCGGCGGACAGCCAAAATATTCTGATGGGTTCGGGCCTAAACCGGCGGATATCGTTCATGTGCCGTTCAATGATCTGAACGCAGTAAAAGCGGTGATTGACGATCACACCTGCGCCATTGTGGTTGAACCGATTCAGGGGGAGGGTGGCGTCGTGCCCGCAACGCAGGAGTTTATGCAGGGACTGCGTGAGCTTTGCGATCAGCATCAGGCGCTGCTGGTGCTGGATGAAGTGCAGAGCGGCATGGGGCGCAGCGGCAAGCTGTTCGCCTATGAGCATTATGGCATCCAGCCCGATATTCTGACCTCAGCCAAAGCGCTGGGCGGCGGTTTCCCGGTCAGCGCCATGCTGACCACTAACGAGATCGCCTCGACCATGGCGCCGGGCGTGCATGGCACCACCTATGGCGGCAATCCACTCGCCTGCGCCATCGCCGAAACCGCGCTAGATATTATCAATACGCCGGAGGTGCTGGCAGGCGTTGAGACACGTCGTCAGCACTTTGTCACGGCGCTGCAGGCCATCGATGCGAAGTATGATCTCTTCAGCGATATTCGTGGCAAGGGTCTGCTGATTGGCGCGGCGCTTAAACCGCAGCATGCCGGTAAAGCACGCGACATCCTGAATGCCGCGGCCGCAGAAGGCGTGATGGTGCTGGTTGCCGGCACTGACGTGATGCGTTTTGCCCCGTCACTGATCATTGAGCCTGCCGACATCGAAGAGGGCATGAGCCGCTTCGCCACGGCCGTCGGCAACGTGCTCAACGGCTAGCTTAGTTTTTACGTAAGCGTCTGATCAGCCAGCGGCCATGTTGCGGCCGCTGGTTCCACGCCAGCGATGAAATGGTGTACATCACGCTCAGATGATCGAGAATGCGCCGCACATGCTGCTCCACCACCGTGATCGGTCCCTCACTGATGTTCTCCAGCTCATCCAGCAGGTTAACCTGTGAGCTTTCACCATCATATTCCAGCCGCTGCTGACACCGCTGCAGCGCGATTTCACAGGATTGCAGGTAACGCTCAGCCAGCGAGGCAGTGAGCATGGTGTGCTCACGCGCCAGAATCGTCATGGCGTTGATATGCTCGACGATAAACTGACTGTGCGTGACCCAAAGCCGCATATCACTCAGATAGCGGGAGTTGAACGCGGGTTCCTGCATCGCCTGATTCAGTGAGTTAAACAGCGCATTGTGTGCCTGATTGACCTTCACGCGCTGATAAGCCAGTTTCTCTGGTGACTGTTCGTCACCCAGCAACAGCCGCAGCGCATCCTGATAAGTTTCCAGTGCGTCATGGGCGTTCTGCCGCAGTAAGCCGCTCTGCCACTGCGGCCACAGCCAGAGCATCCCGCCAAAGGCGATCAGACAACCCATCAGCGTATCCATGAGTCGCGGCAGCAGAAACTGCGCGCCATTCAGCGACAGCAACTGCAGCGAGTAAACCGCCGTGACCGTAAAGCCAATCATCGACCAGCCATAAAACTGGCGGGTAAAGCGATAGCTGATAAAGGTAATCGCCAGCATGATCAGCAGCACCAGCGACTCCGGCACCGCCATGCGCAGCGTGGCGGCCGCGATCACCAGACCGGCAAAAGTGCCCAGCGCCCGGTGCTGAATGCGGACACGGGTAGCGCTGTAGCCGTTCTGGCTGACGAACATGATGGTCATCAGGATCCAGTAGGGTTTGGGGATGTTGAAGAACAGCGCCAGCGCGCTGCCCAGCATCAGCATCACCGCAAAGCGGCCGGCAGTGCGCAGGGCCGATGAACGTAAAGAGAGATAACTGCGCAGCGCCGGTAACAGCGGCAGACGGCGCTGGCGGTCAGCCATCAGATCGCGCTGATAAAGGGGTTTCTGGGTGCGCAGAACCCGCGCAATACGGTTGAAGTGGTAAAGGCAGAAGTTACCCACCGGATTGTCGGGATGCTGATGGGCGATTTTCTCCAGCGCGCCGAGCTGTTTATCCATCGCAAAGCGATCGGGTAGCTGGTGATAGAGAATGTTATCCGCCAGCACCCGCAACCGGGCCGAGATGGTTTTGGCATTCCAGCGGATCACCGCTTCGGCGTGGCTCTGTTCGACCAGCTTCTGCACCTCTTCCGGCCGATGCAGGCTGACCGAGATATGTTCCTGCAGATCCAGCGCCACCTGAAAGGCGCGCGTCAGCCGTTTATGGCTGTGATCGCGGCTTGCCGACAGCATATGCATCTGCTGATAACAGGTGTTAATCAGATCGACCACTTTCTGCTGACGAGCCAGCAGCGGCGGCAGCGCCTTTTCCGGATCGGTCAACTGCGTCAGCAGGGTATATTTTGCGTCGCAGTAGTTAGCCAGCTCGCGGTAGATCAGGCTCAGGCTTTCGCGCATTGGCTGCTCTTTCCACAGCCAGAACCAGAACCAGTTAAAGAGCCCGTACCATAGCGTGCCGCCGATATAGAGCAGCGGGGGAACATAGATTGGCATGCGGCCAATCAGGCTCAGGGTAAAGATGGCGGCAATCAGGGTGCCGGGCAGCAGACGGCCATGCAGCGGGCTGATCTCCCCGGTAACGCCGAGCAATAAGGGCATGGCAAACAGAATCAGCGGCAGCGGAATAGCATGCAGGGTGAGCCACTGCATCAGAAAGCTGCCGAGGGCAAACAGGCTGCCGCCAACAATCAGGCGTTTGAAGAAGCGTTTATGCGGGGTATCCAGACCGGCGATGTTGCAGCAGGCGGGCACTAATGAGAACAGCAGACCTTTTTGCAGGTCGCCAGCCAGCCAGCCCAGCGCCACCGGCAGACAGAGCACCAGCGTTTGCCGCAAGGCGTAGTTAACTTCAGGATGGTAAATAATTCGACGCCACATCGGCCCAACACAAACAATAACGGCGTGATGTTGCCATCACGCCGTGGGTGACAGGAATTAGCGGGTGCCGTAAACGACGATGGTTTTGCCGTGTGCGGAGATCAGGTTCTGATCTTCCAGCATCTTCAAAATACGGCCCACGGTTTCACGTGAACAACCAACAATCTGGCCAATTTCCTGACGAGTGATTTTAATTTGCATGCCGTCGGGATGCGTCATGGCATCTGGCTGCTTCGCCAGGTTGAGCAGGGTCTGTGCAATGCGTCCGGTTACGTCGAGGAAAGCGAGGTTACCCACTTTTTCAGACGTCACCTGCAGGCGACGCGCCATCTGCGATGAGAGTCGCATCAGGATGTCAGGGTTAACCTGGATCAACTGACGGAATTTCTTGTAAGAAATTTCCGCCACTTCGCACGCGCTTTTCGCACGTACCCAGGCGCTGCGCTCCTGGCCTTCTTCGAACAGGCCAAGTTCACCAATAAAATCGCCCTGATTCAGGTAGGAAAGAATCATCTCTTTGCCTTCTTCATCTTTAATCAGAACCGCAACGGAACCTTTCACGATGTAGTAAAGCGTTTCTGCTTTTTCACCTTGGTGAATCAGCGTACTTTTGGATGGATACTTGTGAATATGGCAATGGGACAGGAACCATTCGAGTGTAGGGTCTGTTTGCGGTTTGCCGAGAACCATTCGCTATTATCCTCTGTTGTAATCGTGCCCAAAATACAGGGGGCAGTTTTCCCTGTCAGGCGGTGAAAGCTTCAAGCGTTTCCATTTCAGGAAATTATTCGGGCCGCATCAGGCGCAGTGCGCATCATCCTTCCCGGCTTCGTCATCGGGTGACGAAAAATATTTTCAGCACTGTTTGTAGCACAGCTTTTGCCGACTGTCTTCTGTTGTCTCGCTTCAGCTACGGGCGGATTTCTCTGGATTGCTGTTTACCAGGCGAAAGCGTACTCTGGCGACAAAACAGCGTATTCCGGAGCAAAAATCATGCAGGCAAGAGTGAAATGGGTAGAAGGGCTGACATTCCTCGGAGAATCCTCATCCGGCCATCAGATACTGATGGATGGAAATTCGGGTGATAAAGCGCCCAGCCCAATGGAGATGGTGCTGATGGCGGCGGGCGGATGCAGCGCGATTGACGTGGTATCAATTCTGCAAAAAGGCCGAAACGATGTGGCTGATTGTGAAGTAAAACTGACCTCAGAACGTCGTGAAGAGGCGCCGCGAATCTTTACGCACATCAACCTGCATTTTATCGTGAGTGGCAAAGCCCTCCAGGATAAAGCGGTCTCACGCGCTGTGGATCTTTCTGCTGAAAAATATTGCTCTGTGGCCATCATGCTGGGTAAAGGCGTCAACATTACGCATAGCTATGAAGTGATCGAACTTTAGTACCCGCAGGGATCTTTTAAGGTCGCGGGCAAAATCTGTCGTGCTCTGCTGTCAGACTGTGCCTGCGCTGGGAACCGGGTCAGATCGGAAAGTCGCTTAAGCCAATCCCTGGCCGCTCGGCCCGCGCCGTCCCTGGCGCGGGACGCTTTCCTCTTCTGACCCGGTTCCCAGCGTGTTGAACTTATCTATTGCTGCCAGATTCTTTCTGCCCAGGCGTTGTCTGTAGCGACCTTCCTGAAACCGGATGCGGTTGCCGGACGTGAAGCGAAGGGAGCATATACCTGTAGCAAAGCATCGCGGGCCAGGGATGGCCCGCGCTGAGCCTGCCAGGGATGGCGGTTTTGCGTCTTTGCGAAAGGTTTATGCTCCCTGAAGCCTGCTCAGCGGTAAGTCTTTAGCCGCAGGAAAGCCAGTTTTACCATCTTTATGAAAGACATCTGCTCTCAGAGCGGTTTTTGCTGGCCTCTTACTCTATTCGCTTACCTTCCATCAGCCGCTTCACCAGCGGACCCATGATCAACTCCATCGCCAGACCCATTTTGCCGCCAGGCACCACCAGCGTATTGATGTGCGAGATAAACGAGCCCTGCAGCATCGCCAGCAGGTAGGGGAGGTCGATATCTTCCAGCGCCTGGAAGTGGATCACCACAAAGCTCTCATCCAGTGACGGAATAGCGCGGGCAGCGAACGGGTTTGAGGTATCGACCGTCGGGACGCGCTGAAAGTTGAGGTGAGTGCGTGAGAACTGTGGTGTGATGAAGTTGATGTAATCTTCCATCGAGCGCACCACCGAATCCATGACCGCTTCACGTGAATGGCCGCGCTCGCCGGTGTCGCGCACCAGCTTCTGAATCCACTCCAGGTTCACAATCGGCACCACGCCAACCAGCAGATCAACCTGTTCTGCTACGTTGTGCTGCGCCGTTACCACGCCGCCGTGCAGCCCTTCGTAGAAGAGAATATCGGTGTTCTGCGGCAGCGGTTGCCACGGCGTAAAGGTGCCGGGCACCTGATTCCACGGCACTGCTTCATCATAGGTATGCAGATATTTACGCGACTGGCCCTGTCCGCTCTGACCATACTCTTTAAAGCTCTGCTCCAGCAGGCCAAAGTCATTGGCTTCCGGGCCGAAGTAGCTGACATGACGTCCTAAATCGCGCGCCTTACGAATCGCCATATCCATTTCAGGGCGGGTAAAGCGGTGAAAGCTGTCACCTTCCAGCTCCGCCGCATGAAGATCGAGCTGCTGAAAGATTTTGCGAAACGCCACGCTGGTGGTGGTGGTCCCTGCGCCGCTGGAACCAGTCACCGCGATAATGGGATGACGTGCAGACATAGAAAAGCTCCCTGTGAGGTCGGGCAATAGGCATTGTTAACACGAAATGCCGTTGGGTGCATCAGCCACGAAATTCTTTGCGCGGCATGATATTGACCGATTCGTGCAGTTCCGACCACACCAGTACCACTTCACCCGTTTCCAGCTGACGTCGCACATCGGCCACCTTGTCGATCAGGCTGCGTTCCTGCTCGCCATAGTCCGTGCCTTCGCGCAGCACAAAGGTTTCAATCAGATTTTCAAGGGTCTCAGGTGAGACCTGTTGCCAGGGAATAATCACGAGATCAGTTATCCAGAAAAGGGGCGATCCACTGGGGGATACGCTGTTCCAGCCACATTTCAGGCTGGCGTAATGTCCCACCAACAAAACCTACATGGCCGCCGTGTGGTGTCAGTTGATAAGTAATAGTGGCAGATAATTGGCTGCTGTGCGGGATCACCTCATCACTCATAAAAGGATCATCTTTGGCGTGAATGATCAGCAGCGGTTTCTCTGCGTGCTTCAGCCAGGGCATGGCGCTGGCACGATGATAGTAATCGGCCGCATCCAGAAAACCGTGGGCGCGGGCGGTAATGGCATCATCAAAGTCGCGCAGTCGCCGTAGCGCTTTCAGCTGCGCCAGATTGACCGGCAGCGTATCCGGCCAGGCGTGCAGTTTACGGCGGGCATTTTTCTTGAGCTGCGCCAGCAAATAGTATTGATAGACGCGTGAGAAGCCGCGTTCCAGTTTTACGCTACAGGGCTCCAGCAGCAGCGGAGCGGAGACAATGACACCCGCGTCTACCTCAGCGGCTGCGCCCTGCTGGCCCAGCAGGCAGCCCAGCATGTTACCGCCCAGCGAGAAACCCACCGCCGCGGTGGGTACGCGGCCCCAGCGGGTGCGCAGCCAGTGCAGAAAAAAGCGGGCATCTTCGGTTTCGCCGGAGTGATAGATGCGGTTGAGCCGATTCGGTTCGCCGCTGCAGCCGCGAAAATGCATCACCACCGCCAGCCAGCCGCGCGCATGGCAGATCGCCATCAGTCCATGAATATAGGGGCTGTGAAAACTGCCCTCCAGCCCATGAAACAGCACCACGCGCGGTTTATGCTGCGCGAACTGCGGATCTTCACTCCAGGCGAGATCGACGAAGTCGCCGTCCGGCAGGTCGAGACGCTGCCAGTGGGGAGCGCCCGTGATACGACGACGTAGCAGGCGCGGCAGCAGGGTCTGCAGGTGCGCATTACGCAGACTCTCAGGAGGCGTGAAGTGCTCGTTTTCCGGTCCGGTAAATTTCATGTGGTAAAAGCTTGTCTGTTCCATATCACACTGTTAGCTTCGATAAGTTTTTTCTTGCAGGGTAAGGAGTACCCGATTGCCATGGAACTGAGTCTTTTCTTATCAATGTTGGGATTTCTTTGGGTCGCGGCCATTACGCCCGGGCCTAATAATATGTTACTCACCGCCTCGGGCGCTAATTTTGGCTTTATGCGCACCATTCCGCTGATGATTGGCATCATGATCGGAATGCAGGTGATGCTGCTGATGGTGGCCTTTGGCGTCGGCGGGCTGATCCTGCTCTATCCTTCGCTGCACCTGGTGCTGAAAATCGCCGGTAGCCTCTATCTGCTCTGGCTGGCATGGAAGATAGCGACGTCCAGTTATGAGAAGCTGGAAACCGATCAGGCGCCGGATGCGCCGATGCCCTTCTGGCAGGGCGGATTGTTGCAGTTGATCAATCCCAAGGCCTGGCTGATGGCGCTGGGCGCGGTCGCCAGTTTCAGCCTGGCCGGTGACGCATATCGCCATTCAGTGATGGCGATAAGCATCGGCATGTTTCTGGTTAATCTGGTATCGGGTGTTATCTGGATGGGATTTGGTGCGATGATCGGCCGCATTCTGCGCAGCCGTCGCGCCTGGAAAATCTTTAACCTCGCCATGGGGCTGCTGACCGCCGCCTGTGTGCTGTTAATCTGGCACTAAATTAGCTGGATGCGCGTTCAACGCGCGTCCAGGGCAGCACCTCGCGGATGACTGGCGCATTAGGATTGCGGATCTTCTGCAGCAGCAATTGCACGCTACGCGCGCCCAGCTGGTTCATCGGCTGCTCGATGGTCGTCAGCGGCGGATTCAGGCTGCGGGTAAACGACACGCCATCAAACCCGACCACCGCCAGATCTTCCGGCACGCGCAGACCCGCTTCCAGCGCCGCATGCACCACGCCTACCGCCAGCACATCTGAAACCGCAAACACCGCATCCGGCGGTTCCGGCAGCGCCATCAACTCCCTTAGCCCCTGACTGCCCGCCTCACAGGAGATTTCGTAAGTGTAGGAGACGCCGGACCACGCATACCCCAGCTCCTCAATCGCCTGCCGGTAGCCCTTTTCACGATGATGTGAGTAAAGGTAACGCATGTCGCCATTGATCAGCCCGATGCGTTTACGCCCTTTACCGGCAAGGTAATGGACGGTGTCGCGCGCGGCTTCAAGGTGATCAATGCTGACCGAGGAGGCGGGAATATCCGGATCAAATTCGCAGCACTGCACCCAGGGCGCCCCGGCAATGAGCGCCTGCAAATCCTGTAAACCGGAGGCCGCATCCATAGTAATCACGCCATCCACCACTTTTCCGGTCAGCAGGGAGAGATAAGCGGCTTCACGCTGGAGCTGCGAAGCGGAGTTACAGAGCAGGATGTGATAGCCGTGCAGTTCCGCTTCGGCCTCGATGCCCTGAACCACGCGTGAACAGAAGGGATTGGTGATATCCGAGATCAGCACCAGCAGCATGTTGCTTTGCGACGTACGCAGCTGACGCGCCAGTAAGTTGGGCTGATAGTCGCAGGCAGAGATTGCCGCCAGAACTTTCTCACGCGTATCGGGCTTCACGCCGGGATGCGCGTTGAGAACCCGCGATACCGTGGCTTTGGAGACGCCAGCCAGCTGAGCGACTTTCTCGATCGACATCGGATTCTGAAACCTTAACAGGCAATAATTGGGAACGCATATGAATAGCACAGGGACAATGTGAGCGCCTGACATTTTTGCTTACTTTAGCTATTTTCAGCATTTGCGATTTTTAACTTTGTTTTGCAGATAGTGATCTAAGAACTTATTTCTATTAGGGATAATTTTTAATTCCTTTATGAAACTATAGCGCGCAGAGACACTGCCTCCACTATAAAAACGGTGGGGTAGTGATCATGGCAGCAACACGTTTAACTTTTTTAGCCGCAGCGCTGGCGCTGCTGGCGTTTCGGGCTGATGCGGTCAATGTCACCGTGGCTTACCAGACCTCGGCTGAGCCGGCGAAAGTGGCGCAGGCTGACAACAGCTTTGCGAAAGAGAGCGGGGCCAGCGTTGACTGGCGCAAGTTTGACAGCGGCGCCGGGGTATTACGTGCGATGGCGTCCGGTGACGTCCAGATTGGCAATATCGGTTCCAGCCCGTTAGCGGTCGCAGCGGCGCAGAAGCTGCCGATTGAAGCCTTTTTACTCGCCTCTCAGCTGGGCAACTCTGAAGCGCTGGTGGTGAAGAAGAACATCACTACGCCCAAAGATTTAATTGGCAAACGCATCGCGGTGCCGTTCATCTCTACCACCCACTACAGCCTGCTGGCTGCGCTGAAACACTGGGGCATCAAACCGTCACAGGTACAGCTGGTCAATCTGCAGCCGCCAGCGATTATTGCTGCCTGGCAGCGTGGCGACATTGATGGCGCTTACGTCTGGGCACCGGCGGTTAATGAGCTGGAAAAAGAGGGCAAGGTGTTAACCGACTCTGCGGAAGTGGGAAGCTGGGGATCGCCGACGCTGGATGTCTGGGTGGTACGCAAAGATTTTGCTCAGCAGCATCCGGAGATCGTGACTGCTTTTGCCCGCAGCGCGCTTGACGCGCAGCAGGCCTACCTGAACAGCCCCGACAGCTGGCTGAAGCAGTCCGATAACCTCAGCAAACTCTCTCGCCTCAGCGGTGTGCCGGAAGCACAGGTGCCCGGTCTGGTGAAGGGCAATACCTACCTCACGGCGCAGCAGCAGGTTGAGCAACTGGGCAAACCGGTCAATAAAGCGATCGTCGATACCGCGCAGTTTCTGAAAGCACAGGGCCGGGTGCCGCAGGCGGATAACGACTACAGCAGCTATGTGACCTCCCGTTTCGTCGAGCCATTAGTTAAACCTTAAGGAGGCACTATGCTGCGCATCGCTCACCTTAATGCCCGTTATGCCGGACAGCCGGTGTTGCAGGATATCAATCTGCAGCTGGATAGCCATGAACTGCTGGTGGTGCTCGGCCCCTCCGGCTGCGGCAAAACCACACTGCTCAATCTGGTTGCCGGTTTCCTGCCGGTGGAGTCGGGCAGCATCACGCTGGATAACCAGCCGGTGACCGGGCCTGGTGCGGAGCGCGGCGTGGTGTTTCAGCATGAAGGATTACTGCCGTGGCGCAATGTGCTGGATAACGTCGCCTTTGGCCTGCAGCTGGCGGGGATGTCACGCCCGGATCGCGACGCGATTGCCCGCCGGTTAATCAGGCAGGTGGGGCTGGAGGGCGCGGAAAAGCGCGCCATCTGGCAGTTGTCCGGCGGTCAGCGTCAGCGGGTGGGCATTGCGTGCGCGCTGGCTACCGATCCACAACTGCTGTTGCTGGATGAGCCTTTCGGCGCACTGGATGCCTTTACCCGAGAGCAGATGCAAACCCTGCTGCTGACGCTGTGGCGCGACAGCGGTAAACAGATTCTGTTGATTACGCACGACATAGAAGAGGCGATTTTCCTGGCCAGCGAACTGATTCTGCTGTCGCCAGGACCGGGCCGCATCGTAGAGCGGCTGCGTCCTGGCTTTGGTCAGCGCTTTGCCGCGGGAGAGTCGTGCCGCAGCATCAAATCCGATCCGCAGTTTATCGCCCAGCGCGAGTATGTGCTGAGCCGGGTCTTTGATCAGCGGGAGGCGTTTGCATGAGTGCACTCATCAATGACAAGTCTCTGCCGGTGCGCCGTCGTTTGCGCTGGCCGTTTTCAACCGCCTTCACGCTGAGCATGCTGAGTCTCTCTCTGCTGTTGCTGCTCTGGTGGGGCGTGACCGCGCTGGGCCTGATTGCCCCGCTGTTCCTGCCGTCGCCGCAGCAGGTGTTAAGCAAGCTGCTGCTGATTGCCAGCGCGCAGGGCTTTATGGATGCCACGCTGTGGCAGCATCTGGCCGCCAGCCTGACACGAATGCTGATTGCGCTGACTGCCGCTGCCGCCATCGGTATTCCTGTAGGGATCCTGATGGGCCTCAGCCCGGTCGCTCGCGGGTTGCTCGATCCTCTGATTGAACTCTATCGCCCGATTCCGCCACTCGCCTATCTGCCATTGATGGTGATCTGGTTCGGCATTGGTGAGACCTCGAAAATCCTGCTGATCTATCTGGCGATTTTCGCGCCGGTGACGCTTTCCACCCTGGCCGGTGTGCGTAACACGCAGCAGGTCCGACTGCGTGCGGCGCGCTCGCTGGGGGCTAACCGCTGGCAACTGCTGCGCTGGGTGATTCTGCCAGGCGCGTTGCCGGAGATCCTCACCGGTCTGCGCATCGGTCTGGGGGTTGGCTGGTCAACGCTGGTGGCCGCTGAGCTGATTGCCGCCACGCGGGGTCTGGGTTTTATGGTGCAGTCAGCAGGAGAATTCCTCGCCACCGATGTGGTGCTGGCGGGTATCGCGGTAATCGCCTTTATTGCTTTTAGCTTAGAACTCGGGCTCCGCGCGTTGCAGCGCCGTCTGACGCCCTGGAGTGGAGAACAATCATGAACGAACGTCTCAGTTTTACCCCGCTTGGCCCGTACATTGGCGCGCAGGTCTCAAACCTGGATGTGTCTCGCCCATTGAGTGATGCTCAGTTTGAGCAGCTTTATCATGGCCTGCTTCGTCATCAGGTGCTGTTTCTGCGTGACCAGAAAATAACGCCGGAACAGCACCGCGCGCTGGCAATCCGCTTTGGCGATCTGCACATCCATCCGGTCTATCCGCATGCGGAAGGCGTCGAGGAGATTATCGTGCTGGATACCCATCAGGATAATCCGCCAGATAATGACAACTGGCATACCGATGTCACCTTTATTGATACGCCGCCAGCGATCGCCTTGCTGGCCTCGAAGGTGTTACCGGAGTCGGGGGGTGACACGCTCTGGACCAGCGGCATTGCGGCTTACGAAGCGCTCTCTGAACCCTTTAAGCAGCTGCTGGCAGGTCTCCATGCCGAGCATGATTTCAAAAAGTCATTCCAGGAGTATAAGTACCGCAAAACCGAGGACGAGCATCAGCGCTGGCAGCAGGCGGTAGCAAAACATCCGCCGGTGCAGCATCCGGTCATCCGCACCCATCCGGTCAGCGGCAAAAAAGCGCTGTTTGTGAATGAGGGCTTTACCACGCGGATCGTCGATTTAAGCGAGAAAGAGAGTGATGCGGTGCTGGGCTTTCTGTTTGCGCACGCCACCAAACCGGAGTTTCAGGTGCGCTGGCGCTGGCAGCCAGACGATCTGGCTATCTGGGATAATCGGGTCACGCAGCATTATGCCAATGCTGATTACTATCCTGCCCGGCGCATTATGCAGCGGGCAACGGTGCTGGGCGATAAACCCCGTTAAAAGAGAATCTCCCCGCTCGCGGGGAGATTTTTTTATGAGGCCATAATCTGTTCGAGCTGTTCCTGCGCTTCCAGCCACGCCATCTCCACCTCTTCCAGCGCAGATTTGCTCTCCGCCTGACGCTGCAGCGCGGTGGTCAGGTCCGCTTTACGGCTCTGTTCATAGATAGCGCTGTCTGAGAGCTGAGCTTCGGCTTCGGCCAGCTGGCTCTGCCATTTGCTCATCTGCTTTTCCAGCTTCTCTATCTCTTTGCGCAGCGGCTGCGTCTGGGTGCGCAGTTCAGCATCACGACGCTTCTGGTCTTTACGCGCCTGGGCACTGTTGCCGTTATCCTGCTTCGGCGCGGCATCCTGTTGCGCCTGCTGCTTCTGCAGATCGCTCAGCCACTTCTGATAATCTTCGAGATCGCCTTCAAACACATCCACTTTGCCATCATGCACCAGATAGAGATCGTCGGTGGTCGCGCGCAGCAGATGTCGGTCGTGCGATACCACGACCAGCGCACCTTCGAAGTCGATCAACGCTTCGGTCAGCGCCTGGCGCATATCGAGATCGAGGTGGTTGGTGGGTTCATCCAGCAGCAGCAGGTTAGGGCGCTGCCAGACAATCAGCGCCAGCACCAGTCGCGCTTTCTCTCCGCCGGAGAAGCGCTCAGTGATTTCAGTGACTTTATCGCCGCGGAAATCGAAGCCGCCCAGATAGTCGCGCAGCTGCTGTTCCAGCACCTCAGGCGCAATACGCGACAGATGCTGCAGCGGTGACTCATCGGCTCGCAGATACTCCAGCTGATGCTGGGCGAAGTAACCGAGCTTGATCCCTTTCGCCAGACCCATCTTGCCGTCCATCGCCTCCAGCTCACCCGCCAGCAGCTTAATCAGGGTCGATTTACCGGCACCGTTACGTCCCAGCAGGCCGATGCGCGAGCCGGGGACCAGGTTGAGCTTGATGGCGTCGAGAATAATACGATCGCCATAACCCGCGGTGACCTTCTCCATCTTCATCAGTGGATTAGGCAGGTTCTCCGGCTTGCGGAAAGTGAAGCTGAATGGGTTATCGACATGGGCGGGCGCAATCATCTCCATGCGCTCCAGCATCTTGATGCGGCTCTGCGCCTGCTTCGCCTTGGTGGCCTGGGCACGGAAGCGATCAATGTAGCTGTGCAGGTGCGCCACTTTCTCCTGCTGGCTCTCATACAGCGACTGCTGCTGAGCCAGTTTGGCGACGCGCTGCCGCTCAAAGGAGCTGTAGTTGCCGGTATATTCGAACATCGACTCCTGTTCGATATGAATAATTTTGTCGATGACGGGATCGAGGAAATCACGATCGTGCGAAATCAGAATCAGCGTGCCTTCATAACTCTTCAGCCAGCGCTCCAGCCAGATCACCGCATCGAGATCGAGGTGGTTGGTCGGTTCATCCAGCAGCAGCAGATCGGAACGGCAAATCAGCGCCTGTGCCAGGTTGAGGCGCATGCGCCAGCCACCCGAGAAGTCGCTGACCGGGCGTTGCAGCTGTTCCTGACTGAAGCCCAGACCATGCAGCAGGCTTGAGGCGCGCGCATGGATGCTCCACGCCTGCACCGCGTCCAGCTTGCCATGCAGCAGCGCGATGGCATTGCCATCGTCACGCAGATTGGCGTCCGCCAGTTCTGCCTCAAGCTGGCGAAACTGGCGATCGCCATCAATCACGTACTCCAGCGCGGCTTTATCCAGCGCAGGGGTTTCCTGATTCACCCAGGCCAGCGCCCAGTGAGTGGGGAAAGTGACGGTACCGGCATCGCTGGTGATTTCACCTTTTAACAGCGACAGCAGCGTGGATTTTCCACAGCCGTTTTTACCCACCAGCCCGACCTTCTGGCCGGGATTAATGGTGGCGGTGGCATTGTCGAGCAGGACGCGGATGCCGCGGCGAATTTGTAAGGCTGAGAAGACAATCATGTAAGCGCCGTATCGTCAGAATATGTTAATTTACTGGCAACATAATGAGATTTTGCTGCGTCGTGCATGGTAGCGGAAAACCGCACCAATGACGACGCTTTGGAGGGAAAGGATGTCGCAGCCACCCAGGGTTTTGCTGCTTTATGCTCATCCGGAATCACAGGATTCGATCGCCAATCGGATTCTGCTGCAGCCGGCTCAGGCACTGGAACACGTTACCGTGCACGATCTGTACGCAACCTATCCGGATTTTTTTATCGATATTCACCATGAACAACAGCTGCTGCGTGAACATGATGTCATCATTTTTCAGCATCCGCTCTATACCTATAGCTGTCCGGCGCTGCTGAAAGAGTGGCTGGACAGGGTTCTGTCGCGCGGTTTCGCCAATGGCGTGGATGGCAATGCGCTGGAAGGAAAGTACTGGCGCAGTGTCGTCACCACCGGAGAACCGGAAAGTGCCTTCAGACATCAGGGTCTGAACCGCTATTCGCTCAATGACATTATGCGTCCTTTTGAGCTGACCGCGCAGATGTGCCGTATGCACTGGATGCCGCCGATGATCGTCTACTGGGCGCGTCGTCAGAGTCCTGAATTAATGAAAAATTACGCCCGCGCCTATGGCGACTGGCTGGCGGCACCGCTGCCGAATGGAGGAGTATAGATGGAAGGGCAAACGCTGCTGACCGCCGGGGTGATTTATCTGGTCGCGGCGGTATTGATTGTACCGGTGGCGGCGCGCCTCGGTATTGGTGCAGTTCTGGGCTATCTGGTGGCGGGTATCGCTATCGGCCCGTGGGGATTAGGCTTTATCAGCGACGTCGACGAGATTCTGCACTTCTCTGAGCTCGGCGTGGTGTTCCTGATGTTTATTATCGGGCTGGAGCTGAACCCGGCAAAGCTGTGGGCGCTGCGCCGCTCCATTTTTGGCGTCGGCGCGGCGCAGGTGATCTTCTCAGCGGCGATTCTGGGCGGCTTATTGTGGCTGACCAACTTTAGCTGGCAGGCGGCGATCATTGGCGGCATTGGTCTGGCGATGTCCTCGACCGCCATGGCCCTGCAGCTGATGATGGATAAAGGCATGAACCGCAGCGAAGCGGGGCAACTGGGCTTTTCGGTGTTGCTGTTTCAGGATATCGCGGTGATCCCAGCCCTGGCGCTGATCCCGCTGCTGGCCGGAACCGACAGCGGTCATATCGACTGGATGAAGGTCGGCATGAAAGTACTGGCGTTTGCCGGCATGCTGGTAGGCGGACGCTATCTGCTGCGGCCTATCTTCCGTTACATCGCTGCGTCGGGCGTGCGCGAAGTCTTTACCGCCGCTTCGCTGCTGCTGGTGCTGGGCTCGGCGCTGTTTATGGATGCGCTGGGTCTGTCGATGGCGCTGGGGACCTTTATTGCCGGGATCCTGCTGGCAGAGAGCGAGTACCGGCATGAGCTGGAAGTCGCCATCGACCCGTTTAAAGGTTTACTGCTGGGCCTGTTCTTTATTTCGGTTGGCATGGCGCTCAACCTCGGTGTGCTCTATACCCATATTGTGACCATCCTGCTGGGTGTCGTGACGCTGGTGGCGGTGAAAACGCTGGTGCTCTATCTGCTGGCGCGCATTTATGGCTTGCGCAGCTCTGAGCGGCAGCAGTTTGCTGGCGTGCTGAGTCAGGGGGGCGAGTTCGCCTTTGTGCTCTTTTCAGCGGCCTCCTCGGCAAAGCTGTTCTCTGGCGATCAACTGCCAATGCTGCTGGTGACGGTGACCCTGTCGATGATGACTACGCCGCTGCTGATGAAGGGAATCGATCGTCTGCTGGCACGCCGCTTCAATGAGCCGGATGACGAGGCAGAGAAACACTTTGTCGAAGACGATCAGCCGCAGGTGATTGTGGTGGGCTTTGGTCGGTTCGGGCAGGTGGTGGGGCGTTTGCTGATGGCGAATAACAAACGCATCACCGTGCTTGAGCGCGACATCAGTGCAGTCAGTCTGATGCGGAAATATGGCTATAAGGTCTATTACGGCGACGCCACCGAACTGGAGTTGCTGCGGGCAGCCGGTGCGGCCAGCGCTCAGGCGATTGTGATCACCTGTAACGAGCCCGAAGATGTGATGACGATTGTACATCTGTGCCAGCAGCATTTTCCGCAGTTGCAGATTCAGGCGCGCGCCCGGGGCCGTGTAGAAGCGCATGAACTGCTTCAGGCGGGCGTCACGCAGTTCTCGCGTGAGACCTTCTCCAGTGCGCTGGAGCTGGGACGTAAAACGCTGATGACGCTGGGGATGCATCCGCATCAGGCGCACCGCGCCCAGCAGTATTTCCGCCATCTTGATATGCGGATGCTGCGCGAGCTGATGCCCAATCTCTCTGAAAGCGCGCAGGCTTCGCGCGTCCGTGAAGCGCGGCGTGAACTGGAAGATATCTTCCAGCGCGAAATGCAGCGCGAAAAGCGGCAGATCGACGGCTGGGACGATGATGAATAACCTCTTTAAACAGGCAGAAGCTAATGCGTAAACGTTTTATTGCTGGTGCGACATGCCCGCACTGCCAGGAGAAGGACACGCTGGCAATGTGGCGTGAAAATAATGTCGATGTGGTGGAGTGCGTGAAGTGTGGTCACCAGATGCGTGAGGCCGATAAGCAGGCGCGCGATCAGGTTCGCACTAATGAGCAGGTTATCGGTATTTTTCATCCTGAGTAGCGGAATGGCGCAGCTTTTTTTACGCCTGGACTTACAGCGGGATTGAATTCCGTTACAATTGTCGCCATTAACGCTGTAGTCGCAAGAGAAAGTGAAAACCCTCTTGTACTCAGCCCCGAACCTTTCTGGTTGGTGTTATTGCACGAAAGAATAGACCAATGAGACGGGATCTCAGCTCTCAACGGTTAGGAGATATCATGAAAGTAGCAAAAGACCTGGTGGTAAGCCTGGCCTATCAGGTACGTACAGAAGACGGCGTGTTAGTTGACGAGTCACCGGTGAGTGCACCGTTAGACTACCTGCACGGTCATGGTTCCCTGATTTCTGGTCTGGAAAATGCGCTGGAAAACCACATTGCCGGCGACAAGTTTGACGTGCATATCCCGGCAAACGATGCCTACGGTCAATATGACGATAACCTGGTGCAGCGCGTTCCTAAAGACGTCTTCATGGGCGTTGACGAACTGCAGGTTGGCATGCGCTTCCTGGCAGAAACCGATCAGGGCCCGGTACCGGTAGAAATCACCGAAGTGGAAGATGATCACGTCGTGGTTGATGGTAACCACATGCTGGCGGGTCAGAACCTGAACTTCAACGTTGAAGTGGTTGCTATCCGCGAAGCCACGCCGGAAGAACTGGCTCATGGCCACGTTCACGGTGCAGATGGCCATCATCATGACCACGATCACGGCCATGATCACGACCATGATCAGGGTAAAGGCGGTTGTGGCACTGGCGGCTGCGGCTGCAGCCACTAAGTCTCAACAGACCTTTCAAGGCCACCCTCGGGTGGCCTTTCTTTTGGCACGTATTCTGGTTCTGCCCGGGTAAGCCGGGGCCAGATAGCCCGCGATCAGTAATGCGGTGGTGGCGTCTCTTCAGATTGTGAGGCGACGATCGATGGCGCATTCGCTTTGAGCTTGTCGGTTAAAATGCGCATCTGCTCACGCATCTTATTCATCTCCAGCTCGTGCTGAACGACCGCGCTGTTCAGCTGATCGATAGTCATCTCCTGAAAGGCCAGTTTGCTCTCCAGCGTCTCCAGACGCTGTTCCCACTCAGATTGTTGCATGACCTGTTCCTCTGTTAAGGTGCGACTCGGGGCGTGATTCTACGATCTGAATGCCAGGAATCACCTGTTTTTTTCACGCCCGGAGGCGTTGCGCTTGAAAAAAGGCATCGCGGCATCATCTCTGATGAAACTTCCCGATGTTATAAAGGTCGGAGGTTAACCGGGTAATTACATTGTGGGAGTGTTCGACACTGCCACGTAAAGTTATAGTGTGGACCCTGAAGTCCGCAATGTTTCCCGAGGTTAGACGCTTCGGTTTTGGAGAATGGATGAAATCACTGTTTAAAGTCACATTGTTAGCTACCACCATGGCTGTTGCGCTGAATGCTCCGCTGGCAATGGCGGCAGATACCGCTGCGGCGCCACAGGCTGCACCAGCCGCCGCGCCACAGTCTGCGCCTCAGGCACCGAAAAATGCTGCCTTCAAAGATGAAGACCAGCAGTCTGCCTACGCGCTGGGTGCTTCGCTGGGTCGCTACATGGACAACTCCCTGAAGGAGCAGGAAAAACTGGGCATCAAACTGGATAAGCAGCAGCTGATCGCTGGTGTTCAGGATGCATTTGGTGGCAAGAGCAAACTCTCTGATGAAGAGATTGAGCAGACGCTGCAATCCTTTGAAGGCCGCGTGAAAGGCGCAGCCTCAGCGAAAATGGAAAAAGATGCGAAAGAGAACTCTGAAAAGGGCGAAGCTTACGCAACCAAATTTGCTAAAGAGAGCGGCGTGAAGAAAACCGAAAGCGGCCTGCTGTATAAAGTTGAGAAAGAGGGTACCGGCGACGCACCTAAAGACAGCGATACTGTAGTGGTAAACTACAAAGGTACGCTGATTGACGGTACTGAATTCGACAACTCTTATACCCGTGGCGAGCCACTTTCATTCCGTCTGGATGGTGTCATCCCGGGCTGGACTGAAGGTCTGAAGCACGTGAAGAAAGGCGGCAAGATCAAGCTGGTGATCCCACCAAATCTGGCTTACGGCAAAAATGGCGTTCCGGGCATCCCGGCTAACTCCACCCTGGTGTTTGATGTCGAGCTGCTTGATATCAAACCAGCGCCAAAGGCAGATGAAAAAGCACAGGCTCCAGCGCCTGCTGCTGCAGAAAAAGCGCAGTAATCTGCTGACCGCCGCCTCCGGGCGGCGGTTTCATTTCGGCTTCACGACAAACCTCTGGCATAAGCCGACGACATTTGCCAGACTAATGCCTGCCTAATTATCCCAATATTGAGTCTGCCCATAAGCCGCTGTGACAGGCTCCAGCCATTCAGGGTGATACTCTTCAATGTCTAATCCATTCAATCCGGGTGAACTGAGCGACTTCGATCTTCTGGAGCAGCGCCCGTTCGAACAAAGTGATTACGATATTCTGAAATCGTACGAGGCTGTCGTGGATGGCCTGGCGATGTTGATCGGTTCGCATTGTGAAATTGTCCTGCATTCGCTTGAAGATCTTAAGTGTTCGGCAGTGCGTATCGCTAATGGTGAACACACTGGACGTAAAGTCGGTTCGCCTATTACCGATTTAGCCCTGCGTATGCTGCATGATATGCATGGTGCGGACAGTAATGTCTCCCGTGCCTACTTCACACGTGCCAAAAGCGGCGTGCTGATGAAATCGGTCACGATTGCGATTCGTAACCGTCAGCAGCGGGTCATTGGCTTGCTCTGCATCAACATGAACCTTGATGTGCCGTTCTCACAGATCATGTCGACCTTTATGCCGCCCGAGATGCAGCAGGTTGACTCCAACGTCAACTTCGCCAGTTCGGTAGACGATCTGGTGATGCAGACGCTGGAGTTCACCATTGAAGAGGTGAGTGCTGACCGTAATGTATCGAACAACGCCAAGAATCGTCAGATTGTGCTGAACCTGTATGAGAAGGGGATCTTCGACATCAAGGATGCCATCAACCAGGTGGCCGATCGGCTGAATATTTCCAAACACACCGTCTATCTCTACATCCGTCAGTTTAAAAATGGCGACTTCCAGGGGCAGGAGCGGTAATGCGTTACACCCTGCTGGTCACCGGCCCGGCTTACGGTACGCAACAGGCGACCAGTGCCTGGCTGTTTGCCCGCGCACTGCTGACGGCAGGCCATCAGCTTGACAGCGTTTTCTTCTATCGCGAAGGGGTGCTGAACGCTAACCAACTGACGTCGCCCGCCAGTGATGAGTTTGATCTGGTGCGCGCATGGCAGACATTGCATCAGGAGCAGGGTGTGGCACTGAATATTTGTGTGGCGGCCGCGCTGCGTCGTGGCGTCAGCGACCAGCAGGAAGCGGCACGACTCCAGCTGGCGGGCAGTAACCTGCAGCCGGGCTTTACCCTGAGCGGGCTGGGCGCGCTGGCGGAAGCGGCGCTGAGCTGTGAACGCATGGTGCAGTTCTGATGAATCGGGTCGCGTTTGTCTTTGCCCGGGCGCCGCACGGCAGCAGCGCAGGACGTGAGGGGCTGGATGCCGCGCTGGCCACGGGCGCGCTCAGTGAGGATATCGGCCTGTTTTTTATCGGTGATGGCGTGCTGCAGCTTAATCTGCACCAGCAACCTGAGACGATTAAGAGCCGTCACTATGCCGCGACCTTTGGCGTGCTGGCACTATATGAGATTGAACACTGCTATCTCTGCCGGACATCGCTGATAGCGCGTGGATTAGAGGTTGACGCTGACCGGTTGCTGGATGTTACGCTACTGGACGCGCCGGCACTGCGACAGACGCTGGCCAGCTACGATCGCATTCTTACTTTTTAAGAGACGTTAATGCTGCATACGTTACTGCACTCACCGGCACACTGTGACCTTGAGAGCCTGCTTTTAATGGCGGGTGCGGGTGATGACCTGCTGCTGTTGCAGGATGGCGTGCTGGCCGCTTTAGCTGGCAGCCACGCATTGATGCGACTGTCAGAGAGCGAAGCGACGCTCTGGGTGCTGGACGAAGATGTCCAGGCTCGCGGTCTCGCTGGACAAATTTCGACCCGTGTGCAGTCAGTAGACTATACTGGGTTTGTCACGCTAACGATCAGGCATCAGCAACAAATGGTCTGGTAATCGGCTAAAACCTGGTTATTTCTTGACACCCCTTTGACTCAGCCCTAAAATTCTGCCTCCTCGTAATTCTACGAGGCGATTTATTACGTGTTTACGAAGCAAAAGCAAATCCAGGAGCTATTTAATGGCAACAGTTAACCAGCTGGTTCGCAAACCACGCGTCCGCAAAGTTGCAAAGAGCAACGTGCCGGCGCTGGAAGCTTGCCCGCAAAAACGTGGCGTTTGTACTCGTGTGTACACCACCACTCCTAAGAAACCAAACTCCGCACTGCGTAAAGTCTGCCGTGTGCGTTTGACCAACGGTTTTGAAGTTACCTCCTACATTGGTGGTGAAGGTCATAACCTGCAGGAACACTCCGTGATCCTGATCCGTGGCGGTCGTGTAAAAGACCTGCCAGGTGTGCGTTACCACACCGTTCGTGGCGCGCTTGACTGCTCAGGTGTTAAAGACCGTAAGCAGGCTCGCTCCAAGTACGGCGTGAAGAAGCCAAAGGCTTAATGGTTCTCCGTTAAGTAAGGCCAAACGTTTTAAATTAAATGTCAAAATAAACTCATAGAGTTTTGGACAATCCTGAATTAACAACGGAGTATTTCCATGCCACGTCGTCGCGTCATTGGTCAGCGTAAAATTCTGCCAGATCCTAAGTTCGGATCAGAGCTGCTGGCCAAATTTGTAAATATCCTGATGGTAGATGGTAAAAAATCTACTGCAGAATCAATCGTTTATACCGCGCTTGAGACCCTGGCTCAGCGTTCAGGTAAAAACGCGCTGGAATCTTTTGAAGTAGCTCTGGAAAACGTGCGTCCGACTGTCGAAGTTAAGTCACGTCGCGTTGGTGGTTCTACTTATCAGGTACCAGTAGAAGTCCGTCCGGTTCGTCGTAATGCTCTGGCAATGCGCTGGATCGTAGATGCTGCTCGTAAACGCGGTGATAAATCAATGGCTCTTCGCCTGGCGAACGAACTTTCTGATGCTGCAGAGAACAAAGGTACAGCAGTTAAGAAACGTGAAGACGTTCACCGCATGGCAGAAGCCAACAAGGCGTTCGCACACTACCGTTGGTAATCACCACGTAGTTGTTAAACCAGCGGGCGCTCAATCAGCCAACCCGCTGGGGTCGACTTACCTTGAACGTCCGAGAATCAGAGGAATCAAATGGCTCGTAAAACACCCATTGCCCGCTACCGTAATATCGGTATCAGTGCGCACATCGACGCCGGTAAGACTACCACTACCGAACGCGTTCTGTTCTACACCGGTGTAAACCACAAAATCGGTGAAGTACATGACGGCGCAGCAACCATGGACTGGATGGAGCAGGAACAGGAACGTGGTATTACCATCACCTCCGCTGCGACCACCTGTTACTGGTCTGGTATGGCCAAGCAGTTTGAACCACACCACGTAAACATTATCGACACCCCAGGACACGTTGACTTCACCATCGAAGTTGAACGTTCTATGCGTGTGCTTGATGGCGCGGTAATGGTTTACTGTGCAGTTGGTGGCGTTCAGCCACAGTCTGAGACCGTATGGCGTCAGGCTAACAAATATAAAGTTCCACGCATTGCGTTCGTTAACAAAATGGACCGCATGGGTGCTAACTTCCTGAAAGTTGTTAAACAGATGGAAGTTCGTCTGGGCGCAACTCCAGTTCCTCTGCAGCTGGCTATCGGCGCAGAAGAGAAATTCACCGGTGTTGTTGACCTGGTGAAAATGAAAGCAATCAACTGGAACGACGCAGACCAGGGTGTAACCTTCGTCTACGAAGATATTCCAGCTGATATGCAGGAACTGGCTGAAGAATGGCATGCGAAGCTGGTTGAAGCCGCTGCTGAAGGCTCTGATGAGCTGATGGAGAAATTCTTCGGTGGTGAAGAACTGACTGAAGAAGAGATCAAAACATCTCTGCGTAAGCGTGTTCTGAACAACGAAATTATCCTGGTAACCTGTGGTTCTGCATTTAAGAACAAAGGTGTTCAGGCGATGCTGGATGCAGTTGTTGAATATCTGCCAGCACCGACTGACGTTACCGCGATCAACGGTATGCTGGACGACGGTAAAGACACGCCGGCTGTTCGTCACTCTGATGACAACGAGCCGTTTGCTGCACTGGCGTTCAAAATCGCTACCGACCCGTTCGTGGGTAACTTAACCTTCTTCCGCGTTTACTCTGGTGTTGTTAACACGGGTGACACCGTGTTCAACCCGGTTAAGTCAAACCGTGAGCGTCTGGGCCGTATCGTTCAGATGCACGCTAACAAGCGTGAAGAGATTAAAGAAGTTCGTGCGGGTGATATCGCAGCTGCGATCGGCCTGAAAGATGTGACCACTGGTGACACCCTGTGTGACCCAGATAACGTCATCATCCTTGAGCGCATGGAGTTCCCGGAGCCGGTAATCTCTATCGCCGTTGAGCCAAAAACCAAAGCTGACCAGGAAAAAATGGGTCTGGCTCTGGGCCGTCTGGCAAAAGAAGACCCATCATTCCGCGTATGGACTGATGAAGAATCTAACCAGACCATCATCGCCGGTATGGGTGAATTGCACCTCGACATCATCGTTGACCGTATGAAGCGTGAGTTCAACGTTGAAGCAAACGTGGGTAAACCACAGGTTGCTTACCGTGAAGCGATTCGCAACAAAGTTACCGATGTTGAAGGTAAACACGCCAAGCAGTCTGGTGGTCGTGGTCAGTATGGCCATGTTGTTATCGACATGTACCCACTGGAGCCAGGTTCGAACCCGAAAGGCTACGAATTTGTCAACGACATCAAAGGTGGTGTGATTCCTGGTGAATACATCCCTGCGGTTGACAAAGGTATCCAGGAGCAGCTGAAATCAGGCCCTCTGGCTGGTTACCCGGTTGTGGATCTGGGCGTGCGTCTGCATTTCGGTTCTTACCACGATGTCGACTCCTCAGAACTGGCGTTTAAACTGGCCGCGTCTCTTGCCTTCAAACAAGGCTTTAAACAAGCGACACCTGTTCTGCTTGAGCCTATCATGAAGGTTGAAGTTGAAACGCCAGAAGAGAACACGGGTGATGTCATCGGTGACCTTAGCCGTCGTCGTGGTATGCTCAAAGGGCAGGAATCTAACGCTACTGGCGTTCAGATTCACGCTGAAGTTCCGTTGTCTGAGATGTTCGGATACGCAACTCAGCTGCGTTCTCTGACCAAAGGTCGTGCTTCTTACTCCATGGAGTTCCTGAAGTATGACGATGCGCCAAACAACGTAGCGCAGGCCGTTATTGAAGCTCGTAGCAAATAAGCTACGGTTTAAATTTGAACTGATGCCTTCACCCAGATGGTGAAGGCACAACGTAAGGAATTATCGCCATGGCGAAAGAGCAATTTCAGCGTAACAAACTGCACGTAAACGTGGGCACCATCGGTCACGTCGACCACGGTAAAACCACCCTGACTGCAGCTATCACCACCGTACTGTCTAAAACTTACGGCGGCCAGGCTCGTGCATTCGATCAGATCGATAACGCACCAGAAGAGAAAGCACGTGGTATCACCATCAACACTTCACACGTTGAGTATGAAACCCCGACTCGCCACTATGCGCACGTTGACTGCCCAGGCCACGCCGACTATGTGAAAAACATGATCACCGGTGCTGCGCAGATGGACGGCGCGATCCTGGTTGTTGCTGCGACTGATGGCCCAATGCCACAGACCCGTGAGCACATCCTGCTGGGTCGTCAGGTTGGCGTTCCTTACATCATCGTGTTCCTGAACAAGTGTGACATGGTTGATGATGAAGAGCTGCTGGAACTGGTAGAGATGGAAGTTCGTGACCTGCTGTCAGCATATGACTTCCCAGGCGACGACACTCCAATCGTTCGTGGTTCTGCTCTGAAAGCGCTGGAAGGCAACCCAGAGTGGGAAGCGAAAATCATCGAACTGGCTGAGCATCTGGACAACTACATCCCAGAGCCACAGCGTGCGATCGACATGCCGTTCCTGCTGCCAATCGAAGACGTATTCTCAATCTCTGGCCGTGGTACCGTTGTTACCGGTCGTGTTGAGCGCGGCATCGTTAAAGTCGGCGACGAAGTTGAAATCGTTGGTATCAAAGATACTGTGAAATCAACCTGTACCGGTGTTGAGATGTTCCGTAAGCTGCTGGACCAGGGTCAGGCAGGCGAAAACTGTGGTGTTCTGCTGCGTGGTATCAAGCGTGAAGACATCCAGCGTGGCCAGGTTCTGGCTAAGCCAGGCTCAATCAAGCCGCACACCCAGTTCGAGTCAGAAGTTTACGTTCTGTCTAAAGACGAAGGTGGTCGCCATACTCCGTTCTTCAAAGGCTATCGTCCACAGTTCTACTTCCGTACAACTGACGTAACCGGCTCAGTAGAGCTGCCAGAAGGCGTTGAAATGGTAATGCCAGGCGACAACATCAAAATGGTTGTTACCCTGATCCACCCAATCGCAATGGACGAAGGTCTGCGCTTCGCAATCCGCGAAGGCGGCCGTACCGTTGGCGCGGGTGTTGTTGCTAAAGTTATCGCTTAATTGTGATATCTGCTGTGGCTGTGTAAATGGCCACTGCAACACAGTAAAAAGAGCACTTCGGTGCTCTTTTTTTTTGCTCTGAAAACGCCATAACCCTGCAAAGGGTGGGTTTGAAATAAAAACGATTCGCATTTACACTGTGTACAGAAAATGTACCCGAGTGATGAATCAATGTACGTCTGCCTGTGTAATGCCATCAGTGATAAAACCCTTCGTGAAGTCGTGCGTCGCTATCAGCCCAAATCTATTCAGCAACTGCGCCAGCTTGTGCCGGTCGGCAAGCAATGCGGCAAATGTATTCGTGCTGCGCGTGAAATTATGGATGAAGAGATGCAGCATGCACCACTCTACAAAGAGATAGCCTGACCGACGATCGGTGCGTGAATACCCACAATATCTGTCGCGTTTTTTTGACTTCTTTTTAACCGCATCTACGCTCTAATAAACCAGACGCGGAGGGTTAACAATGAAGGGCGATATCAAAGTTATCAGTCATCTCAACAAACTGCTTGGAAATGAACTGGTTGCTATCAATCAGTACTTTCTGCATGCGCGCATGTTCAAAAACTGGGGTCTGACGCGCCTCAATGATGTGGAATACCATGAATCAATCGATGAGATGAAACATGCCGATAAATATATTGAGCGTATTCTTTTCCTTGAAGGGATCCCAAATCTTCAGGATCTGGGACGGCTCCGTATCGGTGAAGATGTTGAAGAGATGCTGAGTTCAGACCTGAATCTGGAGCTGGAGGGCGCGAAAGACCTTCGTGAAGCTATCTCCTATGCTGACAAAGTGCATGACTATGTCAGCCGTGACATGATGATTGAAATCCTGGCTGATGAGGAACATCACATCGACTGGATTGAAACGGAACTTGAGTTAATCCAGAAGATGGGCATCCAGAACTATCTGCAGGCTCAAATCAAACAAGAGTGAATCGGGTCTGCAGTACTATCGCTACCCAGCCCGCAATGGCCAGGAATGGGCCAAACGGCAGCGGGCTGTCCCCCTGAATAAAACCCCGCAGTTGCAGCATCACGATCGACGTCAGCGCCATAACGGTGGCACCCAACGCAATCCAGGGTAATGCCTGCCAGCCACAGCAGGCACCTAACGCTGCGAAGAGCTTGATATCGCCATAACCTAATCCCTCGTACCCCCGCATCTGCCGATAGCTCCAGGCGAGCAGCCACAACGCACAGTAGCCCGCCACAGCACCCCATATCGCCGTTGTTTCGGTTCCGGACAGCGTGGCATGGAATAATCCAGACCAGATCAGCAGATAATTGAGCGGGTCAGGTATACAGAAGTGGCGACGATCGATGGCAGCCACGAGCAGCAAGAGGCCGGAGGCAGTAATAATAAAAATAGCTTCAGCAGAGTGGTCAAAACTCTGCAGCACCAGCAGGCACAGAAGGGCAAACAGCCATTCAATGACAACGCTTTCTGCGCCGAACGCGCGATGACAGAAGCGACACCGTCCTTTTAAGCCAGGCCAGCTTATTAACGGCAGCGCATCTCGCCACAGCAGGCGCTGCTGGCAATGATTACAGTGCGAACCCGGAAAGCAGAGTAGGGCAAACCATTGAGCGGGTGAGAGGGCGGGGGCGAAGCGCTGGCTGGTCAGCGAAAGAAAGCTTCCCAATGCACCTCCGCCTGCGAGTGCAGCAATGTGAGTTATCAGAGTGGGCGACATGATTATGCTCCGGACGAAAGGTTAGATGCACTCTCGTGGGCAACGGGTTCTGTGTCACCTATGAATGAAGAAGGGCGGAAACAGACTCACAACTGAATAACTGATTTATCAGTGATACGGCAGTGCAATGCGACGCACGCTTCACGAACCGGCCACAATTTAATGGGTAAAACCTCAACACGGGTTGCTTCCTGAACAGATTTACGTATAATGCGCGGGCCTGCAGATATTGCAGGCGCGATTCGAGCAGAATCGCAGACGGCTGAAATTTAGGCCGCCTGACAATACTCCCAATTGTGGAGTTATATGCTGAACGATTACACTCTCCCATCAATCGTAATGGGCTCGAGTAGTAATTTTTTTCGTCTATAAAAAGTTTGGAGCTCTGGTCTCATGCAGAACCAAAGAATCCGTATCCGTCTTAAAGCGTTTGATCATCGTCTGATCGATCAATCAACCGCGGAAATCGTTGAGACCGCCAAGCGCACTGGTGCGCAGGTTCGTGGTCCAATCCCGCTGCCAACCCGCAAAGAGCGTTTTACTGTTCTGATCTCTCCGCACGTTAACAAAGATGCGCGTGATCAGTACGAAATCCGCACTCACAAGCGTCTGGTAGACATCGTTGAGCCAACTGAAAAAACCGTTGATGCTCTGATGCGTCTGGATCTGGCTGCCGGTGTTGACGTGCAGATCAGCCTGGGTTAATCAGGTCATCGAGCGATTGAGAGGTTGAAACAATGATTGGTTTAGTCGGTAAAAAAGTGGGCATGACCCGCATCTTCACTGAAGATGGCGTTTCTATCCCCGTCACCGTAATCGAAGTTGAAGCGAACCGCGTTACTCAGGTCAAAGGCCTGGAAAACGATGGTTACCAGGCAATTCAGGTTACCACCGGTGCTAAAAAAGCAAACCGTGTGACCAAACCTGAAGCTGGTCATTTTGCTAAAGCTGGCGTTGAAGCTGGCCGTGGCCTGTGGGAATTCCGCACCGCTGAAGGTGAAGAATACTCTGTAGGTCAGAGCATCAGCGTTGAGATTTTCGCTGAAGTTAAGAAAGTTGACGTAACCGGTACCTCTAAAGGTAAAGGTTTCGCCGGTACCGTTAAGCGCTGGAACTTCCGTACCCAGGACGCTACTCACGGTAACTCCTTGTCTCACCGCGTTCCGGGTTCTATCGGTCAGAACCAGACTCCGGGCAAAGTGTTCAAAGGCAAGAAAATGGCAGGTCAGCTGGGTAATGAGCGCGTAACCGTTCAGAGTCTGGACGTAGTACGTGTTGACGCTGAGCGCAACCTGCTGCTGGTTAAAGGTGCAGTTCCCGGTGCTACCGGTAGCGACCTGATCGTTAAACCAGCTGTGAAGGCGTAAGGGGATAGCAATGGAATTAGTATTGAAAGACGCGCAGAGCGCGCTGACTGTTTCCGAAACTACCTTCGGTCGTGATTTCAACGAAGCGCTGGTTCACCAGGTTGTTGTTGCTTACGCATCTGGCGCCCGCCAGGGTACTCGTGCGCAGAAAACTCGCGCCGAAGTAACCGGTTCAGGCAAAAAGCCATGGCGTCAAAAAGGCACCGGCCGTGCGCGTGCAGGTTCTGTAAAGAGCCCAATCTGGCGTTCAGGTGGTGTGACCTTTGCTGCGAAGCCGCAGGACCACAGTCAAAAAGTTAACAAAAAGATGTACCGCGGCGCGCTGAAAAGCATCCTGTCCGAACTGGTACGTCAAGATCGTCTGATCGTTGTCGAATCATTTGCTGTAGAAGCACCGAAAACCAAGCTGCTGGTACAGAAACTGAAAGACATGGCTCTGGAAGACGTGCTGATCATCACCGGTGAACTGGATGAGAATCTGTTCCTGGCTGCGCGCAACCTGTACAAGGTTGACGTACGTGATGCATCCGGTATCGACCCAGTTAGCCTGATCGCCTTCGACAAAGTCGTTATGACTGCTGATGCAGTTAAGCAAGTTGAGGAGATGCTGGCATGATCCGTGAAGAACGTCTGCTGAAAGTACTGCGCGCGCCGCACGTATCTGAAAAAGCATCTAGCGCGATGGAAAAAACCAATACCATCGTTCTCAAAGTTGCTAATGACGCGACCAAAGCAGAGATCGTTGCTGCTGTTGAGAAACTGTTCGAAGTAGAAGTTAAAGACGTAAACACCCTGGTAGTTAAGGGCAAAGTTAAGCGTCAAGGACAGCGTATCGGTCGTCGTAGCGACTGGAAAAAAGCTTACGTCACCCTGAAAGAAGGCCAGAATCTGGACTTCGCTGGCGGCGCTGAGTAAGTCGGAGGAGAAAGACAATGGCAGTTGTTAAATGTAAACCGACATCTCCGGGTCGTCGCCATGTAGTTAAAGTGGTAAACGCGGAGCTGCACAAGGGCAAACCATTTGCCCCGCTGGTAGAAAAAAACAGCAAATCCGGTGGCCGTAACAACAATGGTCGTATCACTACCCGTCATATCGGTGGTGGTCACAAGCAGGCTTATCGTATTGTTGACTTCAAACGCAACAAAGACGGTATCCCGGCAGTTGTTGAACGTCTTGAGTACGATCCGAACCGCTCTGCGAACATCGCACTGGTTCTGTACAAAGACGGCGAGCGCCGTTACATCCTGGCCCCTAAAGGCCTGAAAGCCGGCGACCAGATCCAATCTGGCGTTGATGCTGCGATTAAAGCAGGTAACACTCTGCCGATGCGTAACATCCCGGTGGGTTCAACCGTGCATAACGTAGAAATGAAACCAGGCAAAGGCGGTCAGATTGCTCGCTCAGCCGGTGCTTACGTGCAGATCGTTGCGCGTGAAGGTTCTTACGTTACCCTGCGTCTGCGTTCAGGTGAAATGCGTAAAGTCGAGTCTGACTGCCGCGCAACACTGGGCGAAGTCGGCAACGCTGAGCATATGCTGCGCGTTCTGGGTAAAGCTGGTGCAGCCCGTTGGCGTGGTGTTCGTCCTACCGTTCGTGGTACCGCGATGAACCCAGTTGATCACCCGCACGGTGGTGGTGAAGGTCGTAACTTTGGTAAGCACCCGGTAACTCCGTGGGGCGTTCAGACCAAAGGTAAGAAGACCCGTAGCAACAAGCGTACCGATAAGTTTATCGTACGTCGCCGTAGCAAATAATATTAGAGGATAAGCCATGCCACGTTCTCTCAAGAAAGGTCCTTTTATTGACCTGCACTTGCTGAAGAAGGTAGAGAAAGCGGTGGAAAGCGGTGACAAGAAGCCTTTGCGCACTTGGTCCCGTCGTTCAACGATCTTTCCTAACATGATCGGTTTGACCATCGCTGTCCATAATGGTCGTCAGCACGTGCCTGTCTTTGTTTCCGACGAAATGGTTGGTCACAAACTGGGTGAATTCGCGCCGACACGTACTTATCGCGGTCACGCGGCTGATAAAAAAGCCAAGAAGAAATAAGTAGGAGGAAGAGATGGAAACTTTAGCTCAACATCGCCACGCTCGTTCTTCTGCTCAGAAGGTTCGCCTTGTTGCTGACCTGATTCGCGGTAAGAAAGTGTCGCAGGCACTGGACATTTTGACCTACACCAATAAGAAAGCGGCTGTACTGGTCAAAAAAGTTCTGGAATCTGCCATTGCTAACGCCGAACACAACGATGGCGCTGATATCGACGATCTGAAAATCACGAAAATTTTCGTTGATGAAGGTCCGACCATGAAACGCATTATGCCGCGTGCCAAAGGTCGTGCAGATCGCATCCTGAAGCGCACCAGCCACATTACTGTGGTTGTGTCCGATCGCTGAGACTCTGGAGACTAGCAATGGGTCAGAAAGTACATCCTAATGGTATTCGCCTGGGTATTGTAAAACCATGGAACTCTACCTGGTTTGCGAACACCAAAGAATTCGCTGACAACCTGGACAGCGATTTTAAAGTACGTCAGTTTTTGACTAAAGAACTGGCTAAAGCATCTGTCTCTCGTATCGTTATCGAGCGTCCAGCGAAGAGCATCCGTGTGACTATTCACACCGCTCGTCCGGGCATCGTTATCGGTAAGAAAGGCGAAGATGTAGAAAAACTGCGCACGGTCGTCGCGAATATCGCTGGCGTTCCTGCACAGATTAATATCGCCGAAGTCCGCAAGCCGGAACTGGACGCGAAACTGGTAGCTGACAGCATCACTTCACAGCTGGAGCGTCGTGTGATGTTCCGTCGTGCTATGAAGCGTGCAGTTCAGAACGCCATGCGTCTTGGCGCGAAGGGTATTAAAGTCGAAGTTAGCGGCCGTCTGGGTGGCGCCGAGATCGCACGTACCGAATGGTATCGTGAAGGTCGCGTGCCATTGCACACACTGCGTGCTGACATTGACTACAACACCTCTGAAGCGCACACCACTTATGGTGTAATCGGCGTTAAGGTATGGATCTTCAAAGGTGAGATCCTGGGTGGTATGGCTGCTGTTGAACAACCGGAACCGGCTGCTCAACCTAAAAAGCAGCAGCGTAAAGGCCGTAAGTAAGGAGAGTCGCTGATGTTACAACCAAAGCGTACGAAATTCCGTAAAGTGCACAAAGGCCGTAACCGCGGTCTGGCTGCGGGTACGGATGTCAGCTTCGGTACTTTCGGTCTGAAAGCTGTTGGCCGTGGTCGTCTGACTGCTCGTCAGATCGAAGCAGCACGTCGTGCTATGACCCGTGCAGTTAAGCGTCAAGGTAAGATCTGGATCCGAGTATTCCCGGACAAACCGATTACCGAGAAGCCGCTGGAAGTGCGTATGGGTAAAGGTAAGGGTAACGTAGAGTATTGGGTTGCCCTGATCCAGCCTGGTAAAGTCCTGTATGAAATGGACGGCGTACCAGAAGAGCTGGCCCGTGAAGCATTCAAGCTGGCAGCAGCAAAACTGCCTATCAAAACCACCTTTGTAACTAAGACGGTGATGTAATGAAAGCAACTGAGCTGCGTGAAAAAAGCGTTGAAGAGCTGAACACTGAGCTGCTTAATCTGCTGCGTGAGCAATTTAACCTGCGCATGCAGGCAGCATCTGGCCAACTGCAGCAGACTCATCTGCTGAAACAGGTTCGCCGTGATGTTGCACGCGTTAAGACTTTACTGACTGAGAAGGCGGGTTCGTAATGACCGATAAAATCCGTACTCTGCAGGGTCGTGTAGTAAGTGACAAAATGCAGAAATCTGCAGTTGTTGCTATCGAACGTTTCGTGAAACACCCGATCTACGGCAAATTCATTAAACGTACGACCAAGCTGCACATCCATGACGAGAACAATGAATGTGGAATTGGTGACGTGGTAGAAATCCGCGAATGCCGTCCACTGTCCAAGACTAAATCCTGGACCCTGGTTCGCGTAATCGAGAAAGCTGTTCTGTAATAAGAATCGTTTTTTCTGAGGAAACCCTCTGCTTCGGCAGGGGGTTTTTTTTTGCCTGCGATTCGGGCTTGATCCATTTGTGCCCGTGGCAATACGGATTTGATGGTGCTCAAAAATTCAGGGATTTGCAGGGATTAAGCTGCCTCTCTTCAGGCGACGTGGCCTGAAAGCGCCAGGCTATAAACGCCGGGGTTATCATAACTGTACAAGGAAATGTGCCGTGAAAATGGAGAGTCATGACCGCTTACGCCGGTCACTGTTAAAATTGCCACTGTTAGCTGCGTTACCTGCGATTAGCTCTGCCAAAAGCTTGCCGCTATTATCGGGTAACACACAACCACTATCCACAGGCGATAGCATGGAACGAACTCTGTTACTGAAGAATGCTGAATGTGTGGTCTGCATGGATGCTGACCGTCGGGAAATAGGTAACGCTTCTATTCTGATAAAAGGAAATAAGATCGTTGCAGTCGGGGAAGCACGCTCGTTACCCGATAGCGCGGATGAGATCATCGATCTGCGAGGACACATTGTCATCCCTGGCCTGATCAATACGCATCACCACATGTATCAGAGCCTGACCCGCGCTATTCCTGCAGTGCAAAACGGCGAGCTCTTTAACTGGCTAACCCACCTCTATCCACTGTGGCAGAATCTGACGCCTGAGATGATTCATATCTCAACACAGATCTCCATGGCCGAGTTAATGCTCTCCGGCTGCACCACCACCAGTGACCATCTCTACGTCTACCCGAATGGCTGTAAGCTTGACGACAGTATTGAGGCTGCAGCCTTAATGGGCATGCGTTTCCATGCGAGCCGGGGCAGCATGAGCGTCGGTAAGTCCCTGGGTGGCTTACCACCCGATGCACTGGTAGAGGATGAAGCCGCCATTCTTAAAGATACGCAGCGTGTGATTGAGCGCTACCATGATGGCAGCCACGGTTCGATGTTACGCATCGTGGTTGCGCCATGTTCGCCGTTTTCAGTCAGCCGTGAGCTGATGAAGCAATCCGCAGCGATGGCACGCAGCTTCAACGTCTCAATGCACACCCATCTGGCGGAGAACGACAGCGATATCCGTTATAGCCGTGAAAAATTCAATATGACGCCAGCACAGTATGTTGAAGACCTCGGCTGGGTAGGACCGGATGTCTGGCATGCACACTGCGTCAAACTGGATCAGCATGGCATAGAACTCTTTGCACGTACCGGTACCGGCGTCGCACACTGTCCCTGCTCGAACATGCGTCTCGGTTCCGGTATTGCGCCGATACGCCATATGTGTGATGCCGGCGTACACGTGGGTATGGGTGTGGATGGCTCAGCCTCCAATGACAGCTCAGACATGATGGCCGAGGTTCGTCAGGCGATGCTGCTGCAACGCGTTGGCTTCGGCCCGGATGCGATGACGGCACGTCAGGCACTGGAACTGGCGACGCTGGGTGGAGCAAAGGTGCTAAACCGCGATGATGTGGGCACCATTGCGCCGGGCATGATGGCCGATCTGGCCATTTTTGACCTGAATCGAATTGGACTTGCCGGGGCAGGGCACGATCCTGTCGCCGCCCTGGTGTTCTGTAATCCGGGACAGGTTGCCTATAGCATCATTAACGGAAAAGTCCGGGTACGGGACGGACAAGTGGCCGGAATTGAACTGCCAGCCGTGTTGCGTCAGCATAACCAACTGGCCAGGAAACTGGCTGGTTGAGTCAGAAGGGCACTTTATTTGGGAGGCGACGAAAAATAAGGCAGATTACATTTGCTACTGTTCGCACTATTCCCTAGAATACGCCCTCCCTGTCATCAGGGGAAATCAGCGGCTCGATTGAGAGCCGTTTATTTTTTCTACCCATCTGTGAGAACCGGTGTTACAATGCCGCGCCCTCAATTATGGGGCTTTCTAACGACCTGAGGTTTAGGTCCCGAAGTAGTAGTTGACATTAGCGGAGCACTAAAATGATCCAAGAACAGACTATGCTGAACGTCGCCGACAACTCCGGTGCACGTCGCGTAATGTGTATCAAGGTTCTGGGTGGCTCGCACCGTCGCTACGCAGGCGTCGGTGACATCATCAAAGTTACCATCAAGGAAGCAATTCCGCGTGGTAAAGTCAAAAAAGGTGATGTCCTGAAGGCGGTAGTGGTGCGCACCAGGAAGGGTGTTCGTCGCCCGGACGGTTCTGTCATTCGCTTCGATGGTAATGCATGCGTTATTCTGAACAATAACAGTGAGCAGCCTATCGGTACGCGTATTTTTGGGCCGGTAACTCGTGAACTTCGTACTGAAAAGTTCATGAAAATTATCTCTCTGGCACCAGAAGTACTCTAAGGAGCGAACAATGGCAGCTAAAATCCGTCGTAACGACGAAGTTATCGTGTTAACCGGTAAAGATAAAGGTAAGCGCGGTAAAGTTAAGAATGTCCTGTCTTCTGGTAAGGTCATCGTTGAAGGTATCAACCTGGTGAAGAAACATCAGAAGCCGGTTCCGGCTCTGAACCAACCAGGTGGCATCGTTGAAAAAGAAGCTGCTATTCAGGTTTCTAACGTTGCACTGTTCAACGCGGCAACTGGTAAGGCTGACCGTGTAGGCTTTAGATTCGAAGACGGCAAAAAAGTCCGTTTCTTCAAGTCTAACAGCGAAACTATCAAGTAATTTGGAGTAGTACGATGGCGAAACTGCATGATTACTACAAAGACGAAGTAGTCCAGAAACTCATGACAGAGTTTGGCTACAATTCTGTCATGCAAGTCCCTCGGGTCGAGAAGATCACCCTGAACATGGGTGTTGGTGAAGCGATCGCTGACAAGAAACTGCTGGATAACGCAGCAGCTGACCTGGCAGCAATCTCCGGTCAAAAACCGCTGGTCACCAAAGCACGCAAATCAGTTGCAGGCTTCAAAATCCGTCAGGGCTATCCGATCGGCTGTAAAGTAACTCTGCGTGGCGAGCGCATGTGGGAGTTCTTTGAGCGTCTGGTCACCATTGCTGTTCCACGTATCCGTGACTTCCGTGGCTTGTCCGCTAAGTCATTCGATGGTCGTGGCAACTACAGCATGGGTGTACGTGAGCAGATCATCTTCCCAGAAATCGACTACGACAAAGTCGATCGCGTTCGTGGTTTGGATATCACCATTACCACTACTGCGAAATCTGATGATGAAGGCCGTGCTCTGCTGGCTGCCTTTGACTTCCCGTTCCGTAAGTAAGGTAGGGTTACTTAATGGCTAAGCAATCTATGAAAGCACGCGAAGTTAAGCGTGCAAAATTAGCAGACAAATTCTTCGCTAAACGCGCTGAACTGAAAGCGATCATCTCTGATGTGAACGCTTCCGACGAAGATCGTTGGGATGCTGTTCTGAAGCTGCAGAGTCTGCCGCGTGATTCCAGCCCTTCGCGTCAGCGTAACCGCTGCCGTCAAACAGGTCGTCCGCACGGTTTCCTGCGGAAGTTTGGGTTGAGCCGTATCAAGGTCCGCGAAGCCGCCATGCGCGGTGAAATCCCGGGCCTGAAAAAGGCTAGCTGGTAATTGTCACCAATTGAATCACGGGAGTAACACAGATGAGCATGCAAGATCCGATCGCGGATATGCTGACCCGTATCCGTAACGGTCAGGCCGCAAACAAAGTTGCGGTCACCATGCCTTCCTCCAAGCTGAAATTGGCAATTGCCAACGTTCTGAAGGAAGAAGGATATATTGAAGATTTCAAAATCGAAGGCGACATCAAGCTGGAACTGGAACTTACTCTCAAGTATTTCCAGGGTAAAGCTGTTGTAGAAAGCATTCAGCGAGTAAGCCGTCCTGGTCTGCGCATCTATAAGAAAAAAGATGAGCTGCCAAAGGTAATGGCTGGTATGGGCATCGCTGTAGTTTCTACATCTAAAGGTGTCATGACTGATCGTGCAGCGCGCCAGGCAGGTCTTGGTGGCGAAATTATCTGCTACGTAGCGTAATCGGAGGATACATATGTCTCGTGTTGCTAAAGCACCTGTCGTTGTTCCTGCCGGCGTAGAGGTAAAACTCAACGGTCAGGTAATTTCGATTAAAGGTAAAAACGGCGAGCTGACTCGTACTATCAATGATGCTGTTGAAGTTAAGCATGCTGACAACGCTCTGACTTTCGCTCCGCGCGAAGGTTTCGTTGACGGCTGGGCGCAGGCGGGTACTTCTCGCGCGCTGCTGAACGCAATGGTAATCGGTGTTACCGAAGGCTTCACTAAGAAGCTGCAGCTGGTTGGTGTAGGTTATCGTGCAGCCGTTAAAGGCGACGTGGTTAACCTGTCTCTGGGCTTTTCTCATCCAGTCGATCACCAGCTGCCCGCGGGTATCACTGCAGAATGTCCAACTCAGACTGAGATCGTGCTGAAAGGCGCTGATAAACAGCTGATTGGTCAGGTTGCAGCGGACTTGCGCGCCTACCGTCGTCCTGAGCCTTATAAAGGCAAGGGTGTCCGTTACGCCGACGAAGTCGTGCGTACCAAAGAGGCTAAGAAGAAGTAAGGTAACACTATGGATAAGAAATCTGCTCGTATCCGTCGTGCGACCCGTGCACGTCGCAAGCTCAAAGAGCTGGGTGCTACTCGCCTGGTGGTACATCGTACCCCGCGTCATATTTACGCACAGGTAATCGCCCCGAACGGTTCCGAAGTTCTGGTCGCTGCTTCTACTGTAGAAAAAGCTATCACTGAACAACTGAAGTATACCGGTAATAAAGAAGCCGCAGCTGCAGTAGGTAAAGCTATCGCAGAACGCGCAATCGAAAAAGGCATCACTGGTGTTTCTTTCGACCGTTCCGGTTTCCAATATCATGGTCGCGTCCAGGCACTGGCAGATGCTGCCCGTGAAGCTGGCCTTCAGTTCTAAGGTAGAGGTCTAAGATGGCACACATCGAGAAACAAGCTGGCGAACTGCAGGAAAAACTGATCGCGGTAAACCGTGTTTCTAAAACTGTTAAAGGTGGTCGTATCTTCTCCTTCACAGCACTGACTGTGGTAGGCGATGGTAATGGTCGCGTAGGTTTTGGTTACGGTAAAGCGCGTGAAGTTCCAGCAGCGATCCAGAAAGCGATGGAGAAAGCCCGTCGCAACATGGTTAACGTCGCGCTGACCAACGGCACCCTGCAGCACCCAGTTAAAGGTGCACACACGGGTTCCCGCGTGTTCATGCAGCCGGCTTCAGAAGGTACCGGTATTATTGCCGGTGGTGCAATGCGCGCCGTTCTGGAAGTCGCTGGAGTTCATAACGTACTGGCAAAAGCCTATGGTTCTACTAACCCGATTAACGTGGTTCGTGCAACTATCGACGGCCTGGGCAATATGAAATCTCCGGAAATGGTCGCTGCTAAGCGTGGTAAATCCGTTGAAGAAATTCTGGGGTAATCACGATGGCTAAGACTATTAAAATCACTCAAACCCGTAGTTCAATCGGCCGCTTGCCTAAGCATAAAGCCACTCTGGTTGGCCTGGGTCTGCGTCGTATTGGCCACACCGTTGAGCGTGAAGACACGCCTGCAGTACGCGGTATGGTTAACGCGGTTTCCTATATGGTTAAAGTGGAGGAGTAAGAGATGCGTTTAAATACTCTGTCTCCGGCCGAAGGGTCTAAGCACGCTACCAAGCGTCTGGGTCGTGGTATCGGTTCTGGCCTCGGAAAAACCGGTGGTCGTGGTCACAAAGGTCAGAACTCACGTTCTGGCGGTGGCGTACGTCGCGGTTTCGAAGGTGGTCAGATGCCTCTGTACCGTCGTCTGCCGAAGTTCGGTTTCACCTCTCGCAAAGCAATGATCACCACAGAGATTCGTCTGTCTGATCTGGCGAAAGTTGAAGGCGGTATCGTCGACCTGAACGCGCTGAAAGCAGCCAACATTGTCGGTGTTCAGATTGAATTCGTTAAAGTAATTCTGTCTGGTGAAGTTTCTACACCGGTAACGGTTCGCGGTCTGCGTGTCACCAAAGGTGCACGTGCTGCAATCGAAGCTGCTGGCGGTAAAATCGAGGAATAAGTAGCAGATGGCTAAACAACCGGGATTAGATTTTCAAAGTGCCAAGGGTGGCTTTGGTGAGCTGAAACGCAGACTGCTGTTTGTAATCGGCGCACTCATTGTCTTCCGTATTGGCTCTTTTATTCCAATCCCTGGTATTGATGCCACTGTACTTGCCAAACTGCTTGAGCAACAGCGTGGCACCATCATTGAAATGTTTAACATGTTCTCTGGTGGTGCTCTGAGCCGTGCTTCTATCTTCGCACTGGGCATCATGCCGTATATTTCGGCATCGATTATCATCCAGTTATTAACGGTGGTTCATCCAGCGTTAGCGGAAATTAAGAAAGAAGGGGAGGCTGGCCGTCGTAAGATTAGCCAGTACACCCGATACGGTACGTTGGTATTGGCCATATTTCAGTCGATCGGTATTGCTACCGGTCTGCCGAATATGCCAGGGATGCAAGGCCTGGTAATGAATCCAGGCTTTGCTTTCTACTTTACCGCTGTTGTAAGTCTGGTCTCAGGAACGATGTTCCTGATGTGGCTGGGCGAACAGATTACTGAACGTGGTATCGGTAACGGTATTTCGATCATTATCTTCGCAGGTATCGTTGCGGGTCTCCCGCCGGCCATTGGCCATACCATCGAGCAAGCGCGGCAAGGCGACCTGCACTTCCTTCTGTTGCTGTTGGTTGCAGTACTCGTATTCGCAGTGACCTTCTTTGTTATCTTTGTTGAACGTGGTCAACGCCGCATTGTGGTGAACTACGCAAAACGTCAGCAAGGTCGTCGCGTTTACGCTGCACAGAGCACACATTTACCGTTGAAAGTGAACATGGCAGGCGTCATTCCAGCCATCTTTGCTTCCAGCATTATTCTGTTCCCGGCAACGATTGCATCGTGGTTTGGGGGCGGTACCGGTTGGAACTGGCTGACAACAATTTCGCTGTATTTGCAGCCAGGACAGCCGCTTTATGTGCTACTCTATGCGACTGCAATCATCTTCTTCTGTTTCTTCTATACGGCGTTGGTTTTCAACCCACGTGAAACAGCAGATAACCTGAAGAAGTCTGGTGCATTCGTACCGGGAATTCGTCCGGGAGAGCAAACGGCGAAGTATATTGATAAAGTAATGACGCGATTGACCTTAATCGGCGCTCTCTACATTACGTTTATCTGCC
Source organism: Pantoea sp. EKM10T (assembly GCF_011800685.1). Lineage (NCBI taxonomy): Bacteria > Pseudomonadati > Pseudomonadota > Gammaproteobacteria > Enterobacterales > Erwiniaceae > Pantoea > Pantoea sp. EKM10T. The sequence continues at coordinate 183,066 of NZ_JAALEU010000009.1, forward strand.
TTATCCCGGAGTTCATGCGTGATGCGATGAAGGTTCCCTTCTACTTTGGCGGTACTTCACTGCTTATCGTAGTTGTCGTCATCATGGACTTTATGGCTCAAGTGCAAACTCTGATGATGTCAAGTCAGTACGAGTCGGCACTGAAGAAAGCTAACCTGAAAGGCTACGGCCGTTAATTCAGTTGGTTGAGAAGTTACGGAGAGTAAAAATGAAAGTTCGTGCTTCCGTCAAGAGATTATGTCGTAACTGCAAAATCATTCGTCGCGACGGTGTCGTCCGTGTGATCTGCAGCGCCGAGCCAAAGCATAAACAGCGCCAAGGCTGATTTTGTCACATATTTTTCTTGCAAAGTCGGGTTGAGCTGGCTAGATTAGCCAGCCAATCTTTTGTATGTCAGTGCGTTTCCATTTGAGTATCCTGAAAACGGGCTTTTCAGCATGGGACGTGCTTGTTTAATTATAGGAGTGCATAGTGGCCCGTATAGCAGGCATTAACATTCCTGATCAAAAACATACCGTTATCGCATTAACTTCGATCTTCGGTATCGGTAAAACTCGTTCTAAAGCCATCTGCGCTTCAACGGGTATTGCTGAAAATGTTAAGATCAGTGAGCTGTCTGAAGAACAAATTGATCAGCTGCGTGATGCAGTTGCGAAATTCGTTGTAGAAGGTGATCTGCGCCGTGAAATCACCCTGAGCATCAAGCGTCTTATGGACCTTGGTTGCTACCGTGGTTTGCGCCATCGTCGTGGTCTTCCGGTTCGCGGTCAGCGTACTAAGACCAACGCACGTACCCGTAAGGGTCCGCGTAAACCGATCAAGAAATAATCGGGGTGAGTAAATAATGGCAAAGGCACCAGTTCGTGCACGTAAGCGTGTAAGAAAACAAGTCTCAGATGGCGTGGCTCATGTCCATGCTTCTTTTAACAACACCATCGTTACCATTACTGATCGTCAGGGTAACGCACTGGGTTGGGCAACCGCCGGTGGTTCCGGTTTCCGCGGTTCACGTAAATCCACTCCGTTTGCTGCTCAGGTCGCTGCAGAGCGCTGTGCAGAAGCGGTAAAAGATTACGGAATTAAGAACCTGGAAGTTATGGTAAAGGGTCCGGGTCCAGGTCGCGAATCTACGATTCGTGCTTTGAACGCCGCTGGTTTCCGCATCACTAATATTACTGATGTGACTCCGATCCCTCATAACGGTTGTCGTCCGCCGAAAAAACGTCGCGTATAACGCCCGTTTTTTTAGGATAGTTGGAGAAAGAAAATGGCAAGATATTTGGGTCCTAAGCTCAAGCTGAGCCGTCGTGAGGGCACTGACTTATTCCTTAAGTCTGGCGTTCGCGCGATTGATTCCAAGTGTAAGATTGAACAAGCCCCTGGTCAGCATGGTGCGCGTAAACCGCGTCTGTCTGATTACGGCGGTCAGTTACGTGAAAAGCAAAAAGTTCGTCGTATCTACGGCGTGCTGGAGCGTCAGTTCCGTAACTATTATAAAGAAGCAGCTCGTCTGAAAGGCAACACCGGTGAAAACCTGTTGGCTCTGCTGGAAGGTCGTCTGGACAACGTAGTTTATCGTATGGGCTTTGGTGCCACTCGTGCAGAAGCACGTCAGCTGGTTAGCCATAAGTCTGTTCTGGTAAATGGCCGCGTTGTTAACATCGCTTCTTATCAGGTATCTCCGAATGATGTCGTTAGCATCCGTGAGAAAGCCAAAAAGCAATCTCGCGTGAAGGCCGCTCTGGAGCTGGCTGAGCAGCGTGAAAAGCCAACCTGGCTGGAAGTTGATGCGACTAAGATGGAAGGTGTGTTCAAGCGTATTCCTGAACGTACTGATCTGTCTGCGGACATTAACGAACACCTGATCGTCGAGCTTTACTCCAAGTAAGGCTTAGTACCAAAGAGAGGACACAATGCAGGGTTCTGTGACAGAGTTTCTAAAACCGCGCCTGGTAGATATCGAGCAAGTGAGTTCGACGCACGCCAAGGTGACCCTTGAGCCTTTAGAGCGTGGCTTTGGCCATACTCTTGGTAACGCACTGCGCCGTATTCTGCTTTCATCCATGCCGGGTTGCGCGGTGACCGAGGTTGAAATTGATGGTGTACTTCATGAGTACAGCACCAAAGAGGGAGTACAGGAAGATATCCTGGAAATCCTGCTCAACCTGAAAGGGCTGGCGGTAAGAGTTCAGGGGAAAGATGAAGTTATTCTGACCTTGAATAAATCTGGCATTGGCCCTGTGACTGCAGCCGACATTACCCATGATGGTGATGTCGAAATCGTCAAGCCTCAGCATGTCATTTGCCATCTGACCGATGAGAACGCTGCTATCAGCATGCGTATCAAAGTTCAGCGTGGTCGTGGCTATGTGCCGGCTTCTGCCCGAATTCATTCGGAAGAAGATGAGCGCCCAATCGGCCGCCTGTTAGTTGACGCTTGCTACAGCCCTGTAGACCGTATCGCCTACAATGTTGAAGCAGCGCGTGTAGAGCAGCGCACCGACCTGGACAAGCTGGTCATCGAAATGGAAACCAACGGCACAATCGATCCTGAAGAGGCGATTCGTCGTGCGGCAACCATTCTGGCAGAACAACTTGAAGCTTTCGTTGACTTACGTGATGTACGTCAGCCGGAAGTTAAAGAAGAGAAACCAGAATTCGATCCGATCCTGCTGCGCCCTGTTGACGATCTGGAATTGACTGTCCGCTCTGCTAACTGCCTTAAGGCAGAAGCTATCCACTACATCGGTGATCTGGTACAGCGTACCGAGGTTGAGCTGCTTAAAACGCCTAACCTTGGTAAAAAATCTCTTACCGAGATTAAAGATGTGCTGGCTTCGCGTGGTCTTTCTCTGGGTATGCGCCTCGAGAACTGGCCGCCAGCAAGCATTGCTGATGAATAATCAGATCACAGGTTAAGGTTTCACTGAGAAGGATAAGGTCATGCGCCATCGTAAGAGTGGTCGTCAACTGAACCGCAACAGCAGCCATCGTCAGGCTATGTTCCGCAACATGGCCGGTTCTCTGGTTCGTCATGAGATCATCAAAACGACTCTGCCGAAAGCCAAAGAACTGCGTCGCGTAGTTGAGCCGCTGATTACTCTTGCCAAGACCGACAGCGTAGCTAATCGTCGTCTGGCATTCGCCCGTACTCGTGATAACGAGATCGTGGCAAAACTGTTTAATGAGCTGGGCCCGCGTTTCGCGAGCCGTGCCGGTGGTTACACTCGTATTCTGAAGTGTGGCTTCCGTGCTGGTGACAACGCTCCGATGGCTTACATCGAGCTGGTTGATCGTCCAGAAGCTCAAGCAGAAGCAGCCGCAGAGTAATCTGTAGCAACGTAAAAAACCCGCTTCGGCGGGTTTTTTATTGCCTGAAATTTACTACCTTAGAACTTACTCTTTTCATGTTCAAAGGAGCTAACTATGTGGCTGGTTGATGAACTTGCTGAACAGCACATCAAAGCGGCGCTGGAAAAAGGCGAGCTGAGTAATCTTCCCGGCTCTGGTAAGCCGCTGCAGCTGGATGATGACAGTCATGTTCCGCCTGAGTTAAGAGCGGGCTACCGTTTACTGAAAAATGCGGGCTTTCTGCCGCCGGAGCTTGAGCTCAGACGTGAAGCCATGGAAGTTAACGATCTTCTTCGTAACCTCGATCCTGCGGATCAAAATTATCAGGATCATTGCCATCGGCTTCAGGTGCTGGAGCTGAGATTACGCCAGGCGGGTATCAGTACCGATTTTCTTCATGGTAGTTATTCCACTGCTATTCAGCATCGTTTCCGCGAGGAGGAGTAAATGTTTCGCATCGGTCAGTTAGCTAAGCTTGCGGAGGTGACGCCAGACACTATCCGTTTTTATGAAAAGCAACAGATGATGGATCATGATGGTCGGACGGAAGGTGGCTTTCGCCTTTACAGCGAGGGCGATCTTCAGCGTCTGAAATTTATTCGTTATGGTCGTAAACTGGGTTTCAGTCTGGAAGCGATCAGAGAGCTACTTTCGATCCGGGTTGATCCTGCGCATCACACCTGTCAGGAATCAAAAGCGATCGTTGAAAAACGGCTGAGTGAAGTTTCTCAGATGATCGCAGAGTTAGAAACGATGCAGCGTTCCCTGCGACACCTTTCCGATGCCTGTTGTGGTGACAGTCACAGCAGCATTTCGTGCTCAATTCTTGAGGCGCTGGAGCGGGGAGAGGCTTCGAGCAAATAAGCATATTGTTATTTTGCTGCAAAGGAATAGAGTATCAGACCATCTCAACAGGAGGCGTCATGAGTAAATATCAGCACACCAAAGGGCAAATCCGTGATAACGCGATTCAGGCTCTGTTACACGACCCGCTATTTCGGCAACGCATTGAGCAGAAGCAAAAGGGTAAAGGTAGTTTCAAGCGGAAAGAGAAACATGGCAAGGGGACTGGATGGGAGGGCAGTGATAAGAAAGCGTCTTATCACTGCCCTTCTGCTTTTACGGTTAAAAAAACCGCCTGTGCGGCGGCTTATTAACTAGACCCGGGTATTCTGCTGTTTCAGCAGGTCGCGGATTTCAGTCAGCAGAACTTCTTCGTTTGACGGTTTAGCCACTGGCTTCTCTACTTCCTTTTTCTTGTACAGACGATTCATTAACTTGATCGCCATAAAGATTGCGAAAGCGATGATGACAAAATCGAAGATGGTCTGAAGGAAGATACCGTACTGCATTACAACGGCTGGAGCATCACCAACTGCAGGCTTAAGTACCCAGGCGAATGATTTAAAATCGACACCACCAATCAGTAAGCCTAAAGGCGGCATAATGATGTTGGCGACTAACGATGAAACAATTTTACCGAATGCAGCACCGATGATGACACCAACGGCTAAATCCATCACATTGCCGCGCATTGCGAAATCGCGAAACTCTTTGATTAAACTCATACTTATCTCCTTGCCCAAGCCAATGCCATAAAGTCTAACAAACCCTACTGGTTTTGCCATCAACACAGCGAATTAAGCGGCAGTTTTGCGTTCCTTGTGTTCTGTTCGCCTGTAAACGCGGCATTTACAGGAAAAATGGACTCGGCTGGAAGAGACGTTCCACATCTGATACAAACTTCTTGTCGGTCAGGAACATGATGACATGATCACCTTGTTCAATTCGCAGGTTATCATTGGCAATCATCACATCGTCTCCACGAACCACTGCGCCAATAATGGTGCCTGGCGGTAGTTTGATATCATCAATGGAGCGGCCGACCACGCGTGAAGTTGATTCGTCTCCGTGCGCTATCGCTTCGATCGCTTCTGCAATACCGCGTCGTAGCGATGAAACGCCCACGATATCCGCTTTGCGCACATGACCAAGCAGGGCAGAGATCGTGGCCTGCTGAGGTGAAATAGCGATATCGATAACGCTGCCTTGTACCAGATCGACGTAGGCGCGGCGCTGAATCAGCACCATAACCTTCTTCGCCCCCATCTTTTTTGCCAGCATGGCTGACATAATATTGGCTTCATCATCGTTGGTGACGGCGATAAAGAGATCAACCTGATCAACATGTTCTTCAGCGAGAAGTTCCTGATCTGACGCATCGCCATAAAAGACGACTGTGTCGTGAAGATGCTCTGCCAGTTCTGCTGCGCGCTGAGGGTTACGTTCAATCAGCTTCACGCTGTAATTTTTCTCAAGTTTTTGTGCCAGGCCGAAACCGATATTACCACCACCTACCAGCATAATCCGTTTATAAGGTTTCTCCAGCCGCTGCATTTCACTCATTACCGCACGAATGTTCTGACTGGCTGCAATGAAAAAGACTTCATCACCCGCTTCTACGATGGTTGAACCCTGCGGGCGAATGGGGCGATCCTGACGAAATATAGCGGCTACGCGGGTATCAATGTGTGGCATATGCTCACGCATGATCGATAGCGGATTTCCTACCAGTGGCCCGCCATAATAAGCTTTCACCACGGCGAGGCTGACTTTGCCTTCAGCAAAGTTGACGACCTGCAATGCGCCAGGGTACTGGATTAAACGATAGATATTGTCGATCACCAGCTGTTCAGGCGAGATCAGGTGATCGATAGGCACCGCTTCAGGAATAAATAATTTGTCCGCATCACGCAGATAATCGGCCGCGCGAATACGGGCGATACGATTCGGCGTATTGAAAAGCGAATAAGCAATCTGACAGGCAATCATGTTGGTTTCATCGGAGTTGGTTACGGCAACCAGCATGTCGGCATCTTCCGCACCCGCCTCACGTAAAATTCGTGGATGAGAACCATGACCCTGCACGACGCGAAGATCGAACTTATCCTGCAGGTGACGCAGGCGTGAAGAGTCGGTATCAACCACCGTGATATCGTTGTTTTCACCCACCAGATTTTCTGCCAGGGTTCCGCCAACCTGTCCTGCGCCCAGAATGATTATTTTCATCGCTTATCAATACTCATTTCAGTTTGTACCCGATTTTTTTATCAGCTTAGCGTAGAAGAAACCATCTCCGCCCTCGGCTTCCGGGAAGACCTGTAAGCCGTTCGCGGGCGCATCTCTGAGGGGCTCTGCCTGCGCATCATGCTGGCGCTGCAGGAAAGCATCTATCTGTTGATGATTCTCTTCAGGCAGGATGGAACAGGTGGCATAAATCAGTGTACCGCCAGGTTTCAGGTGCAGCCAGATAGCATCAAGAATTTCACCCTGAAGCTTTGCCAGCTCGGCGATATCCCGATCGCGACGCAGCCACTTAATATCGGGATGGCGTCGGATCACACCGGTAGCAGAGCAGGGCGCATCCAGCAGAATACGGTCAAACTGACGATCGCCGCACCACTGTTGCGGCGTTCGTCCATCACCCTGTTTCACGTCTGCTTTCATACCCAGTCGTTGCAGATTCTCATTTACGCGTTTAAGACGCTGCGCATCCACGTCGACGGCCATAACTTCGGCCTGAGGCGCGATTTCAAGGATATGGGTCGTTTTACCGCCGGGCGCAGCGCATAAATCCAGAATCTGTTCGCCGTTTTGGGGCTCAAGCAGCAAGGCACAGCGCTGAGCAGATAAATCCTGCACGGTAACCCAACCCTGATCAAAGCCTGGTAGCTGGCTGACCGGGGCAGGGGCGTCAAGCCGCAGCGCATCCGGCACATCGACAGCAGGCTGAGCATTCCTGCCGCTTTCGGCCAGCATAGCCAGCCACGTGTCACGATCGTGGTGCTGGCGATTAACCCGCAGCCACATCGGCGGACGCAGATTATTTGCTTCGACAATCTGTTGCCATTGTTCCGGCCAGGCATGCTGTAAACGCTTTAGCAGCCATCCGGGATGCAGATAGCGTTGCGGGCCATACTGAACAGTGGCAAGCAGCTCTTCCCGCTGACGCTGAAACTGGCGTAATACGCCATTTAATAAGCCTTTCATACTGGTGCGCTTCAGTACTTCGGCGCCCGCGACGGTTTCTGCCAGTGCGGCATGGGCAGGCACACGGGTATATTCCAGCTGATAAAGCCCGACCATGATCAGATAGTGCAGAACCCGCTGTTTGCCGGTAAGTGGACGCTCCATCAGTTTGCCAATCAGCGCTTCCAGCTGCGGTAATGTGCGCAATACGCCAAAACAGATCTCCTGCACTAATGCGCTATCTTTGTCAGAGAGCTTTTTCTGGGCGGCTGGCAGTGCCGTATTCAGGGATTCGCCCTTGTCGACCACACGCTCAATAAGTTGAGCCGAGAGGCTACGCAGGTTGATAGATTTAGTCATAGGGTTTTGTCATCAAACAAAAGGCCCGGTGAGGGACCGGGCCTGAGAGTCAGTCCAGAAGGGTTCCAGGTTCAAACCATTCCCGGCGCGAGTTGAGAAGATCCTGAGCCGACATCGGTTTTTTACCGGCGGGCTGCAACTGGAGCAGGTTCAGTACGCCCTGAGCCGTTGCCACCTGGATGCCATGCTTGTCAGCATGGATAATTTCACCAGGCGCACGATCGCAGTGGGGCAGAACGCTTGCCTGCCAGACTTTAACCGGCTGATCTTCAATGGTGAAAAAGCTCATCGGCCACGGGTTAAAAGCGCGAATACAACGCTCAAGCTGTTCTGCAGAGAGTGTCCAGTCAAGACGTGCTTCCTCTTTACTGAGTTTCTCAGCATAGTTGGCCAGCGTTTCATCCTGTTTTTCAGGTGAAGCCTGCTGAGTGGTCAGTAATGTCAGCGTATCCAGCAGCCCCTGTGGGCCAAGCTGTGCCAGCTTGTCATACAGCGTGGCACTGGTATCCTGGGCAGTAATCGGACAGGCCAGCTTATGCAGCATATCGCCGGTATCCAGTCCCACGTCCATCTGCATGATGGTCACGCCGGTTTCGCTGTCGCCAGCCCAGAGCGCACGTTGAATAGGCGCAGCTCCGCGCCAGCGTGGCAGCAGTGAGCCATGGACATTGATGCATCCCAGACGTGGCATATCAAGCACGGCCTTGGGCAGAATTAATCCGTAGGCTACAACCACCATCACATCGGCCTTGAGGTCAGCAACCAGTTGCTGATTTTCTTCAGGTCGCAGTGACTTAGGCTGATAAACCGGAATGTCATGTGCCATCGCCAGCGTTTTGACCGGGCCTGGCGTTAATTTGTTACCGCGACCAGCAGGACGGTCGGGTTGGGTGAATACGGCGATAACCTGATGTTCAGAAGCAAGCAGCGCGTCAAGATGACGCGCTGCAAAGTCAGGTGTGCCAGCAAAGATGATTTTTAGCGGGGCAGACACGTTTATCCCTTATTAAGATCTCAGGAAGCCTGCGCGTTCTGACGCGCCAGTTTCTCTAATTTATTTTTGATCCGTTGCCGCTTTAAAGGCGACAGATAATCGATAAACAGTTTGCCTTCCAGATGATCGATTTCATGCTGGATACAGATGGCCAGTAACTCGCTGGCTTCCAGTTCGAAACTTTTACCCTCGCGATCCAGTGCACGGACCTTTACCCGCTCGGCACGCGGAACAAATGCGCGCTGTTCCGGAATAGAGAGGCAACCCTCTTCAATGCCGGTTTCACCACTTTTTTCCAGCAGCTCAGGGTTAATCAGCACTAAACGCTCTTCACGACTTTCAGAGACGTCAATCACGATAATGCGCTGATGAATATCGACCTGCGTAGCCGCAAGACCGATACCTTCTTCGGCATACATCGTCTCGAACATATCATCAACGATACGCTGAATGTCTGCGTTAACTTCTTTAACGGGCGCAGCAACTTTGCGAAGACGCTCGTCAGGGAAATGTAATACCTGCAAAACTGACATAAATATCCAGATCTGTATTCGGTTAAGAAAAGATTACTACCTTATATTGTAGACTTTTCGAGGCCTGATTGACAGCATTCTGCGGCAGGAAGCAAGGGCGATCAGGGAGCTGAAGATGGACAAAATAGCGCAGTCTGTACGGCTGGCCGCCGTCACTGGAATGACAGGAAAACGCTGGGTTGATGTGGCGCAGCAAATAGGTGCCGGACAGGCAGACAGGGAGCAGCTTATCCGGCTTGGCTTAGATGAGAGCCAGTGCCAGCAATATGATGATTATAATGAAAAAAATCTTACAGAAGTCTATTCATGGCTGGCTCAGAGCCCGGCTCACCATCTGGTGACTGCTCTGGACGCGGCCTATCCTGCCCGTCTTAAAGAAACCAACCGCTTTCCGCCGCTGCTCTATATTGATGGCGATCCTGCGCTTATCAGCACACCACAGTTAGCGGTGGTGGGCAGCCGAAACTGTTCACACTATGGCCGCTACTGGTGCGACTGGTTTACCCAGCACTTAAGCCTCAGCGGTCTGACCATTACCAGCGGACTGGCAAGAGGTATTGATGGTGTTGCGCATCAGGCAGCACTCAACGTAGGCGGTAAAACGGTGGCCGTGTTAGGTAGTGGTTTGCAGCGGCTCTATCCCAGCAATCATGCCCATCTTGCCGCAGAGATCGTTGAACAGGGTGGGGCGGTGGTTTCTGAGTTTCCGCTGACGACCCTGCCGCATCCGCTTAATTTTCCGCGCCGTAATCGTATCATCAGCGGCCTGAGCCATGGGGTGCTGGTGGTAGAAGCCTCGCTGAAGAGTGGTTCCCTGGTAACGGCGCGGTATGGGCTGGAGCAAAATCGTAATGTCTATGCCTTACCTGGCGCGCTCGGTAACCCCTTAAGTGAAGGCGTAAACTGGCTGATTCAGCAGGGGGCGCTGCTGGTGGCCCATCCCCATAACATCGTGGAAGATCTGGCAAGTGCACTTAACTGGCTGCCGATGACACCGGCCGGTGAAATTTATTCTGAGGTGAGTGACGATGCTCCATTGCCATTTGCTGATGTGTTGGCTAACGTAGGTGATGATGTTACACCTGTTGACGTTGTCGCTGAACGTGCCGGCCAATCTGTGCCAGTTATCTCAGCTCAGTTGCTGGAACTGGAGTTAGCAGGATGGATCGCAGCTGTACCCGGCGGCTATGTCCGATTGAGGAGGGCATGCCATGTTCGACGTACTGATGTATTTGTTTGAGACATATATCCACAACGAAGCAGAAATGGGTGTTGATCAGGACAGATTGACAGACGACCTGACGGATGCCGGGTTCCATCGTGAAGATATTTACAGTGCGCTGAACTGGTTAGAAAGATTGGCTGACTATCAGGAAGGACTGGTTGCGCCAATTTTACTGACAAATGATCCGCTCTCCATGCGTATTTATACCGATGAAGAGAGCAAACGTTTAGATGCTGACAGCCGTGGTTTCCTGCTGTTCCTGGAGCAGATTCAGGTGCTGAACCTGGAAACGCGTGAAATGGTCATCGAACGCATTATGGCGCTGGATACCTCTGAGTTTGACCTGGAGGATCTCAAATGGGTGGTACTGATGGTGTTGTTCAACATTCCCGGATGTGAAAATGCCTATCAGCAGATGGAAGAACTGCTATTCGACGCCAATGAAGGTATGCTGCATTAAATTTCCTTTCATGCATTGATCGCTATGAGTAAAGCTGCACTCTTCACCGTGCGTAAACAGGATCCCTGCCCCGCTTGCGGGGCAGAACTGGTTATCCGCTCCGGTAAACACGGTCCTTTTCTGGGCTGCGCGAACTACCCGGCATGCGACTACATTCGACCCTTAAAGGGTCAGGCCGATGGTCATGTGGTCAAAGTGCTGGAAGGCCACGCCTGTCCCGAATGCGGTGCGGATAAAGTGTTGCGGCAGGGGCGATTTGGCATGTTCATTGGCTGTAGCCTCTATCCGGAATGCGGATACACCGAAACCATCGACAAACCGGATGAAACCTCGCTGGCCTGTCCACAGTGCCATGAAGGCCGGTTAGTTCAGCGGCGCTCCCGTTACGGCAAAACGTTTCACTCCTGCGACCGCTATCCAGCCTGCCAGTTTGTTGTGAATCTGACACCCGTTGCCGGAATCTGTCCTTATTGCCAGTATCCGCTATTAGTTGAAAAAAAGACGGCCCAAGGGATCAAACGCTTTTGCGCCAGTAAAAGTTGTGGCAAAGCCATTGCTGAAGAGAATTCATAGACCATGGAAAATCAACACCTCGCCGATTCACTTGAAACCTGCTTAGAGCAGCTGAATCGACAGGCGGTCATCGCCTATCCTACTGAAGCCGTATTTGGTCTGGGCTGTGACCCTGACAGTGAATCTGCCGTCATGGCTTTACTGGCGCTGAAACAGCGTCCGGTAGAAAAGGGGCTTATCCTGATTGCGGCTGATTACACCCAGCTGGAACCTTACATCTCCGCTCGGGAACTGTCTGTGATACAGCGTGAGCGGATGTTTGCATGCTGGCCCGGCCCGGTGACCTTTGTCGTACCCGTTCCGCCACAAACGCCTCGCTGGCTTACCGGACAGTTTGATTCACTGGCCATTCGCGTCAGTGACCATCCTGATGTGCAGGCCCTTTGCCGCGCATTTGGTAAACCGCTGGTCTCAACCAGTGCAAATCTGTCAGGCCTGCCTCCCTGCCGAACGGCTGAAGAAGTGAAGCAGCAGTTTGGTGAGCAGTTCCCGGTTCTGTCGGGAAAAACGGGTGGGCGGCTCAATCCCTCTGAAATCCGCGATGTCATCAGCGGCGAACTTATACGTCAGGGCTAATTCATGGATCAATTCGCCGTTTTCGGTAATCCGATCAACCACAGTAAATCTCCGCTGATCCATCAGGCTTTCGCTGAACAGACGGGCGTTGAACATCGCTATGGTCGGATTTGTGCCCCGATAGATGGTTTTCCTCAGGCGCTCTCTGCCTTTTTCGAACAGGGAGGCCGTGGTGCCAACGTGACGTTACCTTTTAAACAGCAGGCATGGGAATTTGCCGATCAGCTCAGCGAACGTGCAGCCCTGTCCGGCGCGGTAAACACGGTGAAAAAACTCAGCGATGGGCAGATCCTGGGTGACAACACGGATGGTATCGGGCTGTTAAGCGATCTTGAACGGCTGAAGATGATCAATGCTGGTGACAAGGTTTTGCTGGTGGGGGCGGGTGGTGCTGCACGTGGGGTCATTCTGCCGCTTCTCTCAGCAGGCGTGACACTCACTGTTGTTAACCGTACCGCCGCGCGGGCGGAAGAGCTGGCTGGCCTGTTTGCAGCGAGCGGCACTATCCGCGCATGTGGTTTTGAGCAGCTGACAGATCAGCACTTTGATCTGATCATTAATGCGACATCAAGCGGTGTGAATGGCGAAACCCCTCCTTTACCTGCAGCAGTCATTCATGCTGATGTGCGCTGTTATGACATGTTTTATCAAATCGGGCTGACGCCTTTCCTTCGCTGGTGTCAGGCGCAGGGCACGGCTCATCTGGCAGATGGTTTGGGCATGCTGGTGGGGCAGGCTGCTCATGCCTTCTATCTGTGGCACGGTGTGATGCCGGAAATCGCGCCGGTGATTACCCAGCTTAAACAGGCCATGCAGCCATGAATCAGGCGATACAGTTTCCTGATGATGAAACCTATAATGCTGAACTGAACGCGGTCTGTTTCCCGGTGCTGGTCAACGGCATGCGGCTGACCTGTGCAATCAGCAGGAAGTCGCTGGCTTCACGTTTTGGTGAAGGGGAGGCGATGGCGCTGTTTCAGCACCATCGCTGGGATCTGGAAGATGAGGCTGAAGCGGCTATCCGTCAGGATAATATTGATGCTCAGGGCTGGATCTGGTTATCTCCCGCCAGGTAATCATCTTTCCAGGCGACATAATTATTAGCAGAATAGCGTAAACCTTCCTTCTCATTGTCATTCAGCGGCCTGATCTGCCTGACCGGACTACCCAGATAGAGATAGCCGCTCTCCAGTCTTTTACCTGGCGGCACCAGACTTCCGGCACCAATCATCACCTCTTCTTCTACTATTACGCCATCAAGCAGAATCGATCCCATTCCGATCAGCACGCGATCGCCAATGGTACAGCCGTGCAACATCGCTTTATGCCCGACCGTGACATCCTCGCCAATAATAAGAGGGAAGCCTTGCGGGTTAGACGCTGATTTATGCGTAACGTGCAGAACGCTGCCGTCCTGTACATTAGTACGGGCACCAATGCGGACCTGATTCACATCACCCCTGATCGCAACCAGCGGCCAGATGCTCACGTCGTCCCCCATTATGACATCACCGACCACAACACTGCTTGGATCGACCATAACGCGCTGGCCAGTTTGCGGGAAAAGGTCTTTATATGGACGTAGGGCGGAAGCCATCATGTTCTCCTTTGTTCTGTTTTCAATGCAGCCTGATGCGATTTCAGGCAGCTGACAAGCCAATTCTGGCCTGGATCGCTGGCGATCTCATCAATCTGGATCATTTATAACCGTTCAGATAAAAGATCCAAAAAAAGGGTTGTGCTCTGAAACGGGATCCCTATAATGCGCCTCCATCGACACGGAACACCGGCAACGGGAAGCGGGTTGAGAGGCACAGGAGACTGCGCCGCCGGAGAAAAACTTCTGAGAAAGAGGTTGACTCTGCAGGAGGAAAGCG